>DASXAW010000083.1:0-9413 GCA_036406535.1 Gaiella sp.
GGAACGCGCATCTTCGGGCCGGTCGCCCGCGAGCTGCGCGAGAAGAACTTCATGAAGATCGTCAGCCTCGCCCCCGAGGTGCTCTGAGCAGATGGCCACAACGATGCGAATCAAGAAGGGCGACCTCGTCCAGGTGCTCGCCGGCAAGGACCGCGGCAAGCAGGGACGGGTCCTTCAGGCGAGCCCGCGCGACCGCCACGTCATCGTGGAGAACCTCAACATCGGCAAGCGGCACACGAAGCCGCGCCCCGTGCGCGACACGACGCGCATGGGCGGCGCGACGATGATCCCGGGCGGGATCGTCTCGAAGCCGATGCCACTCGACGTGTCGAACGTCATGATCGTCTGCCCGACCTGCAAGCAGCCGACGCGCATCGGGATCACGGTCAAGGAAGTCAAGGGGGGCGAGACGGTCCGCGTCCGCGTCTGCAAGCGCGACGGCTGCGGCCAGGAGATCGACGGCTGATGGCGACCGCCGTCGAGACGATCGTGCCGCGCCTCAAGCAGCGGTACCTCGACGAGGTCAGGCCCGCGCTCAAGGAGGAGCTCGGGCTCAGCTCGGTCATGCAGGTCCCTGCGGTGACGAAGATCACGCTCAACATGGGCGTCGGTGAGGCGAAGACCGATGCAAAGGCGCTCGATGCGGCGATCGAGGAGCTGACGACGATCGCCGGCCAGCGCGCGCAGGTCCGCCGCGCGCGGAAGTCGATCGCGAGCTTCAAGGTCCGCGAAGGGATGGCTGTCGGCGCCCGCGTGACGTTGCGTGGTGCGCGGATGTACGAGTTCCTCGACCGCCTCGTCTCGATCGCGCTGCCGCGGATCCGCGACTTCCGCGGGCTCGACCCCGGCTCGTTCGACGGGCGCGGGAACTACTCGCTGGGCATCCGCGAGCAGATCATCTTCCCCGAGATCGACTACGACTCCGTCCCCTCGATCCGGGGCCTCGACGTCGCAATCACCACCAACGCGGCGAACGACGAGCACGCCCGCGCGCTTCTCGGCGCGCTCGGCCTGCCGTTCGCCGCCGAGCGCAGAAGGGACAGTTAGTGGCCAAGACCTCGCTCCGCGTGAAGCAGAAGCGCGCCCCGAAGCACGCCGTGCGCGCGTACACGCGCTGCAACCGCTGCGGCCGGCCGCGGGCCGTCTACCGCAGGTACAAGCTCTGCCGGATCTGCCTGCGCGACCTCGCACACGACGGCGCGATCCCCGGCATGACGAAGAGCTCGTGGTAGGAGAGACGAAATGCTGACCGACCCGATCGCAGACATGCTGAGCCGGATCCGCAACGCGAACCGCGCGATGCACGACACCGTCTCGATGCCGACCTCGCGGATGAAGGAGGAGATCGCGCGCCTCCTCCACGACGAGGGGTACATCAAGGGCTACTCGGTCGTCGAGGCCGAGCCGGTGAACCAGCTCGTGATCGAGCTCAAGTTCGGACGCAACCGCGAGCGGGTGATCACCGACCTGAAGCGCGTCTCGAAGCCGGGGCGCCGCGTCTACGCGAAGAAGGACCGCCTCCCGCGCGTCCTCGGCGGGCTCGGCACCGCGATCCTGTCCACCTCGACGGGCGTGATCACGACCCGCCAGGCAGCCGAGCGCGGCGTCGGCGGAGAGGTGCTCGCCTTCGTCTGGTAACCGTGCTTTCGCTTCGCGAAATCACCTAGAAGAGCAAAAGACCGACCATGAGCAGAATCGGAAGAGCACCAATCCAGATCCCCGACGGCGTCACCGTCGCGGTGTCGCCCGGCGGCTCGGTCACCGTGACCGGCCCGCTCGGCACGCTCTCGCAGCGCGTCCCGGCGCGCATGGCGATCTCGCAGGAGGACGGCGTCGTCACGGTGACGCGCCCGACGGAACGCGGCGACGATCGCGCGCTCCACGGCCTCACGCGCACGCTCGTCGCGAACATGGTCGAGGGCGTCACGAAGGGCTTCGAGAAGCACCTCGAGATCCAGGGCGTCGGGTACCGCGCCCAGCTCAAGGGCTCGGACCTGGAGCTCGCGGTCGGGTTCTCGCATCCGGTCACGATCACGCCGCGCGAGGGCATCTCGTTCGACGTGCCCCAGCCGACGCAGGTGATCGTGAAGGGCACGGACAAGCAGGTCGTGGGCCAGACCGCCGCGGAGATCCGCAAGGTCCGCCCGCCCGAGCCCTACAAGGGCAAGGGGATCCGCTACCAGGGCGAGCAGGTGCGCAGAAAGGTCGGGAAGCGGGCATGAGCACGAGCGTTCGCGAAGCACGCCTCCGCCGCCATCGGCGGGTGCGCGGGAAGGTGTCCGGCACGGCCGAGCGGCCGCGGCTCGTCGTGTTCCGCTCGAACCGCGGGATCTTCGCGCAGCTCGTCGATGACGAGGCGGGCCGCACGGTGGCCTCGGCGAGCTGGCTCCAGCAGCGGCCGTCGAAGGGCACGAAGACCGAGCAGGCCGAGGCGGTCGGCCGAGCGCTCGCGACGGCGGGCATCAAGGCCGGCGTTCGCAGGTGTGTCTTCGACCGCGGCGGCTACCTCTACCACGGACGCGTGAAAGCCCTCGCCGAGGGCGCGCGCAAGGAGGGACTCAAGTTCTGATGGGCGTCGTCGAAGTTTCGGAGTCGCGCGAGCTGAAGGAGCGCGTGATCGAGATCAACCGCGTCGCGAAGGTCGTCAAGGGCGGCCGGCGGTTCTCGTTCACGGCGCTCGTGGTGATCGGCGACGAGGTCGATCGGGTCGGGGTCGGGTACGGGAAGGCACGCGAGGTGCCGCTCGCGATCTCGAAGGCGGTCGACGACGCGAAGAAGAACCTCTTCACCGTGCCGAAGCACCGGACGACGATCACCCACGAGATCACGGGCGCGTTCGACGCCGCCCGGGTCGTCCTCCGCCCTGCCAGCGAGGGGACGGGCGTGATCGCCGGCGGAGGCGTCCGCGCGGTGCTCGAGCTCGCCGGGATCCGGGACGTGCTCGCGAAGAGCCTTGGCACCACCAACCCCATCAACATGGCGAAGGCGACGGTGGACGGCCTCAAGCGGCTGCGCCGCCCGGAGGACGTGGCGCGCTCGCGCGGCAAGTCCGTCATGGAGGTGCTTCCGCTCCCGCGCGCGCCGCGGGCCGGGGAGCAGGCTGCCGCCGAGACCCCCGCCGCCGACACTGCTGCCGACGCGTCCGCCGAGGCCGCTGAGCCCGAGCCCGAGGCGGTGGAGTCGTGACCACGGTTCGCATCACGCAGACCCGCTCGTCGATCGGGCAGACGCAGAAGCACCGGGGCACCCTCCGCTCGCTCGGCCTCGGTCGGATCGGCAAGACCGCGGAGCACGCGCTCGGGCCGGAGCTCGAGGGCAAGCTCCGCCACGTCGCCCACCTCGTCTCGGTGGAGCAGACGGCCGCGAAGGGAAAGGACGACTAGCCAGATGGCCGACGAGCTCAACCTCCACTCGCTGAAGCCGGCGCAGCCGCGCCGCGCGCGCAAGCGCATCGGCCGCGGGCTCGGCTCCGGCAAGGGGCGCTACGCGGGTCGCGGCCTCAAGGGCCAGAAGGCCCGCTCCGGCTCGCACAAGATGCCGGCGGGGTTCGAGGGCGGCCAGATGCCGATCGACATGCGGCTCGGCAAGCTGCGCGGCAACACGTCCGCGGACGCAATGCCGATCGGGCCGTTCCGGACCTACACCCAGCCGGTGAACCTGCGCGACCTCGAGGACCGCTTCGACGCGGGCGCCGAGGTGACGCCGGAGACGCTCAAGCAGCGGCGGCTGATCCGCAAGGTCTCGGTCGACGTGAAGGTGCTCGGCGTGGGTGAGCTCTCGAAGGCCCTCTCCGTCTCGGCGCACGGCTTCTCGAAGACCGCGAAGAAGAAGATCGAGGCCGCCGGCGGGTCCGTGACCTGGCTGCGCGGCGAGCCCGTGCCGCGTCCGAAGAAGCAGCCGAAGCGGCGGCCCGCCGCCGACGCGGCCGACGAGGACGCAGAGCCCGCGGACGACGCCGACGGCGAGTCGGCGGAGACCGAGGAGGAGGTCTAGCCGCCGCGCCTGGCGCGGCGCCCACGCGATGCTCACGTGGCTCGCCAACGCCTGGCGTGTGCCGGAGATCCGGCGCCGGCTGCTCTTCACCGCGCTGATCCTCGCGCTCTACCGCCTCGGGTCGTGGATCCCGTCGCCGGGCGTCAACGCCGACTCGATCGACCAGTACCTCTCGCGGACGGGCGGGATCTTCAACCTGCTCAACCTGTTCTCCGGCGGCGCGCTCTCGCAGTTCTCGGTCTTCGCGCTCGGGATCATGCCGTACGTCACGGCGTCGATCATCATCCAGCTCATGACCGTGGTCGTGCCGCGGCTGTCGGAACTGCAGAAGGAGGGCGAGTCCGGGTACGCGAAGATCAACCAGTACACGCGCTACCTCACGGTGGTGCTCTCGGCCGCGCAGGCGCTCGGGTACGCGTTCCTCTTCAAGAACCAGGGCGTGCTCGAGGCGAATGCGGGGCGGATGGTGCTGATCATCGTCACGCTCACGGTCGGCTCGACGCTCCTGATGTGGATGGGCGAGCAGATCACGAAGCGCGGCATCGGGAACGGCATCTCGATCCTCATCTTCGCGTCGATCCTCACGAGCCTCCCGCTCGGCGTCACGGCCTGGTGGAACGGCGGCCCGATGGAGCGGATCTTCTTCCCGCTCATCGCCCTCGGGATCGTCGCGTCGGTCGTGTTCGTGCAGGAGGGGCAGCGCCGAATCCCGATCCAGTACGCGAAGCGCATGGTGGGGCGCCGGATGACCTCGGGTGGCTCGACCTACATGCCGCTGCGCCTGCTGATGGCGGGCGTGATCCCGGTCATCTTCGCCGCGGCCGTCCTCGCATTCCCGCCGACCATGGCGCAGTACTTCCCCGCGACCCAGGACTTCGTCAACACGTACTTCCAGCCCGGCGACTGGCTGTACCTCCTGATCGAGGCCGGGATGATCATCGTGTTCACGTTCTTCTACACCGCCGTGCAGTTCAACCCGGTCGACCAGGCCGACAACCTGCGCAAGCACTCCGGATACATCCCCGGCATCCGGCCGGGTCCGCCGACGGCGCAGTACCTCGACCGCGTGCTCACGCGCCTGACGCTGCCCGGCTCGCTGTTCCTCGCCGCGGTCGCCGTCGCGCCGAGCCTCTTCATCCGGTACGGCGGCTTCTCGCAGGCAACCTCGCGCGCCCTCGGCGGCACGTCGGTGCTGATCGCGGTCGGTGTCGCGCTCGACACGATGCGGCAGATGGAGTCGCAGATGATGATGCGCAACTACGAGGGGTTCCTCCGCTGATGCCGCGCGAAGCGGTGGTCGGCGGGGCGGGTCGCATCCCGCCCCTTGCTGCCTCTGGGGGCGGATCGTGAACCTGCTCGTGCTCGGGCCGCAGGGGTCCGGAAAGGGCACGCAGGCGGCGCGCCTCTCGGAGACGCACGGGATCCCGCACGTCTCGACCGGCGAGATGTTCCGCGACGCGATCGCGGCCGGCACCGACCTCGGTCGCCGTGTCGAGCCGATCCTCGCTTCGGGCGACCTCGTGCCCGACGACATGACGGTCTCGCTCATCCGCCAGCGGCTCGCCGAGCCGGATGCCGAGAGGGGATTCGTGCTCGACGGCTTCCCACGGAATCTCGCCCAGGCGGAGGCCCTCGATGCGATGCTCGCCGAGATCGGCCGGGAGCTCGACGCCGTGCTCTTCTTCGACATCTCCGACGACGTCGCGGTCGAGCGGCTGCGCGGGCGCGCGAAGGACGAGGGGCGCGACGACGACACGCCCGAGGCGATCGCACGCCGCCTCGCGATCTACCACGACCAGACGGAGCCCGTGGTCGAGCGCTACCGGGCGACGGGCAAGCTCGTCCCGCTCCACGCGGAGCGCTCGATCGAGCAGGTCGCGACCGAGATCGCGCAGGCGCTCGAGCTCCTCGACGAGGAGGCGGTCGCGTGATCATCCGCAAAGGCGCCGCCGAGATCGCGCGGATCGCGCGAGCCGGCGACCTCGTCGCGCAGACGATCGCCCATGTCGGTGAGCGCATCCAGCCGGGCGTCACGACCCTCGAGCTCGACGACGCCGCGGACGCGTTCATCCGCGGGAACGGCGGCTTCCCGACGTCGCTCGGCTACCGGGGCTATCCGCGCGCGATCTGCATCTCCGTGGACGAGGTCGTCGTGCACGGGATACCCGACGGCCGGGTCGTCGAGGAGGGCGACCTCGTGACCATCGACGTCGGGGTCACCCTCGACGGGGCTATCGCGGACAGCGCATACACCTTCGGAGTGGGCGTCGTCGACCCGGAGGCGCAGCGCCTGCTCGACGTGTGCCAGGACGCGCTGGCAGCGGGGATCGCGGAGGCTCGGCTCGGGAACCGGATCGGCGACATCTCGCACGCGGTGCAGACGCTCGTCGAGGAGGCGGGGTTCTCGATCGTGAAGAGCCTCGTCGGCCACGGCGTCGGCCGTCACTACCACGAGGACCCGCACGTCCCGAACTTCGGCGAGCCCGGGCGCGGTCCGCGGCTGTCGGAGGGCATGACGATCGCGATCGAGCCGATGATCACGATGGGCGGCCCCGAGGTCGTGCTCGCCGAGGACGGCTGGACGATCTCGAGCGCGGACGGCTCGCTCGCGGCGCACTTCGAGCACACGGTGGCGATCCTTCCCGACGGCCCACGGATCCTCACGCCGCGCGTCGGGATCGCGACCGAGCGCGAGAGCTTCGCGGGCCTCGACCACCGAGCGTCCGCCTGACGCACGCCCGTCGGCGCGGTTTCGCAGACGCGCCACTCCGACCTGCACGACGAACCGCCGCCGCGCCCCCGCCTTCAGTCGCAGGGAATATCGGCGACGAGGCGCGTGCCTCGACCGCGCGGGCTGTCGATGTCGAGCCGCCCGCCCAGCGCCTCGATGCGGTCTGCCAGGCCCACGAGGCCGGTTCCGTTCTCGGGATCCGCGCCTCCGATGCCGTCATCCTCCACGGCGACCTTGACGTGGCCGTTGCTCCCGCCTCGCTCGACGACGACCGTTGCTCGTGACGCATCCGCGTACTTCGCGACGTTCGTGATCGCTTCGGCGACGAGATAGTAGATCGCCACCTCCACGGCTTCGGGCAGGCGATCCGTGGGAAGGACCCACGTGAGGTGAACGGGTATCGGCGCTCGTTCGGTCAGCCCGGCGAGCGACCTCTCGAGCCCGTCCACGGTGAGCGTCGCCGGATGGATCCCGCGGGCGAGCTCGCGTAGCTCGTCGAGGGCGTGTCTGAGCTCGTCGTCTGCCTGCCCGACCAGGGTTGCCGCCGTCCCGGTGTCCTCCTCGACGGCGTTCCTGACCAGCCTCAGTTGAAGCGCCAGCGTAACGAGTCGTTGTTGCGCGCCGTCGTGCAGGTTCCGCTCCAGCCGGCGCCGTTCGTCGTGGGATACCGCGACGATTCTTGCTCGGGAATCGGCGAGCTTCCGGTATGCATCCGCGTTCGCCAGTGCCTGGGCGACGAGGTCCGCGAAATCCGCAAGCCGGTGTTCGCTCCCGATCGGAAACGACGCCTCGCCTTGACCTGCGGCTACGAGCGCGCCCCAGACCTTCCCGCCGAGTCTGATCGGCACGGCGGCGGCTGAGTCATAGCCGAAGCTCGCGATGCGTCCGACGACGGGCCCGGCGAGCTGGCCGTGCTCCGCCAGTTGTGGTTCGCCCGTGTGCCGAACCGTCGCGAGCACTCCCCCGTCGTGGAGGGTGATGCTCGACCCGACGGGGAAGGCCAGCGCACCGGTTCGGCTCCAGGCTGCGATGACCGTCGCGGTGTTGCCCGAGTCGAACCGTGCGAGGCTTGCGGCGCTCGCTCCGATTGTCTTGCCTGCCTCGGCGGTGACTTCCCCGAATACACGGTCGGGCTCCGTGCCGCCCGCGACCAGCGTCGCGATTCGTCTCAACGCGGCCTGTTCGGCGGCGAGTTGGCGCTGCGCCCCTTCGCTCGCCGATCGCTCGGCGGTCACGGCAGCGAGCACGAGCGACGTCAGTGCTGCGACCGCGACAAACAGTTGGGTCGCGAGCAGACTGTGGGTGATGGACTCGCGCACGAACGGTCCCGAGCCCTGCGCGGTGTTCCAGACCGTGAGGACCGAGGCGATGGCGACCGCGGTGGCTGCCCCGGTCGGGCCGAAGCGGAGCGCGGCCCAGATGAGGGTCGGGAAGACGACGTAGGGGACGTCCTGTTGCGAGGGCACTTCGATCAGGACGAGGAGAGTTGCCAGCAAGATCGTTGCTTCGGCCAGGCGTTGTCGTGATATGTGCCACGAGCGTCGCGTGACCCAGACGAGCCCGAGCGGCGCGAACACGAGGGCGCCGGAGAAGTCCCCCAGCCACCAGGTGCGGAAGACGCTGCCGAACTCGCCCGCCGTGATCACGTGCCCGAGCCGCAGCGAGACGACCCCGAACACTGCGCTGATCAGCGTGCCGAGGGCCGCGCAGACGACGAGCACGAGTACGTCCCAGACTCGTTCGAAATCGGTCCGCCGGCCGGTCAGCCGAACGAAGAGCACGGCCGCGACGAGCACCTCCAGCGTGTTTCCGATCGTCTGGCCGAGATGGGTGCCCCACGGCGTCGAAGAGGCGGCGACGGGGAGGTCGCCGACCACGATGGCGGGCCAGAGGCGTGGGCCACCGATCACGAGCGCGGCGATCCCGACGCCGACCGGCGGCCACAACGCCGTCACCGTGCCGTGGACGTAGCCGAGGCGAAGGCCAATCCGCGCAGCGACGTAATAGAGCACGGCGACGAGGCCGATCTGGATCGCATACGACGCGAGATGCGCGGGGCTCGTCTTGCGCCAGCTCTGGAGACGTTCGAAGAGCGCGCCCTCGGTGCGGGCCGCTGCGGTTGCCGGGCTCAACCCACCGAGGATAGACCCGATGCGCTTGCGACCGCAGGGCTGGTCGATCAGGGAGAGCGACCTACTCGTGCGTCCCCGGGCGGAAGACTCCCTGCTACAGTACGGAGCCCGCGCGGACACCTTTCGGTGTGCGCGGATCTCATCATGAACACCCACGACGGGCAGGGCGCGAACCCTGCGCGAGGAGTCGGTTGGCAGTCAAGGAAGAGAAGATCGAGGTCGAGGGCGAGGTCGTCGAAGCCCTGCCGAGCACGATGTTCCGCGTCGAGCTCGAGGGCGGCCAGACGGTACTCGCGAAGATCTCGGGAAAGATGCGCAAGCACTACATCCGGATCCTCCCGGGTGACCGGGTGAAGGTCGAGCTGTCGCCCTACGACCTCACCCGCGGCCGCATCACCTTCCGCCTCAAGTAGCCGACCAGCTCAGGAGCCATACGTTGAAAGTCCGTCCCTCGGTCAAGCCCATGTGCGAGCGGTGCCGCGTGATCAAGCGGCACGGGCGCACCATGGTCATCTGCACGAACCCCCGGCACAAGCAACGGCAGGGCTAAGGAGCTC
>DASXAW010000084.1:0-18426 GCA_036406535.1 Gaiella sp.
CGACGGCGTGTGGAACTCGGGCGCCGACTACACGGTGATCCGCGCCTTCAAGACGGCGGGCAAGCCGCTCGTCCCGATCGTCGGTGCGGACAACAACGAGTTCCTCCACCAGATGATCGCGCAGTACCCGAAGCTGCAGGCCGCAGCCGTCACGAACCCCGCCACGATCGGTGGCGCGGGCGCGGCGGTGGCGATCAAGCTGCTGCAGGGCCAGAAGGTGCCGAAGTGGGTCAAGCTGACCCCGCTCGTCTGGGCCATGCCGAAGGACCAGAAGAGCATCAAGGCGAACTACTCGCCGAGCCGCGCGCCGACCTACAGCGCACGGCTGCAGATCAAGCCGTGGACCACGTACTCCACGAACGACCTCTTCGGCTGCAAGGGGCCGTAAAGCGAGCTCCGAGCCGGGGCGGCCTCCGGGCCGCCCCGGCACACTCACCCGACCGTCATGGCCGAACACCTCATGGAAGCCCGCGACGTGGCGAAGCGGTTCGGCCCGGTGGTCGCCCTGCGCTCGGCCGACCTCGTCGTCGAGCCGGGCGAGGTGCACGCATTGCTCGGCGCGAACGGCGCCGGCAAGAGCACTCTCGTCAAGATCCTGACCGGCGTTCTCCAGGCCGACGGCGGCACGATCGCGGTCGACGGCCGGAACGTCCGCGTCCGCTCCCCCTCGAGCGCCGCACGCATCGGCCTCGCGCCGGTCTTCCAGGACCCCGCCCTCGTCCCCGACCTCACGGTCTCTGCCAACCTGCGGATGACGCGGAGCGACGTGGACGCCGTCCGGCGCGAGCTCGCGTCGATGGACCTCGCCGTCGACCTCGGGGCGCTCGTCGGCGACCTGCCGCTCCCGACTCTCCGCATGGTCGACCTCGCCCGTGCGCTCGCGCGCGCGCCGCGACTGCTGCTCCTCGACGAGATCACCGCGGCGCTGCCGTCAGACCTCGCGGAGCGGGTGTTCGTCGCGATGCGCAACCAGCGGGAGCGCGGGCACTCCGTCCTCTTCATCACCCACCGCCTCAACGAGGTGATCCAGGCCTGCGACCGCGCGACGATCCTCCGCGACGGCGGGGCGGTCGCGACGATCGAGCCCGAGGAGGGCGGCGAGGAGCTGATCGTCACGCACATGCTCGGCGAGGAGGTCGCGCGCGCGGCCGTGGAAGCCGCCGAGCAGCCGACTGCTCTCCGGGGCGCGCGCGAGTCGTCCGGGGAGACGCCGTCGCTCGAGGTCGAAGAGCTGACGACGCCCGGCGTGCACGGCGTCTCGTTCTCGCTCTCCGCCGGCGAGGTGCTCGGGGTTGCGGGGCTGGAGGGACAGGGACAGGGCGAGCTCTTCGACGCGCTCGCCGGCGCCGTCCCCGCCTCGGCCGGCGAGATCCGGGTCGCCGGAAAGCCGCTCAAGCCGAGGCATCCGTACGACGCGATCCGCGCCGGCCTCGTCCTCGTCCCCGCCGATCGCCTCCACGCGCTGCTGCCGCAGCGCTCGGTCAGGGAGAACATCGCGGCGCCTCGCTACAACAGCGCGCGCCACTGGGGCCCGATCTCGATGCGCGACGAGGGCCGCCGCGTCCGCGACGCGATCGAGGCCCTCGACATCGACACGCGCGCGGCGCGCCAGGTGCGACGCCTCTCGGGCGGCAACCAGCAGAAGGTGACGATCGCCCGCTGGCTCGCCTCGGGCTTTCGTACGATGCTCTGCTTCGACCCGACACGCGGCATCGACGTCGGCACGAAACGCCAGATCTACGCACTGCTCCGCGGGCTGGCCGACGACGGCGCGGCGATCCTCTTCTTCTCGAGCGAGCTCGCCGAGTTCCCGCTCGTCTGCGACCGCGTGCTCACGCTGTACGGCGGGCGGATCACGGCCGAGCTGCCGGGCGCCGCAGCCGACGAGGGCGCGCTGCTCCGCGCGATGCACGGCCTCGTCGAGGACGAAGGGGCCGCGGCATGAGCCGTAGGCTCGACGGAGGCGACCCGAGTGCAGAGGTGACGGCTCTGCCGGTGCCGGAGCGGGCATGAGCGAGCGCGCCGCCACCGCGTTCGACGGAGCCCGCCGGCAGCTCGACGCCCGCCGCCTGGCGCGGCGGCACGGGTGGACGGTCGGCGTGTTCGTGCTGCTGCTCGTCATCGTCCTCTACTGGCGTTCGAGCACGGCCGTCCCCTGGGGCCCGTTCGACGTCCAGTCGGTCGCCATCGACGCGATGCCGCTGGCCTTCGCAGCCTGCGGCCAGGCGATCGCGATCATCTCCGGCGGGATCGACCTCTCGATCGGCTCGCTGATGGCCCTCGTCAACGTCGTCGCCGCCCGGTGGATGGTGACGATGAGCCTCCGCGAGGCGATCTTCTTCATGATCCTGATCGTGCTCGGCGGGGCGCTCGCCGGCGCGCTCACGGGGACGCTCATCGTCGTGACGCGCGTGGCGGACATCATCGTCACCCTCTCGATGCTGTTCGTCTGGGCCGGCGCCGCCCTCGCGGTGATGACGATCCCGGGAGGCGGGATCCCGCCCCGCCTCGGGACGCTCGTCACGGTCGACACCGTCTTCACGACGTGGGTGCCCGCGGCGCTCGTGATCCTGATCGTCGTCGTCGCCGTGGTCTGGCTCCCGATCCGGAGCTCGCGCCTCGGGCTCGCGCTCTACGCGATCGGCTCGAACCGCAACGCCGCGTACCTCGCAGGCGTGGACGTCGCCCGCACCCGCATCGCCGCGTACGCGCTGAGCGGCACGTTCGCGGCGCTCGGCGGGCTCGCGCTGACGATGGCGTCGGGTCTCGGCGACCCGCACGCCGGCGACATCTACACCCTCAACTCCGTCGCCGCGGTCGTCCTCGGAGGCGTCTCGCTCCTCGGCGGCGTGGGTGGGCTCATCGGCCCGATCGCGGCGGCGTTCGTCCTGACGCTCGTCAAGACGGTGCTGATCATCAAGGGCGTCGACCAGAACTGGGCTCAGGTGATCCAGGGGACGCTGATCGTGGTCGTGATGATGCTGGGCGCGCTCGCGTTCCGGCAGAAGGGGAAGTCGGGCACGTGACGACGACACCGGTTCCGGAGACGCGGAAGCTCGAGGTCCGACGCCTGCTCGGGGACAACCCCGCGATCGTGCTCACCTTCGTCTTCGTCGGGCTGTTCATCGCGACGGACATCGTCAACCGGGTGCAGTCCGGGCACGCGTTCGCAACGCCGAAGCAGCTCTCGACGACGTTCCTCTACGCGGCGGTGCTCGGCCTCATCGCGGCGGGGCAGACGCTCGTCATGCTCACCGGCGGCGTCGACCTCTCCGTCGCGACCACCGCGACCGCGGCGGCGTTCACGGTCTCGCGGGTCGGCACGCACGGCGCCGCGGAGTCGATCGCGCTCGCGCTCGGCGTGGGCCTCTTGATCGGGCTCGTCAACGGCGTCGGCGTCTCGATCTTCCGGGTGAACCCGCTGATCATGACGTTGGGGGTCTCGGTGATCACGCTCGGCCTGCTGACCGTCGAGGCGCAGGGCCAGTTCACCGCGCTCGTGCCCGACTTCGTCGCCACGCTCGGCTCCCAGCGGGTGCTGACGTACATCCCGTACGACCTCTTCATCTGGGCGCCCGTCGCGGCGGTGATCATCCTCGGGCTTCGGTACAGCGGCATCGGGCGGATGATCTACGCGGTCGGGGACAACCCCGTCGCCGCGCGCCTCGGCGGCGTGCGGGTCTGGCAGGTGCAGCTCTTCGTCTACGCGATGTGCGGCGTCCTCTCCGCGCTCGGGGGGATCCTCCTGGTCGGCTTCAACAACGCCGCCGACCTCGGGATCGGCGCCCCGTTCCTCCTGCCGTCGGTCGCCGCGGTGGTGATCGGCGGCACGTCGATCTTCGGTGGCTCGGGCGGCTACGCCGGGACGATCTTCGGCGCGCTGATACTCACGGTGCTGGACTCGCTGCTCGTGATCCTGAACGCCTCACAGGCGACGCGCCAGATCCTGTACGGCCTGATCGTGCTCGGGCTCGCCGCGATCTACGCCCGCACGAGCTCGGCCACCTGACCGTGCTCGGGGTCGCCAAGCTCGAGGCCGGGCGCGGCCATGTCGCCCTCGCCGAGCGGCCGGAGCCCTCCGCGCGCCCGGGCCACGTCGTGCTCGACGTCTCGGCGGCGGGCATCTGCGGCACCGACCTCCACATCGAGGACGACGAGTTCCCCTCCCGTCCGCCGGTCACGCTCGGGCACGAGGTGTCGGGCGTCGTCGGCGAGCTCGGAGAGGGGGTCGACGGCGGCTGGCTCGGCGCACGCGTCGTCACGGAGACCTACTTCTCGACCTGCGGCCGGTGCGCGTGGTGCCGCGCGGGACGCCGGAACCTCTGCCCCGAGCGGCGTTCGATCGGCTCGGCGGTCGACGGCGGCTTCGCGCCGCGCGTCGAGGTCCCGGTCGAGAATCTCCATCGGATCCCCGAGTGGCTCGACGGCACCGCCGCGGCGATGACCGAGCCTCTCGCCTGCTGCTGCCAGTCGCTCCCCGACGGGGTCGTCGGCGGTGGCGACGAGGTGCTCGTCGTCGGGCCCGGTCCGGTCGGGCTGCTCGCTGCGCAGGTTGCGAGGGCGGCGGACGCGAGGGTGCACGTGCGCGGCGTTCCGCGCGACTCGGAACGGCTCGCCCTCGCGGCGAGGCTCGGCTGCGCGACGTCCACGACCGAGGACGAGCCCCCCGGCGAGTTCGACGTCGTCGTCGAGTGCTCCGGCCAGGCGGCAGGGATGCGGTTCGCGTTCGAGTCCGCGCGCGGCGGTGCGCGCTATGTCCAGATCGGGCTCGCGGGCAAGCCCGTCTCGATCCCGTTCGACCTGGTCTGCTTCAAGGAGCTCACGGTCACCTCGGGCAACGCCTCGACGAGCGCCTCGTGGCGGCGCGCCCTGGGGCTCGTCGAGTCGCACGCGGTGGCGCTCGATCCGCTCCTCTCCGCCGCCGTGCCGCTCGAGCGATGGGAGGAGGCGTTCGCCGACACCCGCGCCGGCGTCGGGGTCAAGTACGTCCTCGTGCCCTGATCAGACGAGCAGCGGCTTCAACGTGTTCCGCGCGACCAGGAACCCGCGCTCGACGAGCTCCTGCGTCCCCTCGAACTTCCGGTCCTCGTGCTCGACCGAGAGGACGTGGTCGTATCCGACGGCGTAGAGCGCGGCGACGAACCTCGGCCAGTCGACCTCTCCGAGGCCGGGGATCCTCGGCACCTGCCAGCCGATGCCCCCGGAGAAGGTCCCCTGCCGGTAGAGGCCCTCGCGCCGGATCTCGAGGTCCTTCGCATGCGCGTGGAAGATCCGCTCGCCGAAGTCGTACACGGCCCGCTCGTAGTCGATCTGCAGCCACACGAGATGCGACGGATCGAAGTTGAGGCCGAAGTTCGCGTCGGGGATCGCCGTGAACATCTCGTCCCAGATCGCCGGCGACCAGGCGAGGTTGTTGCCGCCGGGCCACTCGTCGTAGGAGAAGATCATCGGGCAGTTCTCGATCGCGATCCGGACGCCGCGCTCGCCCGCGTGGGCGACAAGGGCAGGCCAGACCCGGCGAAAGCGCTCCAGGTTCTCCGGCACCGGCCGGTCCTTGTCGTTGCCGACGAACGTGCCGACGGTGTCGACGCCGAGCGCCTGCGCCGCGTCGATCACCTTGCGCAGGTGCGCGTTGACTGCCTCGCGCTCGCCGTCGTCGGGATGCAGGTTGTTCGGGTAGTAGGCGAGCGAGGAGATCTCGAGGCCGTGGCGCTCGAGGGTCGCGTCCACCGCGTCCGGGTCGAGCGCGTCGACGTCGACGTGCGTCACTCCGGCGTAGCGGCGTTTCTCGCCTTCGCCGGCAGGCCAGCACGCGACCTCGAGCATCTCGAAGCCGTTGGCCGCGGCCCATGCGGCGACCTCGTCGAGCGACAGGTCGGGGAACGCGGCGGTCATCAGTCCGAGCTTCACGGCCTCACCTCCATCTCGCTGCGGGCCTCATCGAGAGAGCTCCACCTCGAAGTCGACGTCGATGTCGTAGCGCTCCGGGACGTAGCGGCTCTCGGTGAGCTCGAGCGGCGCGTCGTCCTGGTCGGTGATCAGCCGCCGCTCGACGAGAAGCGGCGACCCCCTGCGCACGCCGAGCAGCCGCGCGTCCTCCGCGTTCGCCCCCTCCGCCGTGATCACGGCGTGGCCCGCCGTCGGGACGAGACCTGCGTCCGCGAGTGTGTCGAACAGCGACTCGGCCTCCAGGTCGGCCTCGAGGAGCGGCGGCACCCGCTCGACGGAGAAGACCGCGGTCTCGAGGGCGACCGGCTCACCGTCCGCCGCCCGTACGCGGCGCAGCACGAGGACGTCGACCGTGTCGAGCCGCCGCCCCTCCTCCGGCGTCGCCGGACGGACGAGTCGCTCCACGACGCGCGACCGGGGGGCGCGCCCGGAGCGGCGCATCTCGTCGCTGAACGACAGGATCCGACTCGCCGTCCGGCTCGCCCGCGCCGGCGCGACGAAGGTGCCGCGCCCGGGTACGCGATAGACGAGACCCTCCTGCACGAGGCGCTGCACCGCGCCGCGAGCGGTCATCCGCGAGACGTGGAACTCCTCGCAGAGCTGCGCGTCGGACGGCATCCGGTCGTGCGGCTCGAGGGCCCCGACACGCGCGCGGAGCGACTGCTCGATCGTCAGGTACCGAGGGACGGGCTCAGCCATGCGCATCCGCGGCCCACGTCTCAGGATGGTGGAGCGGGACGCCGTGGAGGCCGGCGTCGACGAGCGTGAGGTGCCAGCGCCCGAGGTTCGCGGAGACCAGGCGGTCGCGGTCGGGCCCGACGAAGACGACGTTCGTCGGCGCCGCGAGCAGCGTCCCCTGCGGGTCCTCGGCGATCGTCTCGACGGAGCCCGACATGTCGACGTAGAGGATGCGGTCGGGCCTGTAGCAGGACACGACGACGCCGCCCTCGACCGCGAGCGCGACGCCGTCGGGCACCGTGCCCGGAAGCCGCACCACCTCCTCGACCGCTCCGGTCGCGAGGTCGAATCGGCTTAGGGCCGGCCGATAGCTCTCGACCATCCAGAGGAACGCCCCGTCCGCCGAGACCGCGCACCCGTTCGGGAAGTGCGGCAGGCCGTCGGAGAAGACGTCGAGCGTGCCGTCCACGTCGAGGCGGTGCACACGGCCGTTGTCGCGCGCCCAGTGCCCCGAGTCGGAGAAGTAGAGCGTCCCGTCGGGCGCGAAGGCCGCGTAGTTCGGTTGCGTGAACCCGTCGTGGAGCGTCCTCACCGCCCCGTCGTAGACGCAGAGCGCCTCGCCGCAGCAGACCGCCAGGCGGCTCCGTCCGTCGACCGCCATGCCGAGCACGAAGCCCGGCGCGCGCGCCGCCTCGCTCCACGTCCTGGCGTCGAGGTCGACGCGGTAGAGCTGACCGGCCTCGCCGCCCGCCCACAGGACACCGGAGGCGGGGTCCCAGGCGACGCCCTCGGGGTGGTCGAGATCGTCGACGAGAACCTCAGTCCTCCGCATGACCTACCGCTCCGTTGATTGTGAGGCCCCCGTCGACCACGAGCTCGTGGCCGGTCAGGTAGCGGGCCGCGTCCGTGGCCAGGAACAGCACCGTGCCGGCGACGTCGTCCGCGGTGGCGATGCGCCCGACGGGGATCCGCTCCTCGTACGTGCGCCGCACCTCCGCTGTGTAGGCATGCGCGTTCAACGGCGTGTCGGTCGCGCCCGGCGCGACGGCGTTCACCGTCACGCCGTGGGGTGCGACCTCGAGCGCGAGCGTCGTCGTCAATGCCGCGATGGCCCCCTTCGCGGCGACGTACGCGCCCAGGCCGGGAATGCCCTGCGTCCGCGCGACGGACGTGACGTTGACGATCGAGCCGCTCCCGGCGGGGACCATCCGCCGTGCGGCGGCGCGGCACCCGTAGAAGTACCCGTGGAGGTTCGCTCGCAGCAGGCCGTGCCAGTCCTCGTCGGACGTCTCGATCACCGGCCTGATCCACAACCGCGCCGCATTGTTGACCCAGACGTCGATGCCGCCCCACGCGTCGTCCACCTGCGCGGCGAGCCCCTCGACCGCGTCGGGGTCGCCGGTGTCGCCGGCGACGAAGATGCCGTCGACCGGCGCACCGCCGTCGAGCGAGATGCCCGCGACCCGTGCACCGGCCTCCGCGAACCCGCGGACGACCGCCTCGCCGATCCCGCTCGACGCGCCGGTGACGACGACGCGTCGCCCCGTGAGGTCGAAGCGCGAGGCCATCGGCGCACCGTATAGCTGTCTAGACGGCTAGATCAAGCACGCGGCTCCCATGCGAACGCGCGCGCGGGGTTCGCCACGAAGACGCGCTCCGTCAGCTCTGCGCCGAGCTCGCGCTCGAGCCGCGGCTTGAAGCGGGCGAAGACGTAGTCGAGCCCCGGCCCGCCGCCGTATGCGCGGAGCATGTTCCGGCGGCCGGTGTCCCCCCCGACGAGCAGCCGGTCGGCATGACCGGCGTCGGCGAGATCGGCGATCAGCCGGAGGATCGTCGAGTCGGGCCAGTACTTCGTGCGGCCGGGGCCGTCCAGCTCGAGCGTGGCGCCCGTCGCGGCCGTCTCCGCGTGCTCTCCCGCGTCGGGGTTGCGGTCGACGTGCGCGAGGATCACCGACGTCGGCTCGACGCCGAGCGCCGCAAGCCGCTCCACGATCGCGAGGCCCATCGTCCCGTGCTGTGTGTGCACGCAGACGGGCGCGCCCGTCTGCCCGTGCGCGGCCGCCGCCGCCTCGAAGGCCGTCGCCTCGAACTGCGTGACGTGGTGGTAGCTCGCGCCGACCTTGACGATCCCGCAGCGTTCGCGGAGCTCGGCGACGAACCGCTCGGCGAGGCGATCGACGGGCTCGGCGCGGAACGGGTCGTCGGCCGTGTAATGCGCGTCGCGGTGGAGCCCGGTCGCGGCGACGACGTGGAGCCCGGTCGCGCGCGACACCCGCTCCAGCCCGTCGAGGTCCCGCCCGAGCCCGAGGGGCGTCCAGTCCACGAGCGAGCGTGCTCTCGCCTCGACGAGCGAGCGGGCCTCCTCGATCGCCTTGTCGACGTCCAGGAACTCCTCGCCCGGCTGCGCGGGTGTGTCGAGGAAGAGGTGCTCGTGGGCGTCGCACGGTCCCAGCTCGGCCGGGTCGATGTCCCCGAGGACGGTGCGGACGATCCTCACCGGGCCGTCCAGCCCCCGTCGACGGTGAGCACCGCGCCCGTCACGAACGGCGCGGTCGCGAGGTACAGGCACGCGCGGGCGACGTCCTTGGGCGCGCCGAAGTCACCGGTCAACGGCTGGAGGTCCGGCAGCCGCGCCCGGATGCCCGGGTCGGACTGCGCCCGGGCGCTCATGGGCGTCTCGATCAGTCCGGGCGCGACCGCGTTGCAGCGGATTCCCTCCGGCGCGTACGTGACGGCCATCGCCCGCGTCAGGCCGATCAGCCCCGCCTTGGACGCGGCGTAGGCGTGCGTCGCGAAGTCCCGGTCGCCGCCGACGAGCCCGAGGACGGAGGCGACCGTCACGATCGCGCCGCCCCCGTTCGCCCGGAGGAGCGGGATCGCGCGCTTCGCGTAGAGGAAGACGGTCCTCAGGTTCGCGTCGAGCACCGCGTCCCAGGCCTCCTCCGTGCACGTCTCCACGGGACCGTCCCCGAGCCGCCGGCCGCTGATGCCGTGGGCGCACACGAGCGCGTCGATCCGGGCGAGCGCGGGAAACGCGTCGTCGACGTCGACGCCGTGCACCTCGTACCCCGCTTCCTCGAGCGCGGTGGCGGTCGCGCCGCCGATGCCGCCCCGCGCGCCGGTGACGACGGCGATGCTCATCCGAGGGCCGCCCTTGCGCAGGTCGCGTCGGTGACGAGCACGTCGAGCAGCCCGCTCCTGAGTGCGCCGACGACGGCATCGCGCTTCTTTCGCCCCGCCGCGACCGCGATCACGCGCGAGCGCCGCAGCTGCGCCACCGACAGCGCGATCGAGCGCTCGGCGGCGATGATGCGCCCGTCGCCGTCGAAGACGTGGACGAGGACGTGGCCCGCTCCATCCTCGCGCGCGCCGATTCCGACGAGCGTGACGGTCACACGATCGAAGATCGCCGTGGTCCGGCCGACCGCTCGGCGCAGCGCAGCGGTGTCTGCGACCGCCGGGGCCTCGAGCGGGTGGAACGCCCCGCCGCTCCATGCGGCATAGCGCGCGGCGAGCTCGGTCGGGCCGGTGCCCGGGGCGAGACCTTCGATCGCTCCGCAGACCTGGACGACGGGCACCCCCGGGCCGGGCGGCGCAAGCTGGCGCTCGATCGCGGCGAGCGTCTCGCCCCAGGCGACTCCGAGGATGTCGTCGGCTCGGAGGAGACGCGGCAAGAGGGTGGCCGCGGCGCGCGCCACGTCGTCGGCGACGAGCACGGTCGACAACCCGTAGCGCTCCTCGAGCGCACGGGAGAGCCCGTCGTCGACCGGCGCGGGCTCGTCGATCTCGAACCGCACGACGCCCTCGGCGCGCGCCTGCTCGAGGAGCCGCAGGACCTTGAAGCGCGACACGCCGAGCCGATCGGCGATGACCTGCTGCGTCAGGTCACGGACGTAGTAGAGCCGCGCGACCTCCGCCATCTCCGCTCTGCTCATTCGTGCATACTCTTGCACAGATGAGCGAGGAGCGCTACGACGTCTTGGTCGTGGGCGCGGGGTCGGCCGGGACGACGGCCGCCGTCGCGGCGGCGCGATCCGGGGCGCGGACCTTGCTCGTCGACCGCTTCGGCTTCCTCGGCGGGACGTCGACGGCGGTGCTCGACACGTTCTACGCCTTCTACACGCCGGGGGAGCGCCCCGAGAAGGTCGTCTCCGGCATCCCGGACGAGGTCGTCGCACGGCTGACCGAGCGCGGCATGGCCTTCGAGCGGCCGAACACCTACGGCGCGGGGACGGGGATCACGTACGACCCGGAGACGCTCAAGCGCGTGTGGGACGAGCTGACGGCGGAGGCGGAGGTCCGGACGCTCCTCCACTCGTTCGCGTTCGGCGTCTCGGTCGAGGACGGCCGCGTCACCGGAGTCGACGTGGCGACGAAGAGCGGCGTCCGACGGCTGCGCGGAGCGGTCGTCGTCGACGCGAGCGGCGACGCCGACGTATGCGCTCTCGCAGGCGCGCCCTTCGAGCCGCCGGGCGAGGGCGTGCAGAGCCTCTCGACCGTGTTTCGCATGGCGAACGTCGACGTCGCGCGCGCGGAGGCCGTGCCGAAGCGGGAGCTCTGGGAGCGGATGCGCGAGGCCCGGGACTCCGGGCTGTACGCGCTGACGCGGATCGAGGGCTCCGTCCACCGGACGCCGCACGAGGGCGTGATGATGGCGCTGATGACGCGCGTCAGGAACGTCGACGCGACCGACGCCGACCAGCTTGCGGCGGCCGAGCGGGAGGGCCGGCGGCAGGCGCACGAGTACTTCCGCTTCCTCCGTGAGAACGTCCCCGGCTACGAGCGCGCCGCCCTCGTCTCGACGAGCCCCGCGATCGGGGTCCGCGAGAGCCGCCGGATCGTCGGGCAACACGTGCTCACGGCGGACGAGATCCTCGCCGCGACGCAGTTCCACGACCAGATCGCGCGTTGCGGGGCGCCGATCGAGGAGCACCACGCAGGCGACGACACGCGGTGGGTCTACCTCGCCGAGGGTGCGACGTACGGGATCCCGTTCCGGGCGCTGCAGCCGCAGCGGCTCGACAACGTGCTCGTCGCGGGGCGCTGCTTCTCGGCGACGCACGACGCCCACGCGTCGGCGCGGTCGATGGCCACGTGCATGGCGATGGGCCAGGCCGCGGGCGCTGCGGCGGCGCTCACGGACGAGCCGAAGCGCCTCGACCCGGCCGTCCTTCGCGCTCGCCTGAGCGAGGACGGGGCCGATGTCGGCGGTTGACGCGATCCGCGCCGCGCGCCTCGTCGCGATCCTGCGGCGCGCGGACGACGTCGACGGGTCCGTCGCGCGACTCGCGGACGCCGGAGTGCGCGTCGTCGAGATCACCCTCGACAGCGACGACGCGCTCGGGGCGATCGAGCGCGCGCGTGCCCGTGGCGACCTGACCGTCCTCGCAGGGACCGTGCGGGAGCCCGAGCAGGTCCAGGCGGCGGTCTCCGCCGGCGCGCAGGGAGTCGTCGGGCCGACGCTGTCCCTGCCGGTGCTCGAGCGCGCGGCCGCGCTCGGCCTGCCTGCGATCCCCGGCGCGCTGACGCCGACGGAGATCGAGACCGCCCGGCGCGCGGGCGCCGCGCTCGTCAAACTCTTCCCCGCCCGTGTCGGCGGACCTCGCTACGTCCGCGACGTGCTCGCTCCGCTGACGGACGTGCCGCTTCTCGTCACGGGAGGGGTCGACGCGACCAACGCGCGCGAGTTCCTCGCCGCGGGCGCCGTGGCGGTCGGCGTCGGCTCCGGTCTCGGGGGCGAGGACGACGTGCGCCGTCTGCTCGAGGCCGTCAGCTAGACGACGACGTCCGAGAAGGCGCCGGTCGTCTCGTCCTTGAGGATCAGCTTGCGGCGGCCGTCCGGCATCTGCTCCTCCTTGATCACCGTTCGGCCGTCGTGCTCGCGACGCGTGCGGGCGATCGGCTCGACGCCGCCGCCGCGCCAGTCGTCGAGCTGCACGGGCTCCCACCGCCGCGACGACGCCGAGGCGTAGCACGCGTCGATCACCGCGTTCACGACGTAGCCGTCGTAGAAGGTCTCCGTCGGCGCGCGTCCGGAGTCCATCGCGTCGAACATGTCCGTGAACATGTCGACGTAGCCGAGCTCCGCGACCTCGTCGCCGACGGGGAAGAGCCAGCCGCTCGCCGTCTCGGCCTTCTCCGCGACGTACCCCGTGCCCTCGCCGGACGAGAACATCTCGAAGCCGGTGCGCAGGAAGTGGTTCGTCCAGATCGTCCCCTCCGTCCCGGCGACCTCGTCGCGCAGGTCCATGCCGCCGCGGAACGTCCACGAGACCTCGAACTGCCCCATCGCGCCCGACTCGAACCTGATCAGGCAGATCGCGTTGTCCTCGGCCTCGATCGGGTGGACGAGCGTGTCCGTCCACGCCATCACCTCGAGCGGGCGGTTCTCCTTGCCCATGTAGCTCCGGACGATCTCGATGCAATGGCAGCCGAGGTCGACGATCGCGCCGCCGCCGGCCTGCTCGGCGTCCCAGAACCACGCGGAGTGCGGGCCGGGGTGCGTCTCGCGCGAGCGCGCCCACGTCACCTGGCCGATCTGGCCGGCGCGCACCGCCTGCACCGCCTTGAGCGTCTTCGGCGAGTACACGAGATCCTCGAGATATCCACCGAAGATGCCCGCCTCCTCCGCGATGTCGAGCATCTGCTTCGCCTCGGCGGCGTTTCGCGCGAGCGGCTTGGTGCAGAGGACCGCCTTGCCGTGCCTCGCGCAGAGCCGGAGCGCCTCGAGGTGGAGGTGGTTCGGCAGCCCGATCACGACCGTGTCGGTCTCCGGGTGCGCGATCGCCTTCTCGAGGTCGGTCGAGACGGTCGCGACGTTGTTGTCGCGTGCGAACGACTCGGCGCGCTCTCGGGAGCGCGAGTAGACGACCTCCACCCGGTCGCGGTTCCGCTGACCGTGCAGCGTCCGCGTGTAGAAGAGGCCGATCAGGCCGGTTCCGAGCATCGTCACCCTGTGGCCGTTCACGTCCCGTCCCGCTCCTTTCTTGACGCCGCACGGCGGCCTGAGTAGCGTCGCGCCTGCCCGAAACGTCTAGACAGGTTGATGGAGACCGACTCTACTCGCAGCGCGGGGGACGCACCAAGGTTCACGACCGCCGCGCGGGCGCTTCTCGACGCGGTCGACGCGCAGGCGGAGGTGGTCGACCGCGTCGCCGACCGCTGCGCCGACGCGATCGCCGCCGGCGGTCTCGTCCACCTGTTCGGCACCGGTCACTCGCGGATCCCGGTGGAGGAGATGTTCCCGCGCTACGGCTCGTATCCGGGCTTCAACCCGATCGTCGAGCTCTCGCTGACGTTCCACACGCAGGTCGTGGGCGCGAACGGCCAGCGCCAGGCGATGTTCATCGAGCGGACCCCGGGTCTCGCGGCCGCGATCCTCGCGAACTACGAGCTCCGCCCGAGCGACGTGATGATCGTCTTCTCGGCGAGCGGTCTCTCGGCCGTGCCCATCGAAATGGCGCTCGGTGCGAAGGAACGGGGGCTCGCGGTCGTCGCAGTCACCTCGGTCGCACAGTCGCAGGCAGGCGAGCCGACGCATCCCGCCGGCCGCCTGCTCGACGTCGCGGACGTCGTCCTCGACCTCGGCACGCCGCCTGCGGACGCTCTCGTCGAGATCGACGGGCTCGACACACCTGTCGCACCCGGCTCGACCCTCGCCGCGGTCGCCCTCGCGAACGAGATCAAGGCGCAGACCGCGCGTCGGCTCGTCGACCGTGGCGCCATGCCGCCCGTGATCACGAGCGCGGCGTTGGTCGGGCGTGATGCGTCCGCAAGGCTGTTCGACGAGGCCTACGCCGAGCACGCCCGCCGGTACGCGAGGTCGCTCCGCGGGGTCGAAGCCGACTGACCCGCGTCAGGCCCCCGCGGCGACGAGCACGAAGTCGGTTCCGAAGCCGAGCGCGAGGCCCAGGACGAGCCCCCAGGCGACGAGGCGCTTGCGGCCCGCGCGCCGGCAGACGTCGAGCAACTCGATCACGACGTAGAGGATCGAGCCGGCCGCGAGCGCGAGGAACGCCACCGACAGCGCGTCGCTGACCCACGTCTGCCCGAGGAGCGTGCCGAAGAACGTCGGCCCGCCGCCGATCAGGCCGACGACGAGGAGGAAGGCCCAGGACGGTCGCTCGTCGGTCGTCGCGAAGGGGCCGACGATGCCGAAGCCCTCGGTCGCGTTGTGCAGGCCGAAGCCGATGATCAGCATCAGCGCGAGGCTGATCTCCCCGGACGCGGCCGACTGACCGATCGCGAGCCCCTCGGAGAAGTTGTGCAGCCCGATGCCCGTCGCGATCATCAGCGCGAGCGACTGGGCCGGCGAGAGCATGCCGACGCGGGCGGCGTCGGCCTCGACGGCGACGGCGGCGCCGACGCTGTACGGCCCCCGGTTGCGCCGCCGCCTCGCGATCAACTCGTCGAAGTAGACGAGGCTCATCAGCCCGACGACGAAGCCGCCGCCGAGGAGCGCCGCGAGCCACGCGAACCGTCCCCAGCTCCCCGTGTCGTCGACCGCGGCGGTGAGCGCGCCCTCGACCGGCTCGACCCCTGCCGCGAGGACGTCCCAGAGCAGGAACAGCAGGATCCCGGTCGCCGTCGCCGCGAGGAACGCGCTCGCCGCGAGCGGGAGGCGCCCGATCCGGCCGACGGGGAGGCCGATGAAGATCGTGAGCCCGGCGATCGCGCCGAGTACGAGGATCTGGGCTTGGGACACGGGTGTCGGCGTTCCTGACGATCGATGTAAGGCAGCCCTTACGTCGAAGACGGTAGCACCGTCCCCGCGACGCGCGCGCCGGTCCCGGAGCGTGGTTCGGTGCTACGACCAGAACTCGTCCCACGCCTGGAGGTCGTAGACGTGCTCGCGGCCGTCCACGATCCGGCCGTTCTCGAGCTCGAAGACGATGCAGCCGTAGGTGTCCAGCCGCCGTCCTTGTCGCTCGGCGACGTTGTGATGAATCCCGATCACGCGGCCGTCCTCGTCGGTGAGCACGCGCTTCAGGTCGGCCCTGAACGTGCCGCCCGTCTCGGCCACGTAACGGCCGAGACGGGCGAAGACGGCCTGTCGACCGACGACGTCGCCGGCGAGCGGGCTTCGGCCGGGGGTGTGCCATGAGACGTCGTCGCCGAAGAGCTCGATGACCTTCGTCAGATCCCCCTTGCTGAGCGCCTCGTAGCCGCGGCGGACGATCGCAGCGTTCCCCGGCATGGCTTCCTCCTTCGCGCGTCGCGCGCGACTAGGCGTCGAAGCGTCCGACGAGCTCCGTCACCTGCGGCCTGCCCTTGTGTCCGGCTTCCTGCATGATCGACGGCACCTCGGGGTCGGAGGCAAAGCTCTTCCAGCCGTCCAGGTCCCAGTCGAAGATCGCCCAGACCCGGTCTTCCTCGTTCGGATCGCGGAAGACGGTCGAGCCCTTCGAGCCATGCTGCTTGCGCTTCTCGGCGCCCGCCGCCGAGTAGATCTTCACGAACCGGTCGAGATCCTCGATGGTCGTCGTTGCCAGGATCATCTCGTCCTCCCTTTCGAGTTGTGCGTCACCCGACGCGATCGAGGACGAGTCTGCGCCCGACGCGCCCGAGCGCGCATCGGGCGAACGCCCTATCGCCTCACGAGCCGTGGACGAGGTCGTGCTCGAAGGCCCACACCGTCGCGGCGGCACGGCTGCGGACGCCCGCCTTCCGGTAGACGTGCTGGACGTGGTGCCCGACGGTCTTGGCGGAGATGCCGAGATCGTCGGCAATCGTCTGGTTCGACTGGCCGAGCACGAGCGCGAGCAGCACCTCGAGCTCGCGCCGCGTCAGGCCGGCCGGCAACTCGGGCGGCCGTTTCCGGACACGGTGACCCGCCGCGGCGAGCACCGCGTCGACCGCCCCTGCGTCGAGTCGCCCCTGCTCGACCTCTCGTCTCAGCTCCGTCTCGGCGGCCGCCGGGTCGAGCGCCGGCCGGTACGGCCTCGCCGCCCGCATCGCCGCGTAGCAGTCCGCGGCAGCGAGGATGCGCCCCGCCTTGTCGAGTGCGGACCCGCGCAGGCCGCGGTGATAGCCGGACCCGTCGAGCCGCTCGTGGTGGGAGCCGGCGAGGACGCCGATCGGCGCGAGAGCCGGCGACTGGGCGAACGCGCGCTCGGTGAAGTGCGGATGCAGCCGCACGCGTTCCCACTCGCCGAAACCGAGAGGCCCGGGCTTCTCCCAGATCGCGTTCGAGACCCCGACGCGGCCGAGGTCCGCCGCGAGCGCGGCGCGCCGCAGGAACGCGACGGTCTCGGCCGGCAGCCCAAGGCGCCAGGCGGCTGCCTCGGCGAGCTCGGCGACGCCGGTCGAGTGCTCGCGGAGCCAGGGCGACTTGAGGCCCGTGAGCGCGGCAAAGGCGGAGAAGCCCGCGTCGATTCCCTCTCCGGAGAGACTGACCTTGGGAAACGGCTCGCTCTCGAGCGCGTGCTCCCACATCCGCGTGTCGTCCAGCTCGGCGCACACGACGTCGAAGTGGCGCACGGCGAGCTCGGCCAGGCGCGGGTCGTACGCTGTGCCGGCCCGGCGCTCGAGAACGGTGCGCGCGTCGTCGGCGTCGGCGGCGGAGAGGAAGAGCGAGTAGTCCCGCGCCACGTGGAGGAGACGCGCGGGCAGTGGAAGCTCCTCCCCGCCGACGCCGCCGGGCGGGCCCTTGCCGTCCCAGCGCGCGAAGACGTACTCGAGCGACGCCTCGACCCCCGGGCCGAGCTCGAGCCATCGCGCGAACCGCTGCGCCACCTCGCACATCGCGGCGAACGACTCGCGCGCCCTCGTCGGGTTCGAGAGCGCCGCCTCGATCATCCGCTCGCGCACCTCGGTCGGCCGTCCGGGCCCCACGTGCGTTCGGTAGAACGCGAGCACCTGCTCGGGATCGGCCGGGTCGATCAGGAAGAAGGCGGCACGGTGGAGGATGTCCTCGCCGAACAGCTGCGTCGCCTCGTGACTGTTCGACGTGCACCCGGATGCGTGGAGGAGCGCGACGTAGTAGGTATCCGCGAGCTCCTCGGCCGACGCTTCCGCGAGCTCGCCGAGGCGGACCGCGAGCACCGCCGTGCGCAGCGCGTGCTCGAGCGGCTGCCCGGTGCCGAGATCGGTGGCGAGCGAGAGCGCCCCGACCAGCTCTGCGGCGCGGATCGGCAGCTCCACCTCCGGCCGGGCTTGCTCGGCCGACAGGCGTCCCGCGGCTTCCATGCCGGGGATCCTAAGCCGATCGCCGCAGACCCACGGAACCGACCCGAGCCTCTACATGCCCATCGCGTGGTACCCGGCGTCGACGTAGAGCGTCGTGCCGGACACGTTCTTCGCGTCGTCCGAGAGGAGGTACGCGGCGGCTGCGCCGCAGTCCGTCGCGTCGATGTGGCGGCGCATCGGCGCCCGCTCGACGAACATCTCCTCCATCGTCGTGAACCCCGCGATGGAGCGGGCGGCGAGCGTCCGCACCGGCCCGGCGGAGATCGCGTTGACGCGGATCCCGTGCTCGCCGAGATCCCACGCGAGGTACCGCATCGAGGCGTCGAGCGTCGCCTTCGCCACGCCCATCACGTTGTAGTGCGGCACGGCCCGCTCGCCGCCGAGGTACGTCATCGTCAGGATCGAGCCTCCGCCGGCCGCCTCCATCAGCGGCTCGGCCAGCCGCGCGCAGGCGACGAGCGAGTACGCCGAGATGTCGAGCGCCATCCAGAAGCGGTCCCGCGGCGTATCCGTGAAGCGGCCCTCGAGGTCCTCGGCGGCCGCGAAGGCAACCGAGTGCACCAGCAGGTCGAGCTGCCCTCCGAACGTCTCTCCCACCTCGCGGAAGACCCG
>DASXAW010000085.1:0-2612 GCA_036406535.1 Gaiella sp.
TGCAGCTGTTGGTCGTGCCGAGGTCGATTCCAATGGTCTTTGCCATCTGCGTGTGCTCCTTTAGTCCTAGTTTGGAAAAAATCTAAGTCTGAGTATAGCAAGGGGGAATCGTGGCAGATCCACGGATTGAGCAGTACGCGACCCTTCTCGTCGAGCGCTGTATCGACGCACAGCCGGGCTGGGAGGTCGTCGTCGTCGGCAGCACCCAGGCGCGCCCGCTCGTCGAGGAAGTGATCCGGGCCCTCGGGCGCCGTCAGGCGATCCCGGTCGTCCAGCTCAGCTTCTCGGGGATGGACTACTGGCCGTTCGAGACGATCTGGGCGGAGACCGCGCCGGCGGAGCTCGTCGCCGAGCGCTCGCCGCTCCGCGTGAAGGTCGAGGACGGGTGCGACGCCTGGATCAGGATCGGCGCGCCCGAGAACACGCGTGACGGCTCGGGCCTCCCGCTCGACCATCAGAAGGCGATCGCGAGGGGCGCGCGCCCGCTGATCGCCCGCCGGCTCGCGCTCGACATCCCGTGGGTCACTTGTCGTTACCCCACTCCGGCTCTGGCGCAGGAGGCGGGGATGAGCCTGCGGGAGTTCGAGGACTTCCTCTTCGGCGCCGTGCTCCTCGACTGGGACGAGGAAGGTCGGAAGATGCAACGGATCAAGGAGCGCTTCGACGCGGCGACGGAGGTTCGGATCGTCGGCGACGAGACGGATCTCCGCTTTTCGATCGCGGGTCGCCCGGGCGAGGTCGACGACGGGCACATGAACATGCCGGGCGGCGAGGTCTTCTACTGCCCGCTCGAGGACTCGACCGAGGGCGTCGTGTCCTTCACGGAGTTTCCGGCCGTGCAGGAGCCGGACGTCATCGAGGGCGTGCGCATGCGCTACGAGAACGGGAGGGTCGTCGAGGCGTCGGCGACGTCGAACGAGGAGGCGCTGATGCGGGCGCTCGACATCGACGAAGGCGCGCGCGTCCTGGGCGAGTTCGGGATCGGCTGCAACCCCGGGATCCAGCGGCATCTGCGGAACACGCTGTTCGACGAGAAGATCTACGGGACGATCCACCTCGCGATCGGCGCCGGGATCCCGAGCGCGGGCGGGCACAACGAGAGCGCGACCCACTGGGACATGGTCAAGGACCTGCGGAACGGGGGCCGGATCGAGCTCGACGGCGAGGTCGTTCAGGAGAACGGCGAGTGGACCTTCTGAGCCGCTGCGCGTAGCTCTCGCCACCTGCGCGGAGATCCCTGCCGGCGACGAGGACGCGCCCCTCCTGATCGATGCGCTTGCCGCGCTCGGTGTCGACGCTTTGCCGGCGGTGTGGGACGACGACACAGTCACATGGGCCGGGTTCGACCTCGTCGTCGTGCGCTCGACGTGGGACTACCCGGCCCGGCGCGACCAGTTTCTCGCCTGGGCCGAATCCGTGCCGCGCGTTCTCAACTCGCCGGCGGTGTTGCGCTGGAACACGGACAAGCGGTATCTGGCGGCGCTGGGGACGGAGACGGTCCCCACGGTCTTCCTCGGGCCGGGCGACCCATTCGTCCCGCCGGAGGCGCCGTTCGTGATCAAGCCGTCGGTCGGCGCGGGATCGATCGGGGCCGCTCGCTACGACGGCGGCGACGCGCGGGCGCGGGACCACGTCGTTCGCCTGCACGCGGACGGAAAGACGGTCATGGTGCAGCCGTTCCTCGACGCGGTCGACCACGCCGGCGAGGTGGCGCTCCACTTCATCGGCGGCGAGTTCTCGCACGCTGTCCGCAAGGCGGCGATGCTCCCACGCGGCGGCGATCCGGGCGAGGGGCTCTTCGTCGAAGAGCAGATCAGCGCGACGGAGCCCTCGGCCGACGAGCTCGAGCTCGCGGAGCGGGCGCTGGACGCGGTCCCCTTCGAACGCGAGGAGCTCCTGTACGCCCGCGTCGATCTCCTTCCCGGCCCGGTCGTCCTCGAGGTCGAGCTCACCGAGCCGTCGCTGTACCTCGGATACGCGGCAGGAGCCGCCGAGCGCTTCGCCGCTGCCGTCGCGGGTAACCTGAAACCGTGGAGCCGCTGACCGATTCCTGGGGCCGCGAGATCCGCAGCCTGCGGGTCTCCGTCACCGACAAGTGCAACTTCCGCTGCCGCTACTGCATGCCGGCGGATGGGCTCGAGTGGCTCCCGCGCGAGGAGGTCCTGAGCTTCGAGGAGATCGCACGACTCGTGTCCGTGCTCGCGTCGATGGGCGTCGACGAGGTGCGGCTGACCGGCGGCGAGCCGCTCGTTCGGCGCGATCTGCCCGTCCTCGTGGGGATGCTCGGTGCGATCGACGGCGTCCGCGACCTCTCGCTGACGACGAACGGGGTTCTCCTCGACCGGCTCGCCGGCCCGCTGGTCGAAGCCGGCCTGACGCGGCTCAACGTCTCGCTCGACTCGCTCTCGCACGTCCGGTTCGCGGAGATCACGCGCCGCGACGCGCTCGACCGTGTCCTCGCGGGCCTCGCCGAGGCGGAACGCCATCCCGAGCTGCGCCCGATCAAGGTCAACTGCGTCGCGATCAAGGGCTTCACCGAGGAGGAGGTTCCCGCCCTCGCAGAGCTCGCCCGCCGCAAGCCGTACGTCGTGCGCTTCATCGAGTTCATGCCG
>DASXAW010000086.1:0-26486 GCA_036406535.1 Gaiella sp.
GACCGACGCTGCGCCGCCGTTCGCGGTGCCACCACTCGCGTCGATCGTCCCGCCGGTCGCTGCGCCGCCGTTCGCGTTCGCCGCACCGGTGTTGCTGGCCACGATGTCGCCGCCGTACACGGCCGTGTCGTTGCCACCGGAGATCGCGTCGCCGGTGGTGTTGACCGCGCCGTAGGTCGCGCCACCGGCTCCGCCGGTGCCGCTCTGCGTCGTCGTCGAGGTCGTCGTCGTCGTCGGGTTCGCGTTCTGCGTCGCAGAGACGTTCCCGCTCGTGTTCGTGCCGCCGTCGGCGCTCGCCCGCGCCGTCTGCGACGTCGGATCGGAGACGTTCCCGCCGTCTCCACCCGTGGCCGACTGGGTGACGCCGTTCTGGCCACCGTCGCCACCGCGCCCGGTGTCGCCACCGGCCGCGCTCGAGCTGCCACCGGCACCGCCGGTGCCGCTGCCACCACTCACCGCACCCTGCGACGAGTCGTTGTCGGCAGCCCCGCCTGCGCCGCCGGTCCCGGCACCGCCGGTCCCTGCCGCGCCTGCGCCGCCTGCGCCGCCGGCGCCGCCGGCCGCACCTGCGCCGCCGTTGCCGCCGTCGCCACCGTTGCCACCGCTGAGCCCAGCGATGCCACCGGCCCCACCGGCTCCGCCTGAGCCGCCCGAGCCGCCGGAGCCGCCCGAGCCGCCGGAGCCGGAGCCGCCGCTACCGCTGCCGCCGGCGCCGGTGTTCCCGCTGGCCGCCGACGCACCGCCGACCGCTGCGCCGCCCGTGCCGGAGCCGCCGGCTCCGCCGGTCGAGGCAGCCGCGCCGCCGTTGCCGCTGTCGCCGCCGTTCGAGCGCTGGTTGCCGTTCGAGTTGGAGGCGTTGCCCCCGGTCGACGTGTTGTCGCCTTCGTGGTTGACGTTGACCGGGATCGCGACGCCGCCGTTGGCGCCCTCCGCGTCCCCGCTCTTCGCCACGTTGGTCGCGTCGACGCCGACATCGGTTCCGTTGCTGTTGGCGACGGAGCCGCCCTCGTTCCCGAGCGACACGGTGTTGCCACCGTCGATCGAGCCCGTCGAGGCGTCGCCCGTCGTCACCGTCGTGCCGTTGCCGTTCGACTGTGACGCACCCTGCACGCCGGAGTTGGCGTTGCCGCCGTTCCCCGCCCACGCGCTGGCGTCGTTGTGACTGCCTCCGTCGGCGGAGGCGTCGCCGCCGAAGCTCGCCCCGCTCTGGTTCACGGTCGCGGCCTGGATCGACGACTGGATGTTCGCCTTCAACTCGTCGGAGTCGAAGCCGCCCCAGTTGCCACCCGCAAATGCGGCGGAGGGCATGACCAGCGCGAGCACGAAGCCGACGAGAATCAAGAACTTCCTTGTCACGGTTTTTCACTCCCTTCGTCATGTCCGTCGTTGCGATGTCGCCCGCCGAAACCCGGTTCGACGGGTTCACGGAGATGACGAGACGTCAGACGGGGACGTCGATGGGAGCGAAGACGGAAGCCGGTCGCCTGACGACCGCTTCCTCGCGCACGTGACGGAAGGCCGACGGCCTGAGCTCGAAGGCGAAGAGGATCGCGACGATCCCCGAGCCTCCGGACCCGGCCGCAGCCGCGCCGAGCGCCGAGGCCCACCGTGATGGGCCGTCCGTCGTGGGGAGTGGCGACTCCCCATCGACGCCTTTCGCCACCACCGAAACCTCCGGGCGCGTGTCGAAGCGCGCTTGCGGAGTGGGCGGAGACGAAACCTGTGACCGAACAGCGGTGCCGCCCGACGCCCCACGGACGTCTGGCGCACGCTCGGTCGAAAACTTGTCGCCCGGACCAGGCGGAGTCGACGCACGCCCGATCGGAGTGAACGCAACGCCGCGGGCCAGGGAGACCGCCTCGGCGAGCGTCGAGATGGTCACGACGGACGCCGCCTGCTCGAGCGAGCTTCCCGGCGTCCCGTCCGGATCGCCACTGCCCGGCGTCCCGTCCGGATCGCCACTGCCCGGAGTCCCGTTCGGAGCCGGCTCGACGGGCGGTGTACAGAACACGGTCAGGTCGCCGACGCCGACGCCGACGACGGCCCCGATTCCCTGGCCCGCACCCTGCTGGGTGGTCGCGCAGTTGACGGTCCGCGCCGACCCGCCGATTCCTCCGGACGAAGTCGACGAGGCGTAGGCCAGTTGGACAACGAGGGTGTCCTGCAGAAGATCCTGGATGTCGACCGCGGACGCGCCGTTCATCGCCTGGACGCCCGTCTGCATGACGATCGAGCGGTTGATCGCGGTCGCGTCGCTCCGTGCGAGCGGGGCATCCTGCCACGACCCCACGGTCTGGCTCGTCGTCGAGTCAGCCGCCGCGCCCTGTCCGATCTGCAGAGACTGCGCGGCGGTCTGCGTCCCGACCCCCGCGCTCCGGGCGCCGTCCTGCCGGATCGTCTGCGCCCCGAGCGAGAGGTCGGTCGTCACGCTGCTCGAGGCGGCGCGGACGTTGCCCGCGTCGCGAACCATCTGCGACGTCCGTGCGGTGGCGCCGACAACCTGGGCAACGACCACCAGCTGTCCGCTCCACTGGCTGAGCTCGCCGTCGGCGAGCAGTGCGTCCTGGCCGGCCGATTGCTCGTTGCTCGAAATGGCGACGGCACCGGCGAGGGCGCTGCCCTCGACCGGGCCGGTCCGGCCGAGCTGTTGCGCTCCCGCCGCGTCAGCCGTGACGTCCTGCGCGACGTCCGTCTGCTGGCCCGCCCACTGAGCGGCGTCTCCCGAGCCGACAACGCGTCCGTGCTGGACGATGAGCTGATCGATCGCGGAGATCGCATCCGCCTCGGCGACGACCGCGAGCGAACGGCGGCCGGCTCCCTGGACACCGAGAAGTCCGCTCGCGGGAGCGAGGACCTGGGTCGCGACGGCCGACGAGTCGGCCAGCTGCGACACCGTCGCGATCTGGCCGGCGAATCGCTCCGCCTCTCCGTTGTCCTGCTCGACGAGCTGATCGACCGTTGCGACGGCCTGAGCAGTCGCGGACGCCACCACGGTTGTTTCCTGATCGGGCGCACTCGAGGAGCCTTCCGAGCTCGCCGGGGGCTCGTCCGGCTGGGCGCCGGGCGCGCCCGACCAGCTCCAGTCCCAGCTCCAGATCCAGGCGCACGTCGCGCAGGCGAGGGCGGCGGTCTGGTGCCAGTCCCATGCCCACCCCTCGACGTCGCGGTCCCACGCCCAGTTCCAGCGCCACGTGCCGGGCTGCAGGTCCGTGACGTCACGCTCGACGAGCGTCCCACCGGGCAGCGTGCCCCATGTCCAGCTCCAGCTGGCGTCGCCGATTGCGAACGAGGCAGCGTCGCCGAGCGTCGATTCGTCCGCGTGCCAGACCCAGATCCACTCCCAAACGGTCGTCTTGCCGGGAACCGTGAGCAGCGGGGCGTCGATGTCGACCACGACTGCCGTGTCGAGTCCGTCGCTGGCGACCGCGACCGTGCCGCCGGGCGTCGTGCTCGCCCGGCCGCTCGTCGACTGCTCGACCGCGCCGCGCTCACCGGGGCTTTCGACCCGGATGCCGACGTACGTGTTGCGAACCCCGTCCTGGACTGCCGTCGCCGCGGCATCGTCGCCGGAGGCACGGGCGTCCACGCGGTTTTCCTGGGTCACGGCTCCGTCGGCGCCCGGACTGAGGACGCGCACCGACACTGCCGTGTTCGAGACCTGATCCTGACTTGCCGTCGCGTCCGAATGGGACGCCCCGGCCCGCTCGACGCTTCCATCGTCCGCTGCGTCGACGTCGACCGCGGCGTTGCTCGCCGCCGTAGCGTGGTTGACCTGCGTGACGTCACGGTCGTCACCGGGGCTTTCGACCCGTACGGAGACGTGGACGTTGCCGATTTCCCCCTGCGTGGCGGTCGCGCTCGCGTCCGCCGCCTGCGTAACCGCCGCGTCACCCGAATCGACGCTCGCACTCGCCGTGGCGTCCGCCGTGGCGCTCGCCTCGTTGAGCTGCGAGACGCCGTCCGCCGAGCCAGGCTCGTCGACACGAACCTCCGTGTGGGTGTTGCCGTTGCCGTTCCCGTGTCCGTACGCGTTGCCGTCGTCGTTTTCGTGGCCGTTGTCGTCTGCCTGGGCGTTTCCGCCGCCCTGCCCGTGCTGGTCTGCGACGGCCGTCGCCGATGCGCCCTGGTCGACGACGGCGCTCTGCTCGGTCGCCGCCCCTTCCTCCGCCGATCCCGCGGCAGCGGATTGCGGAGCGTTGTCGCTGCTCATCCCGGTGTTTTCGTCCTCTGCACCCTCCTCGTCGTTCCCCACGGCGTCAGACTGCTCGCCGACTCCCTGCGCAGCAGTCTCCTCGGTCGTGGAGCTCGAATCCTGGTCGTCGCCGGGCTGACCTGCCGCCTCCGTCGGCGTGGTCGCGCTCGTGGCGGTCGCTGCGTTGTCCGTGCCGTTGCCGCCTGCTTCGCTCGAACCGGGTATCGCCTCCTCTGCCGTGGTTCCATGCGTGTTTGCGCCGTCGCCGGCGGGATCGGCGACGGCGATTCCCGGGAGGGCGAGGGTGCCGGCGACAAGTACGGCGAGGAGGGCGATCCGCGCCCTCCCCGAGCCCGCACGATGCCGGCACGTCGCCACCGACGTTTCCACCCCCGGTCTCCCTTCGGTGCGGCGGAGTCCCCTCTCCTCCGCACTCCCCCCAAAATCTTTCTCTCGACGGAATAACAGGCCCTGGAAGCCGGGTCAAGCGAATTTTTCAACCTAGCCTTTGAACTAGACGATTGGCTAGGAACGGCTTGAAAAGGCGCATTTGCAGGCAACTCGTGATTGTTCTACGATAGAAATATCATGCCGAAAGAACCGTTCGATGAACGAACCATCGTGGAGGAGTTTTCGCTTGCCGCTCCGCGAGCGGAAAGCGCCGCAACACCCGTCACACGGGCCGACCGGAAGCTGTTCGAGGCGCTGATGGCCCTGCTGCGGTCGAAGCAGGACGCTGCAGAGCACCTCGACGAGCAGGTCGCGTCGGTGCTCGGCGTCCACCGAACAGCCGCAAGGTGCGTCGAGATTCTGCTGCACGAGGGGTCGCTGTCGGCCGGGGAGCTGGCCGAGAGGGCCGGGGTCTCGAAAAGCGGGACGACGCCGCTCCTCGACCGGCTCGAGGATGCAGGCATCATCCACCGCCGGCGGCCGGCGGACGACGATCGCCGGCGCGTCACGATCGAGCTCACGGAGGTCGGGCGAGCCGTCGCACAGCAGTTCTGGGACGAGCTCTTCGAACGGCTCGCGCGGCTCGCGCAGTCGTACACGCGCGAAGAGCTGGATGTGGTCCAGGACTTCCTCGAGCGCGCCAACGTGATCCTGAACGGCGGCGAGCCGTCCGTGCGAACCACGTTGCAGGGCCGGGAGCCGCCGCCCGACGACTCCGTGCCGCCGTACCCCGCGGGGAGCAGGCCGCCGACGCTCGGGGGCGTTCGGCGGGCGGCGCTGCGCAAGCGGTCCGGGACGACGCTCGGGACCTGAGCCCACACACCGGGGAGCCGGCGCGGACACCCGTCGGCGTCCGCGCCGGCACGTCGGTCACGCGCCGGGCAACGGTCGTGGCCGCGGCCCGGAGAGGCCGACCGCCCGCGCCTCCCACGCGCTCGGCGCGTCGGCACGAGGCGGGCCGTCAGGCGACCAGGTCGTGCCGATCTGCTCGAGCGTCGCGGTCATCGTGGGCAGTCAGTCCTTTCCATCTCGGCGCCTACCAGCTGTGGCGCTTCTTCAGCTCGAAGGACAGGGACGTCCACTTGTCGTTGTCCCAGACCTTCATCTCCTGATCGGAGTCCTGCTCGACGACCGCGACGTTCACGACCTTGGCATCGCCGGACTTGGCGAAGCCGCCGTTCGCGTACGCGTCGCCGCCGATGCCTTTCCCACCGTCGGCGCTGCCGTCACCGGTCTCGCTGGCGATCACGTCGCCACCGACCGCCGCGGTCTCGTTTCCACCAGAGATCGCGTCCCCGGTGGCGTTGTACGCACCCACGGTGTCGCCGCCGCGCCCGGTCGACCCGCCCTGGGTCGTCGTCGACGTCGTGGTCGTCGTCGGGTTCGCGTTCTGGGTCGCCGTGAAGCTGCCGTTCGTGTTGCTTCCGCCGTTCGCCGACGACGAGGACGTCTGCGTGGTCATGTCGGTCACCGGACCTGCAGCACCGCCGGTCGCGGTCTGACCGAGGCCGTTGGTGCCACCGTCGCCGGCGTTGCCGCCGTCTCCTGCGTTGGCCTGGGAGCTGCCCGCGTCACCGTTGTTCTGCGAGCTGGTCGAGCCGCCGGTCCCGCCGGAAGCGCCCGCTCCCGCCGCGCCGCCGGCTCCGCCGGACGCTGCTGCGGCTGCGGCCGAGCCGGATCCACCGGTTCCGCCACTGCCCGAAGCGCCCGAGCCGCTGCCACCGTTGCACTCGGCGCTGGAGAGCCCCGCGACGCAGTCGCCGCCGGCCCCCCCGGTGCCGCTGCCACCGGTGCCGTTGCCACCAGCTCCGGCGTCACCAGCAGCAGCCGCCGCGGCGCCGTTGCCGCCGTTGCCGGCCGCGCCGCCGGCCCCGCCGGCTCCCCCGTTGCCACCGTTGCCGGAGTCGGACGAGGTGTCTCCACCGCGACCGGAGTCGGCGTTGCCGCCCCGACCGCCGTCACCACCGTCGGCCGACTGGCAGCCGCCGGCCCTGACGCCGCACAGGTTCGCGGCATCTCCGCCGGACGACGTGTTGTCGTCCTCGTGGTTGACGTTCACCGCGGCGGACAGGCCACCGCTCGCGTCCTGGTCGACTTCGCTCTCGGCCTCGTTCGAGGCGTCGACGTCGACATCGGTCTCGTTCGCGTTGACGATCGAGCCGCCGTCGTTGCCGAGCGAGCTGGTGTTGCCTCCCGAGATGCCGCCGGAGGTCGCCGCGCCCGTGGAGGACGAGGCGCTCTGGCTCTGGGAGGTTCCGTCGTTGCCGGTGTTCACGTACCCACCGGCGCCGCCGCTTCCGGCTCCGCCCGTGGCGGTGCCGCCGTTGGCGGTCGCGGGTCCCGACGTCGCGATGCCGGTCTGGACGACCGTCGCAGTCTGGATCGACGCCTGGACGTTCGCCTTCAGAGTGTCCTTGTCGAACCCGTTGAAGTCCGCCAGCGCGGCCGACGGAAACAGGAGCCCGACCGCGAGCACTCCGAGTGCGAGCAGTCTGCGTGACACGTATCTCACTTCCTTTCGTCACAGCCGAATGAACACTCGCCCGTCGGGACCACCCCGACGGGTCACGTGGCGTGACGACCGGGTCAGACGGGAACGTCGATCCGTGTGAGGACATCGGTCGGTCGCCTGACGACCGACCCTCTTGGCGAGCGCAGCAGAACCGGCGCCGCGAGCACGAAGGCCGTGAGGATCGCTGTGATCCCCGACGGCCCTGCGCCGGACGCCGCTGCTGCGAGCGCGGAGACCCCGTTCGACGGGTCTCCCGCCGGTGGGAGCGGCGACTCCCTGCCGGCGTCTCCGGCTCCCGCGTGACTCCCCGGGCGCGTGTCGATTCGCGCTTGCGTGGAGGGCGGGACGGAAAACTGTGTGTACCCGGGCACGCGCTGGGCGTGAGCGGACGTGGTCGGGACGCCGCCCGCGCCCTGCGTGGGTCGTGCGACCACGGGCCGTCGCGGCTCCGCGCTCCCATGCGCGCCGGTCGCGGCCGTCGGCGGCGCGCCCGCCGCGAGCGCGACCGAGCCCTCGGCCGGGGTCGCCCCGCCCGCGACGGCCGCTAGCTCGCCGCCCGTCGCGGTGGGGGGTCCGAGAACGACGGGCGGCGAGCTCGAAGGCGCTTCGGGAGGCAGGCAGAACGAGAGCCCGTCCGGACGGGAGATCGAGACCGCGTCGACGCCGATGCTCTGGGTTGCCGCCTGCTGCACGACCGCGCAGTCGAGCACCGTGGCCACGCCGCCGATCCCGCCGTGCGACGTGGACGACGCGACGGCGCGCTGGAGAACGATCGCCTCCTGCAGCAGGTCCTGGACGAGCGCCGACGAGCCGGTCGCGCGCTGCGAGGCGTCCTGCAGGACCTTCGACCGCGTGCGCGAGTCGGCGTCGCTCCGCGCGTCCGCGCCTGTCTGCTGGAAGGTGACGGCGGACGCCGACGCCTCCTGACCCGTGTACACGCGCTGCATCGCGGACTGCAAGCCGAGACCACCGTCCCTCCACGCGGACTGTTCCGTCTGCTGTCCGACGAGGGCGAGGTTCCCGGCTTCCGCCGCCGCAGTTGCCGCACCGCCCGTCCGCCGCGATCCCGCGCTTCCGGTCTGGACGACGGTCGACATCCCGTCGGCCGCCTGCTCCACGAGCGCGAGCTGGCCCGCCCACTGGGAGAACGCGCCGGTGCCCGCCACCGCGTCCTGGGCCAACTGCTGCTCGACGGCGGCGGCCCCTCCTGCGGTCGCGTTGCTCGCCGCGATGTGCGAGCCGCCGCTCAGCAGCAGGACGTCGTGCTGCATCGCCGAGGCTGCCGCCTCGGCGAGCTGCGCCATCGCGATCTCCTGTCCGCCCCACTGGTCGCCGCGCGCCGACCCGGCCGCGTCGAGCGACTGCACGATCGCCTGGCTCGCCGTCCCCACGACACCTCCGAGCGCCGCGCTCGCGGCGAGGTTCGACTGGGCGGTCGCGTCGCCGAGCAGCAGGGACGAGACGTCGGACTGCTGCGCGGTCGCCGACGTGCGCACGTCCTGCGAGACGGCGGCGAGCTGACCCGCGAACTGCGTCGCGCCACCCGCTCCGCTCTGCACCACCGTCTGCACGACGCCGGCCGACGCGTTCGCCGACGCCTGTGCAGTGACGGCGTTCAGCTGTGCCGGCGGCGACGACGCGGCGCCCACCCGAGGCGCCGTCACGTCGTCGTCGCCGCCCGGCTGCCCCGTCCAGCTCCACGACCAGTTCCAGATCCAGATGCAGGAGGCGCACGAGAGCTGCAGCTGCCGGCTCCAGTCCCAGGACCAGCTCGCGACGCCGGCCCGTGTCCAGTCCCAGCTCCACTCGAGGGAGCCGGCGTCTGCGCGGTCGTCGTCGTCCGCGGCCCGAGAGGTGACGTTCCCGTGCGAAGGCATGACGCCGCCCGCGCCGTCCCAGCCCCAGCTCCACGAATCCGGCTCGAGCCCGGACAGAGCGGCCAGATCCTGTGTCTCGTCACGCTGCCAGACCCACGTCCAGATCCACACCTGCAGACCCGAGGCGCCCGGTCGATCGAGGTTCGCGCCCCCGACGGCGACCGTCAGCACGGTGTTGCGCGCGTCGCCCGCCACCGCGACGGCGACGCCGCCGGTGGACGGCGAGTCGACTGCGCGGGACGTCACCACCGTCGCCTCGTTCTGCTGGCTCGGAGCGGCCGCCGAGCCGGGGCTCTCGACCCGGATCGAGACGGTCGTGTTCTGCAGACCGTCCTGCCGCACCGTCGCACTCTCGGACCCACCGGGTGAGGCGTCGGCCGTCGCGGAGGCTGCATTGAGCTGCGTCACCGGCCCATCGTCGCCGGGCGAGAACACGCGGACCGACACGCTGGTGTTCGCCACGCCGTCCTGCGTCGCCTCGGCCGCGGCGGCTGCGTGCGCGTTCGCCGTCGTCGTCGTCGCGGCCGCGGAGCCCGTGGCGACGTTGGCCTGCGAGACCCCCTCGTCGTCACCGGCGCTCCCGACCCTGACCACGATCGACGTGTTCGAGACGTCGGTCTGCGAGGCGGAGGCCTCGGCCTCCGCGCTCTGTGCGACCGCCGTCTCCCCGGGGCTGTCGACCGATGCCTCCGTCGCCGCCGCCGCGTCGGCTGCGGCTCGGTTCTCCTGCCCGACCTTCCTTCCGTGTCCGGGCTCGTCGATCCGCACCGACGCTGCGGTGTTGTCGACGTCCCGCTGGTCGGCCGAGCCGGAGGCGTCCGCCGACTGGCCGACCGATCCACCCTGGGCGACCTCCGCCGTCGGGGCCGCGTCGTCCTGGTGCCCGGGCGCCTCGCCGGAGTTGCCCGGCTCCTCCGCATGCCCGGGCGCGTCACCCGAGTCGCCGGGTGTGGTCTCCAAATTCGCTCCCTGGGGATCGGCCGTGTCCGCCGCTGCCGTCGGCTCCTCCGCGGGCCCCGGATCGGCCCTGACGGCGGGTGCGGCAACGAGCGCTGCCGCAGCGAGCGCGGCGACGACGGCGAACCCCGGTCGCCACCCCCTCCGGCCGCATGCCGTCGCTGATCCCTCCAAAGGGCTCCTTCACGTTCCAGCGGTGGAGCCCCCTCCGTCACCGCTCGCTCTCCCCTGACTGCCCTGTCAGCAGGGCCGTCATCCGTTGTATGCCTCTCCGGGCAACGCGACATCCCCCGGTCGGGGGTCGCAGCCGGGCGGTCAGGTCAGATGGAAGTAGAGCGCGTAGAGCAGCTCGACCGCAGGGTTCGACGTGTGCACCTGGACGTCGGACGGCGTGTCGATCAGCGCCGGGGAGTAGTTGAAGACGATCTTCACGCCCGCGCCGACGAGCCTGTCCGCCGCGTCCTGGGCGGCCTCCGCCGGAACGGCCAGCACCCCCACGACGATGCTCCTGTCGTGCACGACGTCGTCGAGGGCGTCGAGCGAGCTCACGGGGACGCCGCCGAGCGACGTGCCGATCTTCGTGGGGTCGACGTCGAACACCGCGGAGATCGTGATCCCGTGCTCCGCGAAGATCGGCGACGACGCGATCGCCGCGCCGAGCCGCCCCGCGCCGATGAGCGCGATGTTGTGCTGGCCCTGGGTCCGCAGGATCTTGCGAATCTCCGCGAGAAGCGAGTCGACGGAGTAGCCGACGCCGCGCTTCCCGAACTTCCCGAACATCGAGAGGTCGCGGCGGATCTGGGTCGCGTTGATGTTCGTGTACTCGGCGATCTCCTGGGAGGAGATCCTGTCCTTGCCCATCTTCCTCGCCTGCGTCAGCACCTGGAGATACCGACTCAGCCGAGCCGCGACACCCACCGTCAAGCGTTCCGCCACCAGCGTCCTTCCCGGGGAGTTCGTGACAACGCGGCGCATTGTGCCGACCGCCCTCTCGGGCCCGACGGGGGAACCGTCAGGGACGAGACGGGCGGACGGCGCCGAGAGCGTCCCGCAGGTCGTCCGCGGTCACCTCGTAGCGGAACCGCTCCACCCCGTCGATCTCGACGAGCGGTATCACGGCCCGGTATCGACGCTCGAGCTCGTCGACGTCGGTGATATCGACGACCTCGAAGCGGTCGCCGCAGACGCTCCGCACGACCTCGACCGCCGGCCCGCAGAGGTGGCAGCCCTCCGCGACGAAGACGCGAACGTCCATCGCCCGCTAGGGGTAGAGGCCGCGCGTCGTCGTCGCCTCCGCGACGCGGTGCACCGCAAGCCCGTAGGCCGCCGTCCGCATGCTCGTGCCGAACCGCTCGCGGGCCGACCAGGTCTCCTCGAACGCCCGCACGACGATGTCGTTCAGCTTCGCGTTGACCTCGTACTCCTTCCAGAAGTACTCCTGCAGGCCCTGCACCCATTCGAAGTACGAGACGACGACCCCGCCGGCATTCGCGAGGACGTCGGGGAGCACGATGATGCCGCGGTCCTCGAGCACCTCGTCCGCGCCCGGGGTCGTCGGGCTATTGGCCGCCTCGCAGACCATGTGGGCGCGGATGCGCGGCGCGTTGTCGGCGCCGATCGCCTGCTCGAGCGCGGCCGGCACGAGGACGTCGCACTCGAGCTCGAGCAGCTCCTCGTTCGTCGCCTCCTCGCCGCCGGGAAGACCCGCGAGCACACCGTGCTCCGCCTTGTGGACGACCGCGGCAGGCACGTCGAGCCCGTACGAGTTGACGACGGCGCCGTTCGAGTCCGAGAGCGCGACCACGCGGGCTCCCTCGTCGGCCAGCAGCCGCGCGAGGTTCCGGCCGACGTTGCCGAAACCCTGGATCGCGACCCGGGTGTCGGGGAACCTGCGGCCTTCCTTCTGCAACGCGGTGCGGATGCAGTAGAGGACGCCGCGGGCGGTCGCGCCGTCGCGGCCGACGGAGCCGCCCAGCGCGAGCGGCTTCCCGGTGACCACCCCGAGCACCGAGTGGCCGACGTTCATCGAGTAGGTGTCGAAGATCCACGCCATCACCTGCGAGTCGGTGCCGACGTCCGGTGCGGGGATGTCCTTCTCCGGCCCGATCTCGTTGATGATCTCGGTCGTGTAGCGGCGCGTGAGGCGCTCGAGCTCGCCGGTCGAGAGGCTCTTTGGATCGCACACCACGCCGCCCTTGGCCCCGCCGAACGGGAGCCCCATCAGTGCGCACTTCCAGGTCATCCCCATCGCGAGCGCCTTGATCTCGTCGTGCGTGACGTTCGGGTGGTAGCGGATGCCGCCCTTCGCGGGCCCGCGCGTCACGTTGTGGACGACGCGGTACCCCTCGAAGACGCGCACCGTCCCGTCGTCCATCGAGACGGGAACCGAGACCTCGACGGTCTTCTTGCAGCCCTGGAGGATGCCCATCAGGTTGGCGTCGACGCCGAACGCCTCGCCGATCCGCGCGAGCTGTGCACGGGCGAGCGAGAACGGGTTCTCGCGGAGGTGGGTCGACGCCTCGGTCGCGCTCATCTGCCTCGTGCTGCCACCGCGCGGCCGACTCTAGCGGAGCGTGAAGGGGACGTTCACCACTGTCGGACGCCCACCGCCGACGGGCGAGCCGACGATCCGGAGCACGTACGCGCCCGCCCGCAGCCTCACGCCCTGCGGGCCGCGGCCGGTCAGACCGATCGCGTACCGCCCCGGCAGCAGGTCGCGAAGGCGGACGAGCCGCCCGACGCGCCGCTTTCCGCGGAGGAGCTCGACGTCGAGCCGCGCGAGCGGCAGGATCTGCGGCCTCTCGGGAGGTCCGTCGACGCGTCCCGCGACGAGCGTGAGCACCGTCGGCGACCGGTCGTTCGGCGCGAAGCGCTCCTGCGAGAGCCTGACGCCGCTGACGACGGGCCGGTTCGTGACGGGAACGGCCGCCGTCCACGGGATCCGCAGCCGCACGCCTCGTCCCGCGGTCGCGACGATCGCGCCGGCCAGCGCGGTCGGGGCCGACGGCCTCGTCTCCGCGCGCACTCCGACGCCGATCGTCGCGGACTGCCCGGGACGGAGAACGAGGCGGCTCCGGCTCGTCTCGACGGTGACACCGGCGGACGCCTGGCCGGCGCCGAGGCGGACCCGGAGCGGCCGGCGCGTGACGTTGCGCAGCGTCAGCTCACCCCTCGTCCGGGTCCGCCGCGCGAGAAGCGCACCGAGCGTGACCGTCGGCGGATCCGCGACGAGCTCTTCGGCGGAGGCGCCCTCGGGGTTCACCAGCCCGACCGCGGTGCCGCCCGAGCGGCGCCGCGAGGACGCGACGAGCGCTCCGCGCAGGCCGCCCGGGTCGAGGTCCGGCCTGGCGTCCGCGAGCAGCGCCGCCGCGCCGGCGACGACGGCCGCCGCCGCGCTGGACCCGCTGATCGTCCCGTACCGCGCGGAGCCGCCCTCGTTCCGCCCGGGCACCGACGTCACGAGGCCGACTCCCGGCGCCCCGATCGCGGGCTGGGCGCCACCGTCGAGCGCGAGCCCGGTGCTCGAGAACGGGGCCACGGCGCCGAACGCGGCATTGGCGTCGAACGCGGAGGCGCCGACGGAGAGCCGGGCGGGGACGCCGGCGCGAAGCGCTGCGCGCAGCTTCGCCGCGGCGTCGACCGGGATGCCCACGATGGGCACCTCGATCGGGTCGTCGATCCCGAGGGAGCCGGCGGGAAGGGGGCCCTGCACGAGAACGGCTCGGACGCCGGCGGCGGAGAGCTCGCTCACGACCTCGGGCGTGGTCGGCCCGGGTGGTAGCAGCGTGGCCGTGCCGGCGACCCTGCTGTAGCCCGCGGGGTCGAACAGGCGGTCGAGCGCGTTGCCCTCGGTGACCGCGACGACCTGACGGCGGGGGAGCGCGACGACCGGCGCGTCGAGGACGTCTCCGGGGCCGAATGCGCCCCCGAGCGGCGTCTCGCCCGAGTCGAGGACGCCGAGCCCCGCGCGCAGCAGGACATGCGCGGTCGGGCTCCGGTGACGGGAGTCGGTCGCGGCGACTCCGAGCGCATCGGACGTTCCGGCAGGCGCGGCCACGCTGCCGTAGCCGGGGCCGGCGGCGCCATCGTTGCCGGCGGGCGCCACGACGAGCGTGCCGAGCTCGAGCGCACCGCGTGTGGCGCGCGCGAGCGGGCTGTCGGGGAACGACGCATACGGCTCCACGACCCCGACGAGGGCGATGCGCACCGCATCGTGCGCGTCGCCGTCCGCATTCGGGTCGACCGAGGCCTCCAGACCTGCGAGCAGCTGGTCGGAGCGGCCGTAGACGGAGACGCCCCCCTCCGCGTCCGGCTGCCAGCCCGCCACGCGAATCGGCAGGATCGAGGCGCCGGGAGCGACGCCGTGCAGCCCCTCGGGCCCACGCGAGCCCGCGACGAGGCCGGCGAGCTCCGTGCCGTGCCGTTCGGGTCTGCCCGGCAGGGTCGGGTTCTGCTCGGCCGAGGCGCCGCTGCCCGGGTCCAGCTCGTCGATCCCCGGCACGAGCGCGCGCTGGAGATATGGATGCCGGGTGTCGACGCCCGTATCGAGGAGGGCGACCGTGATGCCGGTGCCGTCGGATCCGGCGAGTGACACATCGACGCGTGTGTCGGCGTCCGGCCCGAGGATGTCCGCGTCGATGTTCGGGCTCGGCAGCGCCGCCGGGTAGACCGCTCGCACCGGGTACACGCCGGCGACGCCGGGGTCTCGCTCGAGCGCGGGAATGAGCCGCGGGTCGAGCGCCGCGGCGAAGCCGTTGAAGACGCGGACGTAGGACTGCTCGGGGTCGATCGGCGCCCCGTGGAACGCGAGTCGCAGGATCGCGCGCCGCTGCGCGTCGGCCGCCGCGTCGGTCCACGCCCGCATCTCCCGCTCGGTCGCCCGGCCGCCCGCCCGGCGGACGCGATCCGCGAGCGAGGGCGCCTTCAGCACGACGATCCAGCGGCCGCCGAGCTGCGGCAGCGGCCTGCTGCCGAGGAGGCCCTGCCAGCCCGCCGCGCCGCTCGAGTCGTCGTCGTCCGCTGCGCCCGCGGCGCCGCCGAGCGCGAGCGTGAGGAGGACGGCGAGGGCGGCGCCGAGCGCCGCGACGCCCCGTGCGCTACGCGGACGCGTACGCATCGAGCGCAAGGTACCCGGGCGAGGCGAGCGGTCGTGCGAACCGCGCGGCGGAGGCGATCATGGCGGCGTTGTCGGTGCAGAGCGCGAGCGGGGCGAAGCGGGCGTCCGGCAGCGCCGCACGCAGCTCCGAGTTCGCGGCGACGCCCCCGACGAGGGCGACCGCCCGGTGCCCGGTCTGCTCCGCTGCCGCGCGCAGGCGCCCGACGAGCGCGCGGACGATCGCCCGCTGGTAGGACGCGGCGAGATCCGCCCGGCGCGCCTCGAGCTCGGCCGTGTCGAGGTCGCGCACGACGTACAGAAGCGCGGTCTTCAGCCCCGAGAAGGAGAAGTCGAGGCCGGGAACGCGCGCGACCGGAAACGAGAACGCCTCGGGGTCGCCCTCGCGAGCGAGCCGGTCGAGCTCCGCGCCCCCGGGATAGCCGAGGCCGAGGAGGCGCGCGCCCTTGTCGAACGCCTCGCCGGCCGCGTCGTCGATCGTCGAGCCGAGCACCTCGAAGCCCGAGCGGTCGCGGACGGCGAGCACCATCGTGTGCCCACCGCTCGCGAGCAGACACGTGAACGGCGGCTCGAGCGGGTCGGGCGCCAGATAGAGCGTGGCGACGTGCCCGCGAAGGTGGTCGACCGGCACGAGCGGCAGGCCGCGCGCCCAGGCGAGGGCCTTCGCGGCCGAGAGCCCGACGAGGAGGGCACCGACGAGCCCGGGGCCCTGGGTCACCCCCACCTGCGATACGTCGTCGAGGGTCGCGCCCGACTCGTCGAGCGCGGTCGCGACGACGGGCGCGACGAGCTCGAGATGGCGGCGCGAGGCGACCTCGGGGACGACCCCGCCGTAGCGCGCGTGGAGATCGGCCTGGGAGGCCACCACCGACGAGAGGATTCGGCCGTCCTCGCGCACGACCGCGGCAGCCGTCTCGTCGCACGAGGTCTCGATGCCGAGCACGAGCCCGGTCATGCGCCGCGCGCCTCCTGCTCGGCGGCCTCGGCGTCGCGCCACATGATCAGCGCGTCCTCACGGTTGTCGGTGTAGTAGCCGCGCCGCACGCCCTTCGGGCGGAACCCGAAGCGCTCGTAGAGGCTGATCGCGCCGACGTTGGAGACCCGCACCTCGAGGGTGTAGCCACGGCGGGCGTCGCCGCGCGTCTCGTCGAGCAGCTGCCTGAGAAGGGCCGACGCGATGCCCTCGCGCCTCCGGTCGGGCGCGACTGCCACGTTCATCACGTGCCACGCGTCCACATACCGGGAGAGCACGAGGTACCCGACGAGCTCGCCCGTGTCGTCGACTGCGCCGAGCGAGAGCGAGCTCGGCTTCGCGAGCTCGCCCGCGAACATCGAGCGCGACCACGGCGTGGGGTACGACGCCTGCTCGATCCGCTCGATCGCGTCGAGGTCGCGGAGCTCGAGCCGTCTCAGCGTGACGCTCACCGGGTCATGCCTCCCGAGGCCTGGCGTCGGGCTCACGGACGTACACGGGCTCGATCGCCTCGACGGGACCGAAGTCGCGCGCGAGGGACGCGTGGAGCGCGGCGCGCGGGAGATGACGAGGGTCGTCGTCCGGAGGCACGGTCGCGCCGCCCGCCTCGAGGACGTCGCGGTAGCGGACGGCGCCGGCGCCGACGCAGAGCCTCCCTGCCGCGTCGACCTCCTCCGGCGCACGGACCTCGGGGCCGGGAAGGAACACCTCGCCGCGGCGCGCGTCGATAACGGGCAGCGCGCCGTCGGCGCCCGCCGCGAGCGCGTCGAGCGTCGAGACGCCGGCGCCCGTGACGCCGAGCGCGAGGCCGAGCCCGCGGGCCACCGCGATGCCGACACGGGTTCCGGTGAAGCTCCCCGGCCCGGTGCCGACGACCAGCGCGTCGAGCTCGCGTGGGCGGGCGGAGGCCTGGCGGAACAGCGCGTCGACGTCCTCGAGCAGCGTCTGCGCGAGGGAGGTGCGCTCGCCGAGCACCTCGCCGTCGGAGACGAGCGCGCTCGTCGCGACGTCAGTCGCCGTGTCGAAGGCCAGGATCAGCACCGGTGAGAGCTTGTAGCAGCGACTCCTCTGCCGCGTCCACGTGCACGTTCCGCCGTTCGGGGGAGACGTGCTCGAGCCGCACGTGCGCGCGTTCGCCGGGCAGCGTTCCGCTCCCCGCCTCGGGCCATTCCACGAAGACGACGGCAGCGTCGAAGTACGGCTCGAGGTCCCCCCACTCCGCGGGCGAGAGGCCACGGAAGCGGTAGAGGTCGAGGTGCGAGACGTCCGGGGTGCCCGCGTAGCGGTGACCGATCGTGAACGTCGGGCTCGTCACGCGAGCGGTCACGCCGAGCGCCCGGCACGCCCCCCGGACGAACGTCGTCTTCCCGGTCCCGAGCTCTCCCGAGACCAGCACCACGTCGCCGGCGGTGAGCCGCCTCGCAAGCCGTCCTGCGAGCGCCTCCGTCTCCTCCGGCGAGCCGGACACGAGCTCGATGCCCGTCATGGCTAGAAGAGGCCGAGCTGGGCGGGCTCCCGGGCGACGGGGCGCTCCTCTGCGATCGGCTCGGGGGCCGGCCGTGCCGGAACCTGCGGCGCCCGCCCGAGGAGCTCGCCGAGCCTGCCGACGTCGCGCTCGAGCACCTCGAGCATCGTGGGCGTGTACAGCGCGGCGGCCGGGTGGTACAGCGGGAAGAGCGTGACGCAGCGCCCGCCGAGCGTGACGTCCTGCTCCTGGCCGTGGACGCGCGTGATCCCGAGCGCGCGGCCGGAGAGCAGCGTCGTCGCGAAGCTGCCGAGGCTCGCGACGACCCGAGGCTGCACGAGCTCGAGCTGCCGGTAGAGGTAGGGCTCGCACTCGGCCGTCTCCTCGGGCGCCGGGTCGCGGTTGCCCGGCGTGCGGCACTTGAGGACGGTCGCGAGGTAGACGTCGTCGAGCCGGAGCCCGATTCCCCCGAGTAGCCGCTCGAGCAGGTCGCGCGACCGCCCCGCGAACGGCAGCCCCTCCCGGTCCTCGTGGAAGCCCGGCGCCTCGCCCACGAGCGCGAGCTCCGCGTCCGGATCGCCCTCGCCGAACACGACCGCCGTGCGGCCGGAGGCGAGGGCGCACCGGACGCACCCGGCTGCCTCGGCGGCAACCGCACGGAGGGCCGCTGCGCGCTCCGATGCGTCCATCGCGTCAACTCTACGGGCCGGTCCGGTCGCCCGCCGGGGCCGGTCTTGACCCGGCCGGACAGATGTCAGAGGATCGCGCCGCGGCCCACCACGAGGAGGTAGAGGTGACCTGGTACGAGTTCCTGCTGTTCGTCCACGTCTCCGGCGCGATCATCTGGATCGGCGGCGCGTTCCTCTTCCAGGTCTACGGGATGGTCGAGATGCGCTCGCGCGACACCGCCGTGATCGCGCGGTTCGCCGGCAACGCGGGCCGCATCGGCGAGCGCCTCTTCGTCCCGACCTCGCTCGTGGTCGTGCTCGCGGGGATCGGCCTGATGATCGACGGCGACTGGCCGTGGGCCCGGCTGTGGGTGGTCTTCGCGCTCGTCACCTTCGCGGGATCGTTCCTCCTCGGCGCGGGGGTGCTCGGCCCGACGGCCAAGCGCATCGAGGCGGTCGGGCCGGAGGCGGCCGAGGGCGAGCTGCTGATCCGACGCGTGTTCGCGCCCATCCGGGTCGACCTGCTCTTTCTCTTCGCGATCGTCTTCGCGATGACGGTGAAGCCGACGGGCGACGACGTGTGGGCGATCGTGGTCGTCGCGGCGATCCTCGCCGCCGGCAGCATCGTGTTCCTGCGCGGCATACGCGAGACGAGCGCTCCGGAGGCGTCGCCGACTCCGACAGGCTGATGGGGACGCGGCGGCCGCTAGTGGCCGCAGCCGCAGCTGCCGCCGCAACACCCGCCGCCGCCCGAGCTCGTCACACCGCTCGGCTTCGACGTCGAGCCGTGGACCGCGAACGACGAGAGCTGCTGGAGCACCTTGGCGGCGCCGCAGCTCGGGCAGGTGACCACCTGCTCGCTCGAGCGGACGAGCTCCTCGAAGTGGTCCTCGCACTCCATGCAGGCGTACTCGTAGATCGGCATGACCGTAGTGTAGTGCCGTGAGCGGCGCCGGCTGGGACGTACCCACCCTCGAGGGCCGGATCGTCCGCCTCGAGCCGCTCGCGCCGAGACACGCGAACGGGCTCTGGGACGCGTCGCGCGACCCGCGTACCTGGAGCTGGCTCTCGGTCGTCCAGCCCTCGACGCGAGAGGCGTTCGACGCCTGGCTCGACGAAGCCTTCGCCGCCCGCGAGGCCGGGGTCGAGCTTCCGCTCGTGACCCTGTCTCGCACGCGGGTCGTCGGCTCGACGCGGTTCCTAACGCTGCGTCCGGAGCACCGCTCTGTCGAGATCGGGTGGACGTGGCTCCACCCCGACGCATGGCAGACCGGCGTCAACGTCGAGGCGAAGCTCCTCATGCTCGGACACGCGTTCGAGGTGTGGGGCTGCCGGCGCGTCGAGCTGAAGACGGATGCCCGCAACGAGCGCTCGCGCGGCGCGATGGAGGCGATGGGCGCGACGTTCGAGGGTATCCACCGCCGGCACATGCTCGTCCGCGGCGGCGAGAACCGGGACAGCGCCTGGTACGCCGTGCTCGACGACGACTGGCCTCGGGTGCGGGACGGCCTCGTCGCGCGGCTCCCACGCACGTAGCGGCGCCGTCCGTTCGACTATCCTTCGGGGTGCCCGGTATCCGCGAGGAACTGGAGCGCGAATGATCGAGAAGGTCGACGTCATCGGGGCGCGAGGGCGCGTCGGACACGCGGTGAGCGCGCGGCTCGCCGAGCGAGGCCTGGCGCCGACCGGGCGCGAGGCCGACGTCGTCCTGCTCTGCGTGCCCGACCGGGCGATCGCCGAGGTCGCGGCGGGTGTCGAGCCCGGGCCGTGGGTCGGCCACGTGAGCGGCGGGACGCCGCTCGCCGCGCTCGCGCCGCACGCCCGCCGCTTCTCGCTGCACCCGCTGCAGACCTTCACCCACGACCGTGGCCCGGAGCAGCTCGACGGCGCCTGGGCGGCGGTGACGGGAGAGACGGCCGGGGCGCTTGCGGTCGCGACCGCCCTGGCCGAGGTGCTCGGGCTGCGGCCGTTCGTGCTCGACGACGAGCGGCGTGCGCTCTACCACGCGGGCGCGGCGATCGCCTCGAACTACCTCGTCACGCTGCGTCGCGCGGCCGGCGAGCTCCTGGCCACCTCCGACGTCCCCCGGGAGGCCCTCGACCCGCTCATGCGGCGCGTGGTCGAGAACGGGTTCCAGCTGACCGGGCCGATCGAGCGCGGCGACCGGGAGACCGTCGAGCGCCATCGTGCTGCGATCGCCGAGCACGCTCCAGAGCTGCTCGAGGCGTACGACGTTCTCGCGCGCCTCACTGCACGTGACACGGTGTTGCAAGGAGAGGCCGCGTGATCGTCGCGCGCACCGTCGAGGACGTCCGCGCCGCGCTCGCCGACCGACGCGCGGGAAGGATCGGGCTCGTCCCCACGATGGGCTCGCTCCACGCGGGGCACCTCAGGCTGCTCGAGGCTGCGCGCCGCGACTGCGACACCGTCGTGATGAGCCTCTTTGTCAACCCCGCGCAGTTCGGCGACGCGGCCGACCTGAACGGCTACCCGCGCGACGAGGCGCGCGACCTGGAGCTGGCGCGCGACGCAGGCGTCCACGTCGCGTTCGCGCCGTCCAGCGCAGAGCTCTATCCACCGGGGTACCAGACCTGGGTCGAGGTGACGGAGCTCGGCGCGATCCTCGAGGGAGAGCACCGACAGGCGCACTTCCGCGGCGTCGCGACCGTCTGCCTCAAGCTCTTCGCGATCGTGCGGCCCGACGTCGCGTACTTCGGCCAGAAGGACGCGCAGCAGATCGAGGTCCTCCGACGGATGATCGCCGACCTCCATCTCGCGCTCGAGCTCGCGGTGCTGCCCACGGTCCGCGACGCGGACGGGCTCGCGCTCTCCTCCCGCAACGCCCACCTCTCGGCCGACGAGCGCGCGCGTGCGCTCGCGCTTCCCCGCGCGCTCGCCACCCGTGACCCGGAGACCGCCCGCGCGATCCTCGAGGACGCCGGGCTCGCGGTCGACTACGTCGCGGTCGCGCCCTTCGACCCACCCGTCCTCGCCGCCGCCGTTCGCGTCGGCGAGACCCGCCTGATCGACAACGTCCCTCTGGAGGAGGAGCCATGAGCACACGTCCACGCACGCCCGCTCCCGGCACGCCCGCGCCGGGCAAGCTGCCCATCACCGAGCTGGCCGCGCTCGTCGAGCGGCGTCAGCCGATCGTGATGATCACCGCGTACGACGCGCCGTCGGGCCGACTGGCCGACGAGGCGGGCGCCGACCTGGTGCTCGTCGGCGACTCGGCCGCGATGACCGTGCTCGGACATGACTCGACCGTGCCCGCGACGATGGAGGAGATGCTCGTGCTGACACGGGCGGTGACCCGTGGCGCGCGCCGGCCGCTCGTGATCGCCGACATGCCGTTCGGCTCGTTCCAGGTCTCCGACGGCGCCGCCGTCGAGAACGCGATCCGGTTCGTGAAGGACGCCGGCGCAGACGCCGTGAAGCTCGAGGGCGCCGGGCCGACGCTGACGCGCGTTCGCACGATCGTCGGTGCGGGGATCCCGGTGATGGGCCACGTCGGCCTGACACCGCAGTCGGCGACGATGCTCGGCGGCTTCAAGGCCCAGGGGCGCACGGCCGACAAGGCCGCCCGGCTGCTCGCCGACGCGCTCGCGCTCGAGGAGGCCGGCTGCTTCGCGATCGTGCTCGAGGCCGTGCCGGCGCCCGTCGCCGACGAGGTCACGCGCCGCCTGCACGTCCCGACGATCGGGATCGGCGCCGGCTCCGGCACCGACGGGCAGGTCCTCGTCTGGCACGACCTGCTCGGCCTCTATGACGGACAGTCGCCGCGCTTCGTGAAGCGGTACGCCGACCTCGCCACGACCATTCGCGACGCCGTGGCGGCCTACGCCGACGACGTCCGCGAGCGGCGGTTCCCCGAAGCGGTGCACACGTACGGCATGTCCGACGACGAGCGCACGGTCTTCGAGGCGACCGTCGGCGCCCGCGAGGCCGAGCGAACGGAGCGATAGGCGGGTCAGAGGACGCTCGGCAGCACGGCGAACGCCGATACGAGCACGCCGGCGAGGAGCAGCGCGCCGAGAACGCCCCGCCACGGCAGGCGGAACGTCGTGCGCAACCCGAGCGCGACGAGCACGGTCGACCACGCGACGAAGGCGAGGCCGATCGCGATCACCACCACCCGTCCCGTTCCCTCGTCCGAGCCGCCCGTGCGGAACCAGTCCGATCCGAAGGCGATCGCGATCGTGGGGACGAGCACGACGAACGCGAGCGCGAGCGGCAGCGCCGCGAACGCGACGATCTGCCGCGCGATCTTGAACGGCGTCTCGACCCCGACCGCCTTGGCGCCGAGCCAGAGCGCGAGGCCGAGCAGGAAGTACCCTGCCGCGCCGTAGAAGAGCCCGCCCACGAACGTGACGACGACGAGCACGAGCGTGTCGACGGTCGAGTCGTCCATGACCTTCCCCCACGCGGGCGTGAGCAGGACGCACGCCATCCCGGCGAGGATCGTGATCAGGAGGACGGGCTCCGAGCGCGCGTCGACGTCGGTGTCGTCCGTCTCGGCGAGGGCGGCGAAGACCGTCCGCGGCTCGGTCACGACCTTCGGCACCCGCCGCCACCACTCGCGGCTCGCAGCCTCGCCCGCGATCGCCCGCTCGGCGCCGATCCGGTCGGCGCGCTCGACGGGCTTGACGGGATGGTGCTCGCTCACATCCCGAGGGTAGCCTCGCGGACGAGGCGATCCGCGACCGCCTTCGCCGCGACGCGTAGCTCCGGCACCGCGGTGTGCTCCCAGAACCGGCCTTTCCGGAGCGGCCCGAGGAGTGTCAGGCGCCCGCTCGGGCTGCCGTCGGCCGCGACGACGCGGCCGTCGTCGTCCGCGTCGAGCCCGAGTCCCAGCTCGTCGGGCCGGACCATGCCGTCGCGTCTGAGCGAGGCGACGAGCGGGTCCGACACGCGCGTGAGGTCGGTGTCCGGGCCCGTGCAGTTGATCACCTTGCCGACGCGGAGGGTCCCGCTCGAGGACGACCCACGTCGCCGGATCGTCGCCACGACGCCGCCGTCCTCCTCGGCGAGCGCCTCGAGGCTCCCGGCAACGAGCTCCAACCTTCCCGTCTCGACCAGCTCGTCGATCGCATGGGCCGTCTCCGGCGACGAGCGGTGACGGTGGGTCTCCCAGTACGGCCGCGCGTGCCGGAGGAACCGCCGCCGCTCCTCCGCGTCGAGGCGCTGCCAGAGCGCCGGCGTGTCGGCGCGGATCGACGTCACGACCTCGCGCCAGTCGACCTTCTCGCCGCCGCGCGCCCTCACCTCGCGCCGCAGTTCGCGCAGCAGCCCGGCGGCGGAAGAGGGCCACGCGTCGAGCGTCTCCGGGCGGTCGAGGTGCGGTGGCGGCTTCGCGGAGAGGCGGTGGGGCTGCGGCAGGAGCCCGCGCCGCGAGATCGCGTGGATGCGCCCCTGCTGGCCGGCGTCGCGGAGCGCGAGCGCGACGTCGCACATCGTCAAGCCGGTGCCGACGAGCAGGACGTCGTCGCGGCGATCGAGCTCGAGGGCGTCGCCCGCCCAGGGGTCGCGCGCGTAGCGGATGCTCGTGAAGACCGTCCCGTCGCCGACCGGCGGGTCGGAGGGCGGGTAGTTCCCGATCGCGAGGACAGCGTGGTCGACCGGCAGCGTCCGGCCGTCTCCGAGCCCCAGGAGAACTCCGTCACCGGGCGCGGCGACGGAGACGACCTCGCCGGCGACGCGTAGGAGCGGAAGCCTCGACGAGCGCCGGGACACGTCGAGGGTGTCCGCGAGGTACTCGCCGTACACCCGTCGCGGGACGAACGAGCCTCCGGTCAGCGCAGGCTCGCGGCGCCGTACGAACCGGAGGAAGTCGTCGGGCTCGTCCTCCAACGCGCTCATCCGGCCGGCGGGCACGTTCAGCGTGTGGCTCGCCGACTGGGTGCGATACGCCACGCCGCCGATGCGCCCCTCCGCACGCTCGATGAGGTAGAGCCGCTCCAGCCCGGGCGGGGCTGCGCGCAGGAGATGGACGGCGAGCGTCGTCCCGCTGAACCCCGCCCCGATGATCGCGATCGTCCGTATGCCCACGCCGGCTCTCCGGACGGGTCAGGGTAGACGGCCGAGCGCCGACGCTCGCGGAGGTGCCGCTACGCGGCGGCGGCGGCGGGCTCCGCGAGCACCGTGCGGAGGAACTGGCCCGTGTACGACTCGTCGTTCTCGGCCACCTGCTCGGGCGTGCCCGTCGCGATCACCTCGCCGCCCGCCTCGCCGCCCTCGGGCCCGAGGTCGACGATCCAGTCGGCCTGCTTGATCACGTCGAGGTTGTGCTCGATCACGAGCACCGTGTTGCCCGCGTCGACGAGGCGCTGGAGCACCTCGAGCAGCTTCTCGATGTCGGCGAAGTGGAGCCCTGTCGTCGGCTCGTCGAGGATGTAGAGCGTCCGTCCGGTCGCGACCTTCGACAGCTCCGACGCGAGCTTCACGCGCTGCGCCTCGCCGCCGGAGAGCGTCGTCGCCGGCTGGCCGAGCCGGATGTAGTCGAGCCCGACGTCGTGGAGCGTCTGGAGCCGCCGCCGGATCTTCGGGATCTTCGAGAAGAACTCGAGCGCCTCCTCGACCGACATCTCGAGGACGTCCGCGATCGACTTTCCCTTGAAGCGCACCTCGAGCGTCTCGCGGTTGTAGCGCCGTCCGTGGCACGTCTCGCAGGGGACGTAGACGTCCGGGAGAAAGTGCATCTCGATCTTGATCTGCCCGTCGCCCTTGCAGGTCTCGCAGCGGCCGCCGCGGACGTTGAACGAGAACCGGCCCGGCTTGTAGCCGCGGACCTTCGCCTCGGGGGTCAGCGAGTACAGCTCCCGTACGTGCGTGAAGAGGTCGGTGTACGTGGCAGGGTTCGACCGCGGCGTGCGGCCGATCGGGGTCTGGTCGATGTCGATCACCTTGTCGAAGCAGTCGATTCCCTCGACCGTGTCGTGCGCGCCCGGTTTCGTCCGCGTCCGGTTGAGCCGGTTCGCGAGCGCCTTGAACACCACCTCGTTGACGAGCGTCGACTTGCCCGACCCGGAGACTCCCGTCACCGCGACGAGCTTGCCGACGGGGAACTCGACGTCGATCGACTTGAGGTTGTGCTCCCGCGCCCCGAGGACGAGGAACGAGCCGCGATCCTCGGCCCGCCGCTCGGGCACCTCGATGCGCCGCTTGCCCGACAGGAAGTCGCCCGTCACCGAGCGGCGGTTCCGCATCACCTGCGCGGCCGTGCCCTCGGCGACGACCTCGCCCCCGTGCTCGCCCGCGCCCGGCCCCATGTCGACGAGCCAGTCCGCCGTCCTCATCATCTGCTCGTCGTGCTCGACGACGAGCACGGTGTTGCCGAGGTCGCGCAGCCGCTCGAGCGTGCCGATCAGGCGGCCGTTGTCGCGCTGGTGGAGCCCGATCGACGGCTCGTCGAGGATGTACAACACGCCGACGAGCTGCGATCCGATCTGCGTCGCGAGTCGCAGCCGCTGCGCCTCGCCGCCGGAGAGCGTCCGCGCCGCCCGGTCGAGGTTGAGGTAGCCGACGCCGACGTCGTCGAGGAATGTCAGCCGCTCGCGGATCTCCTTGAGGATGCGCCGCCCGATCAGCTCCTCCGTCGCCGTCAGCTCCAGCTCGTCGACGAACCGGAGCGCTGCCGTGACCGACTGCTGGGCGAACTCGTGGATCGACCTGGCGCCGACCGTGACCGCGAGCACCTCGGGCTTCAGGCGCGCGCCGTGGCAGACCGGGCAGGGGCGGAAGCTCATGTACTCCTCGATCCGCTCGCGCTGCTGGCTCGAGTCGGTCTCGCGGTAGCGGCGCTCGAGGCTCGCGACGATGCCCTCGAACGCGAGCATGTACGAGCGCTTGCGCCCCATGCGGTTCCGGTACTGGACGTAGATCCGGTCGCCGTCGGTGCCGAAGAGGAAGAGGTTCTGCTGCTCCTCCGGCAGGTCCTGCCACGGCAGCTCGAGGTCGATCTCGTAGCGGTCGGCGATCGCCTGGATGACCGACTCGTAGAAGCTCGAGTTGCCGAGCGACCACGGCACGAGCGCGCCCTCGCCGATCGAGAGGGTGGTGTCCGGCACGAGCAGATCGGGGTCGATCTCCTGCTGGGCGCCGAGGCCGGTGCAGCGCGGACAGGCCCCGTGCGGTGAGTTGAAGGAGAAGATGCGCGGCTCGAGCTCGGGCAGGCCGACCCCGTGCTCGGGGCAGGCGAAGTTCTCGGAGAAGGTCATCTCGTCGCCGTCGAGCACGTCGATGACCACCAGGCCTTCGGCAAGCGCCGCGGCGGTCTCGAC
>DASXAW010000087.1:0-2076 GCA_036406535.1 Gaiella sp.
AGCCACCGGTTCGCCATGGTGGCGAATCTCCACGCCCTCGCCCTCGTCGCAGCGCCCGATCACCGCGAACGGCCCCGGGTCGGTCACCGCCGCCAGGAGCTCGTAGTCCTCGCCGAATGCGACGTCCTCGACGAGGGCGCCTGCTCCAAGCGGAACACGTTCGAGCTCGATCACGCACCGAACACCGGAGCGCCGGGCGATGTGACCCGCGTCGATCGCGATCCCGTCCGAGACGTCGATCAGGGCGTGCGCGTCCTTCGCGAGCTCCTTCCCTTCTGCGAGACGAAGCGGCGGACGCGCAAGGCGACCCGCTCGGAACGCTGCGCTCATGCCCCCGAGCGGGCCGGTCACGACGAGGAAGTCCCCCGGCCTCGCCCCATCCCGGCCCGGAACACGCTCCGAGCGGCCGAGGGCGGTGACGCTCAGCAGCACGGTGTCGGCGCTGCTCGTGTCCCCGCCGACGATCGGGACGCCCGGCTCGTTCAGCCCCTCGTAGAGGGCGAGCAGGTCGTCGAGCTCGGTGTCGGCCGGGACCGCGAGGGTCAGGACGAGGGCCTCGGGATCGGCCCCGGAAGCCGCGAGGTCGCTGAGATTGACCGCGGCGGCGCGGAAGCCCAGCTCACGCCAATCGAGCAGGTCGAAGCGGAAGTGGACGCCCTCGACGAGCGCGTCCTGGGTGACGACGAGACCGTCGCGAAGCTGGGCAGCGTCGTTCTCGATCCGCCGCGCGAGGCCCCGCCTCTCGAGCTCGGCGAGCAGGCCGAGCTCACCGAGCTCCGAGAGCCTCACTGAGCGCTCGCAGGTCGGAGGCGGCCCGCACGACGGCGACGCCGGAAGCGCCGGCGGCGATGCATTGGACCGCGTTGCTGACGTCGATTCCGCCGATCGCGATGACCGGTACGGACACCGCCTCGGAGATCTCCCGCAAGCCGTCGAGACCGATCGGCGCGTCGGCGTCCGGCTTCGTCGGGGTCGGCCAGATCGGGCCGGCGCCCACATAGGCGGCGCCGAGCTGCTCTCCCGCTACGGCCTCCTCGACGCTCGAGGCCGACGTGCCGAGCATCAACCCGTGCTCGAGTGCGCGCTCCGCTCCCGGATCCGTCCGCCCGAGGTGGACGCCGTCGGCCCGCAACTCGAGCGCGGCGTCGACGTCGTCGTTCACGACGAACACGATGGGCAGGCCCCGGAAGGGACGACCGGCCTCGACGACCTGCTCGGTCGGCGCTCCCTTCAGTCGCAGCTGCACGACCGTCGCGCCCCCCTCGACGGCGATCACGGCGGCCTGGAAGTCGTCGACGATCGCGTGCAGCTTCATCCTTCGACCTTCGCCCGCGAGTCGAGCGTGCCCGGATCGAGGTTGTAGAGCGCGTCGTACAGCGCAACGTGGAACGTTCCCGGGCCACTCGAGCCCGCGGCCGCGTCCTCGCCCGCGACACCGAAGGCGACGAGAGCCTCGGCGGCGGCCTCCAGTGGCCGATCGCGCGCCACGGCCAGATAGCAGCCGGTGATCGCGGTCGACATGCAGCCGGTGCCGGTGACCGTGGCGAGCAGCTCGTGCCCGTTCTCGACCGCGATCGTCCGCTCCCCGTCGGAGACATGGTCGACAGGCCCGGTCACCGAGGCCACGCAGCCGAGCTCGGCCGCGGCAGCCTGCGCGAGCTCGCCGCCCGGTTCCGCCGAGATCGACTCGACCCCTCGAATCTCCGCCGACCGGCCGGCCAGCGTCGCGACTTCGGCTGCGTTCCCCCGCACGACGGCGACGTCGACCTGGTCGAGGATGCGCTTCGCCGTCTCCGTCCTCAGACGCGTCGCCCCCGCGCCGACCGGGTCGAGGACGACAGGCGCGCCTGCCTGGTTCGCGGCCTTGCCCGCGAGCAGCATCGCCTCGATCCAGTTCCCCGAGAGCGTCCCGATGTTGAGCACGAGCGCCCCGGCGACCGACGCCATCTCCTCGACCTCCTCGACCGCGTGCGCCATCACGGGAAGGGCACCGAGCGCAAGCGTCGCGTTCGCCGTCTCGTTCATGACGACGTAGTTCGTGATCTGGTGTACGAGCGGCTTCCGCTCGCGGATCGC
>DASXAW010000088.1:0-30963 GCA_036406535.1 Gaiella sp.
GTGACCTCCGGCGCCTCGCGCCGCCTGCGGTAGTGCGTCCCGACGAGGACGACGAGCAGGCCGGCGACGCACCCGACCGCGATGTGCGCCGCCGCCCACCGGAGCGAGACGAGCTCGAACAGGTTCGCCACGCGGGCCATCCCCGCCACGAGGAAGTAGGCGAGCGAGCCGAGAAAGCCGAGCACCGCCCCGAGCGGGCCGGCCGCCGCGGCCAGCGAGGTCAGCAGGGCGACGGCCGCCATCGCGACGGCCGCCCATACCGGGCGGGTGCCGGTGGCGAACGCGACGACCGTCAGGACGAGCGACCCGGCGGCCGTGACGAGGGCAACCCGACGCGCGACGCCGGACGGTCCGCCGGAGCCGGCCGCGGCGACGACGAGGCCGGTAAGGCCTCCGAGCAGCGCGCCCCTGACCTCCGGCAGCGCAGCACTGAGCGCGATGCCGAGGAGGAGGCCGCACGTCATGTAGCGGACGAGCGCCCACGCGGGCGGCGCACCCGTGGGGGTGAACCACTGTCGCCAGCCGGACGGGGGGAGCCTCGACAGGAGAGGCTCCGTCTCCTCGTCGTCGCTGCTCGACGTCGCTCACGGTCGCCCGCGGCGACGATACATCAGCCTCGGGTTGGTTCAGGCTTCCGGACGCCCGCTCGCCGCGAGGAGGAGGTCGAGCTTCCGCTCGACCTCGTCGAAGCGCCGCTCCAGGCGCTGGACGTCGCCCTCGCCTTCCTTCGCCTGCGCCGCCTCATACGCGCGCGTCGCCCTCGCGACGAAGTTCGAGGTGATCGCCGCCGTGACGATCGCGATGAACGCCGTGCCCTCGAGCATGACGATCGCTCCGACGAGCCGTCCGCCGAAATGCCCGGGCGTCACGTCCCCGTACCCGACGGTCGTGACAGTCTGCAGCGCCCACCACATGCCGGTCCCGATGTCGGGGTACTCGTCGGCGTCGAGCAGCCGGATCAGCACGCCTCCCCCGACGACGACCGTGATCGTCGCGATGACGATCACGCCTACGGCGTTCCGTACCGAGGCGGGCTCCTGCAGGAATCGCTCGAGCCGGCGCTCGGTCACGTTGAAGCGCGCCATCCGGTCGAAAGGAAATCACCAGCGGGGGACGGTCACCGGCCGCCGCCCCGCGGCTCGATCGCGACCGACCTCGGCTCGACAGGCCTCGAGTCTGCCGCGGCGAACTCGTTCACCAGACGGAAACCGGTTCGTAACCCCCAGACAGCCCGAATACGTCCAAGATCAGATCGTGACGACGACGAGCGAGACGGCATCGGCGAGCAGCCCCCTCAACCGGGAGCTCTCGACGGTCGAGTACAACGCGCGCCTGCTCGAGCTCGCGGCAGACGAGACGCTGCCGCTGCTCGAGCGCGTCCGCATGTGCCGTTTCTTCTCGTCGAATCTCGACGAGTTCTTCATGGTGCGCGTCGCCGGCCTCATCGGACAGGCGTCGTCCGGGCTCGCCGTCCGCTCCGTCGACGGGCTGACGCCCCGTGAGACCCTCGCCGCGATCCGGGACCGGGTCGCCGAGCTCGTCGACATGCAGTCGCACGTGTGGCGCAAGAGCCTGCGGCCGGCGCTGACCGACGCCGGCATCGCGATCACGACGATCGACGACCTTCCGGGGAAGGACCGCGCGGAGCTCGAGCGGCTGTTCGCGCGCGAGATCTTCCCCGTCCTGACGCCGCTCGGCGTCGGGCCGGGACAGCCGTTCCCGTACATCTCCGGGCTGTCGCTCTCGCTGGGCGTGCTCGCGCGGGACGCGCAGACGGGCGAGGAGCGCTTCGCGCGGGTCAAAGTGCCCGAGGCGCTGCCGCGTTTCGTGCCGCTCGCCGGCGGCCGGCGATTCGTCCCGCTCGAGGACGTCATCGCGCACTGCCTGCCCGAGCTCTTTCCCGGAATGGAGATCGTCGAGCGCGCCGTTTTCCGGGTGACGCGGGATGCCGACTTCGAGGTGTCGGACGAGGCCGACGACCTGCTCGAGGCCGTCGAGCTCGAGCTGCAACGCCGGCGCTTCGGCGACGTCGTCCGGCTCGAGGTGGCGAGCTCGATGTCCGACGCCATGCTCCGTCGTCTCGAGCACGGCCTGGACGTCTCGTCCGAGCAGGTCTACAAGGTGCGCGGCCTGCTCGACCTCGCCGAGCTCGACCAGATCGCGGAGCTCGACCGGCCGGAGCTCAAGTACGCGCCGGTGCGAGGCGTGACGCCGCCCGCGTTCGCGCGCGCGGTCGGCCCGAGCGACCTCTTCGACGTGATCCGCCGCACGGACGTGCTCGTGCACCAGCCGTACGAGTCATTCGCGGCGAGCTTCGAGGCGTTCGTCCGCGCCGCCTCCAACGATCCCGACGTCGTCGCGATCAAGACGGCCGTCTACCGCACGAGCGGTGACAGCCCGCTCGTGCCCGCGCTGATCGCGGCCGCCGAGCAGGGCAAGCAGTCCGTCTGCATCGTCGAGCTCAAGGCGCGATTCGACGAGCGCCGCAACATCGAGTGGTCGCGCGAGCTGGAGCAGGCGGGGGTCCACGTCGTGTACGGGTTCCCGGACCTGAAGGTGCACGCGAAGATGACGCTCGTCGTCCGCCGCGAGGACGACGGGCTCCGGCGTTACGTGCATCTCGGAACGGGGAACTACCACGCGGAGACCGCTCGCTCCTACGAGGACATCGGCCTGTTCACGTCGGACGAGACGATTGGCGGCGACGTGGCCGCCCTCTTCAACTACCTGACCGGCTTCGGCCGCCCCCAGCGCTTCGAGAAGATCCTCGTCGCGCCGTTCACCCTCCGCGGACGGCTCGTCGAGCACATCCGAGCGGTCGGCCAGGCGGCAGCGGCCGGCGAGCGGGCGCGCATCAGGGCGAAGGTCAACGCGCTCACCGACCCGGCGATCGTCGACGAGCTGCATGCCGCCGCCGCGCTCGGCGCGCAGGTCGAGATCGCCGCCCGGTCGATCTGCACCCTGCGCCCGGATCCGCGCCTCGAGACCGGCCGGCTGACCGTTCGGTCGGTTGCGGGCCGGTATCTGGAGCACAGCCGCCTCTACTCGTTCGAGGCTGGCGACTCGCAGCAGCTCTATCTGGGCAGCGCCGACCTCATGACGCGCAATCTCGACCGGCGGATCGAGGTGCTCGTCCCGATCGAGGGCGCGCGGCAGCGGCAGGAGCTCGTCACGATCCTGGACAGCGTGTTCGCCGACGACGTGTCCTCCTGGGAGCTCGCGCCCGACGGCTCGTGGAGCCGCCGCCGCGCCACCGACGGGGAGCGCCCCCACGACCACCAGCAGAACCTCATCCGCCGCGCCGACCTGCGGGCGCGCCGCAGAGTGCGAGCGGCGAGAGACCGGGCCGGGGGCTGACCCCGCTCCGGCCGAGCCGGTCGCGATGATGGGCGCGATGCGCGTCGCCGTGATCGACATCGGCTCGAACACCGCCCGGCTCCTCGTGGCAGACGTCGGGGAGACGCTCGAGCCCGTGCGCGAGGAGCGGACCTATCTCGGGCTCGCTGCGGACATCCTCCGCCGCGGCTCGGTCTCCCCCACGAAGCTCGCGGACGCAGCGACCGTCGCCGGCCGCTACGCGAGACTCGCCGCACGGCTCGACGCCGATGCGGTCGAGGCCGTCGTCACGGCGCCCGGTCGCCAGGGCCACGCCTCGACCGAGCTCGTCAGAGCGCTGGGCAAGGCGGTCGGCAGCCCGGTCAGGATCCTCTCGGCGGCCGAAGAGGGCCGGTTCGCCTTCCTCGGCGCAACGGCCCGGCTCGAGCCGGACGGCGGCATCGTCGCCGTCTGCGACGTCGGCGGCGGGTCGACCGAGCTCGTCGTGGGCACGGTCCTGCTCGGTCCCGCGTGGGTCCGCTCCGCGGACATCGGCTCGCTGAGGCTGACGCGGCTGTGTCTCAACGCGGATCGGGCCGGCCGGAAGGCGGTCGATCGCGCGCGGCAGGTCGTCGAGCGCGAGCTCGAGGAGTTCGACGCGCCCCGCGTGGACGTGGCGCTCGCCGTCGGCGGCAGCGCGCGCGCCGCCGCCAAGATCGCCGGCCGCGAGCTGGGACGCCAGGATCTCGAGGACGTCATCACCTTGGCGTCGCGCACGCCGCCGGCGAAGCTCGCGCGGGTCTTCGGGTTCGACGCCGCGCGGGCGGAGACCGTCCTCGCGGGATCGATCATCCTCTCGGCGGTCGTGGAGCGGCTCGAGGTGCCGCTCCACCTCGGGCGCGGCGGCCTGCGCGAGGGCATCGCGATGACGCTCGCGCGCGAGGCCGACGCGCGCGCGGCCTAGACGCGCTCGGCCTCTCCCTGGACGTCCAGGCCGACCCTCGCCTGCATCGTCCGCAAGATCGACTCCGCGATCGCGGGTTGCGCCGCCTGCAGCCGTCGGAAGTCGGTGCCGAACATCGTCAGCACCGTCGAGGGCTCGGTCGTCGTGACCGTTGCGCTTCGCCGGCCGTCGCCGAGGATCGCGACCTCGCCGAAGAAATCGCCCGGCCCGAGCATCGCGCCCTCCCCGGTGAGGCGCGTGCCGGTGCTCACGCTGCGCTCCTCGAACCACGGCGCGAGCTCGGTCAGCTCCCTCTCGTCCAGCCCGTCGAAGAGCGGGATCTCGCGCAGTTCCTGCGAGGTGGCCACGGCGCGACCCTATCCCGGCGCAGACGCCCGTGGAACGGCGGACACCACATCGTCACCACCTGGACACCGTTCGTGTCCAGCGTCATCCCTCAGACGCGCTTCGCCTCCTTGGCGAGCTGCCGCCACTGCTTCCGCCAACTCGTTCCGACCCGAGCGCGCCGCTGCCGTTCCCGCTCGACGACCCGCCCCGCCGCGACCGCCGTCTCCGGCCGCGCGGCCGCGACGCTGCGCAGTCGCATCTCCGCGACGACGGAGTCCTGGTGCTCGCCGAGTGCGTCCTGCAGCGCCTTGGCGGCGCGCACGTAGGGCTCGAGGCCCGCGAGCTCGGCCGCGTACCGTGCCCGCTTGACCTTGATGCGGACGGCGTGCAGGTCGTCGTCGAGCGGGGCGTCGCCGAGTCTCGCGACCGCCCGCTTCAGCGTGGACTGCTCCCGATGCCAGATCGCCTCGAGCGAGAGATCGGGCAACGGGTCGGCGAGCGGCGGGTCGCCGGCGGCCTCGACCCGGTCGAGCACCGCGAAGTACCGTGCGCTCCCGAGCGCCCGGACGAGGCGACGGCGTGCCGCCGTCCGCTCGCGCCGGAGGGCGCCGAGGATCGCCTTCCAGTCCGCTGCGTCCGCCTCGAGGTCGGAGGACTCGCCCTGCAGGCGGTCGATCAGGACGTCGAGGTCACGGACCGGGCCGAGGACGCCGCCCAGCCAGCCGAGCTCCGCCCGCAGGTCGTCCGCCCACACCGGGTCGAGCAACGGCCGTCCCGCCCGCAGGAACGCGCGCGATCGTCGCGTTGCGACGCGGAGCTGATGGAGGCTCTCGGGGTCGACGCCCAGCCTCGTGCCCGGGTCGTGCGCGAGGAGCCGCCGGTACTGGGTCCCGAACGCGGCTGCCAGGCGGTCGGTGGCGGAGCCGTCGACACCCGGCTCGTCGAGATCGGCAGGGTCGGCGAGGTCGAGCGCCCTGAAGAGCTTCGGCCGTGCCTCGCCGTCGAGCGCACCGGCTCGTCGCAGCGCCTTCTCGAGTCGGCGCAACGTGCGTTCGTCCCCCTCGATCAACTCGACCTCGAGCTCGTCGAACGTGCGCGAGACGCGTTGTCCTTCGAGCACCGAGACGACGTCGTGCACGACCTCGGCGCCGTTCACGCGGAGCCCGTCGCGCCGTGTCCTCAGGCGCGCGACGGGCACGAGCTTCCTGCCGCGGACGAGCGCAGGGAGGAGGCCGGCGATGCTCGCGGGCGCCGTGCGTCCCGGGCCGTCCGCCTCGAGCTCGCGACGCGCGTCGCCGCTCGGCAGCTTCAGCTGCCACCTCCCTCGGCCGTTCTCGACGCGGTAGCGGAGCGTCAGGCCGCTCCGTGCAAGCCGGTGGTCGGGCGTGTCGTGGTACGTCGAGACGAATACGCGCGAGACGATGCTCTCGCCGCCGAGCGCCGGCATCGCGAAGCGCTTCCCCGGGGAGAGCTTCACCTCGCGCTCGATCGTCTCCCGCAGCTCGGTCATTCCCCATAGCGTCGCACGCCCGGAGCACGAGGAATGTCTCGGTCCGGTGATCGGCCTGTGAACAGCCGTTTACGCGCCCGCGTCGACGTGCAGCGGTCCGCGCCGGCTACGGCGTTCCCACAACGTCGCGTTCACGACCGCCGAGCCGACGACGAGCCTGCTGATCAGGAACAGGCTGAGCAGGAGCGCCGCGGCGAGGCCGAGCGCTCCGTAGGTCCCCTGCTTCGCAAGCGCCCAGGGTGTGATCGCGTACGCGATCACCGCGTGGAGCACTTCGGTCCCGGCGCCGTAGACGAACGCGCCGGGGACGAGCGCCTGCCACGGCGCATCCCGGTGCGGCAGCCGGAGGGAGAGGAGGAGCCACAGGCCCGCGTACGGAAGGATCGCGACGAAGGTGACCAGAACCCCCGGGCCCGTCGACCACGCGCGAACCGCGCTCGCGAGCGCCGAGACCAGCGAGAACCCGACGAGCAGCGCGAGGAGCTCGAGGGAGCGGACGATCGTAGGCTTCGCCGCGCCGGCGCGGACATCTCCCCACACGAGGCGGTGCGCGCCGACGAGCGCCCGGAGCAGGCTGCGCGTCGCCCAGAGGAGGATCGGAATCCCGACCAGGAGCGCGTACCAGCGGTTGGGGCTCTCCGCGGCGTTCGCGATCGAGTTCGAGACGAGGCCCTCGAAGCCGAGGGATGCGGCTGCCTCCTCGGGTGACCCCGACGACGCGTCGGCGGCGATGCCGAGGCCCGCCACGACGACGAGCGCGACAGGCAGGAGCCAGATGAAGAGCCGGTACGCGAGGGCGCAGGCGATGATCGCGCCTCCCACCTCCGCGTCGCGGTCGACCATGTCGTACACGGCGTCGACGGACGGATGCTGCCGTCGCTCCGTCTCGGCGCGGTCGGACAGCCGCTGCCAGTCCGTGCGAGCCGTGTCGGACCACACCTTCAGTCGGCCGCCTGGCCTCTTCGGCGCGGCGGCCGGCGCGATGTCCTGCGCGTGCTCTTGTTGCGTCGGCTCCACAGCTCGTCCCGGCCCGTCCATCGTGCCGCACGAGCCGCTTCCTGAACAGGCGAGCGCTCCCTCGTCAGGACAGTGGGCCGATCACGGCGTACCGCACGCAGAGAAAGTCGCCGTTCGACGCCTGCTCCTCGACACGCAACTCGAGCCTGCGCGGCAGGAGCGGCGCGCCGTCACCGAGCGTCACGCAGGCGATCCAAACGATCACCTCGTCGAGCAGGCCGACGTCGGCGAACTGGCCGGCGAGGTCGCCGCCGCCGACGATCCACACGTTGCGGCCACCGGCCGCCTCCAGCATCTCGTCGTGCACGACCGCGACGTCGCCGCTCGTGAAGGTGATGGGCGCGTTCGGGACCACCACAAGCTCGCGATGGGTGAAGACCCAGCACGGGACGTCGTACGGCCATCGCCATTCGGAGGGGTCCTTGCCGGCGAACTCGTGGTCGAGGATCCACTCGTACGTCGTCGAGCCCATCGCGATCGCGCCGACGTCGGTGATGAAGGCGTCGTACGCGAGTGGCCCGCCCGGCTCCCGCTTGCGGGTGAAGAGCCACGCGAGCGAATGGTCGGGGTCGGCGATGAAGCCGTCGAGCGTGGTCGCGGTGTAGTACTGGGTCAGGCTCACAGGGCGGCCTCCTGCGGTCGGTGCGCGAGGTCGCGCATGTCTTCCCGGGACGGAACGGCGGTCACACGCGGCGGCGCCAGCGGGCGAACACGTCCTCGAGCTCGGGGCGACTGTCGCGTGGGGCGAGCACGAACAGTCGGTCGCCGGACTCGATCGTCGTGCTGCCCCGCGGTGGGATCGTCTCGGTCCCGCGCGCGACGACGGCGACGAGCGCCGTCCGCGGGAGCCCGAGCTCGCGGACGACCGCGCCCGCGATCGCGTGGTCTCCGGCGACGTCGAACTCGACGAGCTCGAGAGAGCCGAGCGCGTCCACCTCGAGCGGCGGCGCGACGACCGCGGGCCGCGGGTCGACGAGGTCGAGCCGCACGGCGACCCATTCGAGCGTCGTGCCCTGGACGAGCGTGGAGACGACGACGACGAAGAAGACCGCGTTGAAGATCGTCTCCGCCTCGCCCACCTCCGAGGAGAGGACGAACGTCGCCAGCACGATCGGCACCGCGCCCCGAAGCCCGGCCCAGCCGAGGAGCGCGCGCTCGCGGTTGGTGAAGTTGCTGAACGCCGTCGCGATCCACACCGCGACCGGCCGGATCACGAGGACGAGCAACGCCGCCAGCGCCAGGCCCGGAAGCGCGACAGGCGGCAGGTCGCTCGGGAACACGAGCAGGCCGAGCACGACGAACATCGCGACCTGCGCCAGGAAGGCCAGCCCCTCGTGGAACGCGACGAGCTGGCTGCGGTACCGCGACGGCGTGCTGCCGACCGCGAGCCCCACGAGGTACACGGCCAGGAACCCGCTGCCGTCGATCGTGTCGGCCACGCCGAAGGTGAGCGCGGCAGTGGCGACCGAGGCGACCGGCGCGAAGGCCCCGATCGAGTGCGGGAGACGGGCGAACACCCACATAGCGGCCGCGCCGAGCACGACGCCGACGACCAGGCCGAGGGCGAGCTGGCGGATCTCGCCGAAGACGAGGTCCGGGAAGCCGAAGGTCGGGTCCTCGATCCAGGAGATCAGGCCGATCGTCAACGCGATCGCGACCGGGTCGTTCAGGCCCGTCTCGGCCTCGAGCGTCCTCGCGATCCGCCGCCTGATGTGCGTGAACCGGAGCGTCGCAAAGACAGCGGCGGCGTCGGTGGAGGCGACGACCGCGCCGAGGAGCACCGACTCGAGCCAGGAGAGGTCGAAGAGCGCGTAGGCGGCCACCCCTGCAAGCACGGCCGTCGCGACGACGCCGACGGTCGCGAGCAGCCCCGCCGGCACGGCGACGCGGCGCAGGCGGCGCCACGACGTCGAAAGCCCGCCCTCGTAGAGGATCGCCGCCAGGCCGGCGATCCCGACCGTCCGGGCGAGCTCGGCGTCGTCGAAGTCGATGCCGCCGGGCCCGTCCGAGCCGAGGAGCATCCCCAGCGCGAGGAAGGCGACGAGCGTGGGCACTCCGACCCGCGCCGCGCCGATCGCGACCGCCATGCTCACGGCGAGGATCCCGCCGACGAGAAGAAGAAGCGTTCCGGGCTCCACGCGCCCATCATTCCCGGTCGCGCGAGGTTCCGCGGCACCGCGCTATGGGCGCCGGCCCACCACCTCGACCCGCGTCGCACTGATCTCCCCCGCGGTGATCGCCCGAGCCTCGTCGTCCTCGCTCGTCCCCTCGAGGTCGGCGAAGAAGTACGGCCCCCACACCGGAGCGTCGAGTCGGAACCGCTCGGCGAGCATCGCCAGGAGCCGGCGAGCGGGATGGATGCGATGCTCGCGCGCCCAACCGCGGAGGTAGTCCTCCCACGGCTCGCGAGACTCCGCCCACGCGTCGCGGTGGTGATGCAGCCAGCCGGGATCGTCCTCCGGGCGGAGGCGCCGGAAGCACCACTCGGCGGTCGGCCGGTCGAACGCCTCCCAGTCCCACTCGAGGACGATCACGCGTCCGTCGGGCGCCAGGGCGCGCACGACGTCGTCGAGCACGTCCGCGGGGTCGTCGACGTGGTGGAGCGACGTCGAGGCGACGACCGCGGCGACCTCGCGCGGTGGATCGTCGAGCCGTTCGAACTCGGCCCGGCGATACTCGGCGCCTCGGGGCGCCTCCGGGTCGACGCCGAGCGCGTCGTAGCCCGCGGCGCGGAGCATCGGGACGTGGCCGCCCAGTGTCCCGCAGCCGAGCTCGACGACGCGCGCGGGAGGCTCGGGGAGCGCGGCGCGCACGCTGGGCCACGTCGCCTCGAGCCACCGGTCCGCCTGCGTCATCCGCGCCCCTAGCGCTTCGGTGGCAGCGTCCGGGCGTAGCCGACGCCGCGCTCGACCCAGACGGCGAGCTCGGGCTCGGTGTCGACGTCCGACGCGTCGACCCTCAGCCACCCGGCCATCCGGCGGCCGCGCATCTCCATCGGGCTCGCGCCGGTCTTCGCGACCAGGTCTTCGGACGCGTCGGGGTCGACGCGGACGAGTATCCCGCCCTGGCCGCTCGCCGCGACCGCCATGTGCCCGCCGACGAGGAACGCCAGCCCGCCGAACATCTTCCGCTCGGCGACGTCGGCTCCGCCTCCGACCAGCTCGCGGATGCGCGCTGCGAGAGCCTCGTCGTACGCCACGAAGCGATGGTACGCCGCGTCGACGTGCTCAGACCGGCGCGTCGGCGGGCCAGGTGCCGAGGTCGGCGAACGTCAGGTCGTAGTCGACGACGCTGTCGACCCGGACGTCAACCGTCGCCGTGATCCGGTCGCGGAACTCCGCGCGCACGGCCAGGTGCTCGTCGGCCAGCTCCTTGCTCTCCCAGAACGTGATGACGAGCGTCGTCCCCTCGCTCTCGTTCGACATCATCAGCAGCCCCTCGAACCCCTCGATCTCGCCGAGCCACGGGAGCATCGCCTCGCCCGCCAGCGTCGCGACCTCGAGCGGCTGACCGGGCGTGCCCTTCGTCGTCGTCACGGTGACGTGCATCCCGCTTCTGTATAGCGGGCCGCTCAGACCGAGCGCGCCGGCGGCCGCCGACGTCGTCCTCTACCGCGGCTCCGGCGCCGTCAGCGGAGCCTCGATCTCTGCGAGCGCGTCCTCCAACGCCGCGTTGAGCTCGCCGACCGCAGCCTGGTAGTGCTCGAGCGGCCGGGGCAGCAGCCGCTCGAGCGCCGCGTACGCCTCGGCGAGCGCCGGATCCGCCGCCCGGGCCATCACCTCGCCGCGCGGGGTCAGCTCGAGGTTGTACGAGCGGCGGTCGCTCGGATGCGGGATCCGCCGGACGAGGCCGGCGTCGACGAGGCGCTGGATGTTGTCGCGTAGGGTCGTCGGCGGAACGCCCGACGCGGCCGAGACGGCCGTCGGCGTGACCGGCTGCCTCTCGCGAATGTGCGTGACGAGCCCGAGCTGGTACGGCGGGATGCCCGTCGGGGCGAGCCGGTGCTCGAGGATCCGCACGACGTAGCGGCTCGCGACGGGCACCTCGAGGAAGAGCCTCCTGTCGGGCACCGCCGCAGTCTTGCAGATGTTGCGTCGGCGCACTAAACTGCTGCGTCGACGCACTATGCGCCGTCTGCTCCTCCTCATCACGCTCGCATTCGTGCTCGTCCCCGCTGCGGCGGGCTCGGTGCGCCTCTACGGCGGGGGGCTCGCAGTCGTGGACGATCCCTACGGCCCGCCGAGGCTCGTCGACCTCTCGGCCGGGCGCGTGCATGCGCTGTACGGGTCCGGACGGTCGTTCTCGATCGGCTCGGGCTTCGCGACCCCGACGCCGGCGCACGGTCGTGCCCGCTTCGACGCCCGCGGGGCGACGATCGCCGGCCGACGTGTGCGGCTGCTCCCCCTCCGCTCCATCCCCGTGCGCTTCCGCAGCGACGGCGCGACGCTCGCCGGCACGCTCCTGCTCCCTCCTGGGAGCGGCCGGAGAGCGGCCGTCGCGTACGTCACGGGCTCGGGCCCGACGACGCGGGAGTACCTGCCGGAGCTCCAGGCCCTCCTTCTCCGCAACGGCGTGGCGGTGCTCGCGTACGACAAGCGCGGCGTCGGGGCCTCGGGCGGCTCGTACCCGGGCGAGTCGCCGACCGAGACGGCGATCGACCAGCTGGCGCGCGACGCTGCCGCAGCGGCGCGGTTCCTCGCCGGGCGGGCGGAGGTCGACCCGGCGCGCGTGGGTCTTGCAGGCCACAGCCAGGCGGGCTGGATCATGCCGCTCGCCGCGTCACGCGAGCCTGCGGTCAGGTTCCTCGTCACGTTCTCCGGCCCCGCGGTGACGGCGGACGAGAACGACCTCTACCAGACGCTCGCAGGCGAGGGCGAGAGTCCCCAGCGGATGACGAACGCCGCAATCGACTCCCAGGTCGAGCGGGCCGGCCCGGGAGGCGTGGACCCGGTTCCCTCGATCGCGGCCCTCCGGATTCCCGCTCTCTGGCTCTACGGCTCGCTCGACCACATCGTGCCCCCGCGCCTCTCCGCGAAGCGCCTCGCCCCGCTCGCCGCCGAGCCAGGCCGTGACTTCACGGTCTGGACGTTCCCGCGGGCGAACCATGCGCTCGTCGAGACGAGAACCGGGCTGACGTCCGAGATGCTCCGCTCCGACCGCTATGCCCGCGGCATGTTCCCGCGCGTCGGCGCGTGGCTCCACGCGCACGGACTCTCCTAGATCCTCGGCTCTAGTCTCGGGTCGGCCCTCCATGCGGGGGGTGTCCATTTCCGCGTGGCCCGTTCGTCTCATGGGCGACACGTCGAGAAGGAGGACGGACATGCAGTACGTGATGCTGATCCACCAGGGCGCGATGCCGACGCCGAACGACCAGGAGGCGTGGGCCACGCTGTCGCAGGACGAGCAGCAGCAGATCGCGGCCGACTACCAGGCGCTCAACCAGACCCCGGGCGTCACCCCCGGCCTCTGGATGCAGCCGCCCGAGCTCGCTACGACGGTGCGGGTGCAGGACGGCAAGACCCTGACGACGGACGGCCCGTTCGTCTCCGTGAAGGAGGCGCTCGGCGGGTACTTCATCCTCGAGGCCGACGACCTCGACGCCGCGATCGAGATCGCGTCGCGGGTCCCCGCGGCGCGACTCGGCGGCGCGGTCGAGGTGCGCCCGGTGGTCGAGTATTGACCCATGACCCTCGAGCAGGTCTTCCGCGACGAGTGGGGCCGCGTCCTCGCTTCCCTGATCGGCTTCCTCGGCGACTTCGACCTCGCCGAGGAGGCCGCGCAGGAGGCGTTCGCGCTCGCGGCGGAGCGCTGGCCCCGCGACGGGCCTCCCGACAGCCCGCGGGCGTGGCTGGTCACCACCGCGCGCAACCGCGCGATCGACCGCATCCGCCGCGACCGGACGCTCGCAGCCAAGACGCGGCTCCTCGAGGCGCCCGAGGCGCCGGAGGACGAGATGGACGAGACGACGATCCCCGACGAGCGCCTCGAGCTGATCTTCACGTGCTGCCATCCGGCGCTCGAGCTCGACGCGCAGGTGGCGCTGACGCTCCGCACCCTCGGGGGCCTGACGACGGAGGAGATCGCGCGCGCGTTCCTGGTCCCACAGGAGACGATGGCGAAGCGCCTCGTGCGGGCGAAGAAGAAGATCGCGGCGGCCGGAATCCCGTTCCGGGTCCCTCCCCCGCACCAGCTCCCCGACCGGCTCGCCGCGGTGCTCGCGGTCGTCTACCTCGTGTTCAACGAGGGCTACGGAGGGCGCGGCGACCTGGCTACGGAGGCGCTGACGCTCGGCGGCGCGCTCGCGGAGCTGCTGCCCGACGAGCCTGAGGTGCACGGTCTCGTGGCGCTGATGCTGATCAACGACGCGCGGAGGGAGGCCCGCTTCGCCGACGGCGAGCTCGTCCTGCTGCGCGACCAGGACCGCGCGCTGTGGGACGCGGGCCGGATCGACGCAGGTCGTCGGTCGCTCGCACGCGCGCTCGCGCTCGGGGGTCGCGGCCCGTGCGCCCTCCAGGCCGCGATCGCCGCGCTCCACGTCGAGGACCCGGTCGACTGGCGGCAGGTCGCGTCGCTCTACGGGCAGCTCGCGGAGCTCACCGGCTCGGACGTGGTCGAGCTCAACCGCGCCGTCGCGACGGCGGAGGACGGGGACGTCGAGACGGCGCTCGCGCTCGTCGACCGGCTCGACCTCGAGCGCTACCACTACCTCCACGCGACGCGGGCGGAGCTGCTCCGCCGGCTCGGACGCGCGGACGAGGCGCGCGAGGCGTACGACCGCGCGCTCGAGCTCGTGCACGCGGAGCCCGAGCGGCGCTTTCTCGAGCAGCGACGCGTCGAGCTCGGTTGACGATCCCCGACGAAGCCTGACGCGCAATCCATATCGGGCGACGGGCCGGTATCCCCTGTGTGGGCAGCTCGGACGAAGCGCTGCTCGCGGGCCTCGCCGCGGGCGACCGGGACGCATCGGCGGAGTTCGTGCGCCGCTTCCAGCGTCGCGCCTTCGGGCTCGCGCGCACGGTCGTCGACGACCCGGCCACCGCCGAGGACGTCGCCCAGCAGGCATTCGTCCGCGCGTGGCGCTACGCGGGGAGCTACGACGCGCGCCGGGGATCCGTGCTCACCTGGCTCCTCACGATCGTCCGGAACGTGGCGGTCGACCAGCTGCGGCTCAGACGCGCGGAGCCGATGGACCCCGAGCTGCTCGCCTCCAAGCTCCAGCTCGTCGACGCGAACGCCGAGAACGAGCGGAAGGCGGTCGGCGAGCGCGACGAGCTGCGCCGCGCGCTCGCGATCCTTCCCTCCTCGCAGCGGCGCGCGCTCCTGCTCGCCGCGTACTTCGGCCGGACGGCGGCCGAGGTCGCGGAGCTCGAGGCGATCCCGCTCGGCACCGCGAAGACGCGAATCCGCACGGCGATGAGTCGACTCCGCGACGAGATGGAGGTGGGGGATGAGCGCTGACGAGCGCTGCGAGGAGACACGCGAGCTGCTGAGCGAGGTCGCGCTCGGCGTTGCGGACGGCGAGGACCGCGCCCGTGTGCTCGATCACGTCGCGGACTGCGCCGAATGCAGGGCCGAGCTCGCACGCCAGTCCGCGATCGCCGACGGCCTCCTCGCGCTCGCGCCCGGCCTCGAGCCGCCGCTCGGCTTCGAGCTGGGGGTGCGCCGTGCGATCGAGCCCCCGGCGCCGAGGCGGCGTCGGATGCTGCTCCGCCCGCTCGCCGCCGTCGCGGCCCTCGCGGTGGTCGTCGCGATCACCGCGGGAGCGATGTTCGCGGCCTTCCGCGACGACATGCGCCTTGCCGACCACTACCGGGCGACGCTCGACGAGGCGCACGGCTCGTACTTCGGCGCCGTCCGCCTCGAGGACGTCGCGGGAATGCCGGGCGGGGTCGTGTTCACGTACCGCGGCGACCCGTCGTGGCTCCTGGTGACGGTGGCCCCGCCCCTCCGGAGGGCGGTCGTGGGCGCCGAGCTCCTGCAGCGGAACGGCCGCCGCGTGCCGCTCGCTCCCTTCCGGCTCGCCGACGGCACCTGGGGTGGGATGCTGCCGGCCGACCTGGGGGCTCTCGCCGCGATCCACCTCGTCGACGCGGACGGCCGCCCGGTCCTGATCGCGCGGTTCTGACGGCGGCGAAGCGCCCGAGCCGGGGGCTCAGCCGGGCTCGCGGTACGGGGCCGAGATCTTCTGCGGGACGACCATGGCCCAGGCGTCGAGCACCAGGTCGCGCATCTCCGGCTCGTCGATCGCGTCGAGCCGCCCGACGACCCAGTTGAACCGCATGTCGGATTCGCGGGGGAGCATGAACTTCTCGGGCTCGGACTCGACGAGCGCCTCGCGCCATTCCTTCGGGAAGCCGAAGCCCATCAACGTGCCGTCGCGCGAGAACGCGACGAAGACGATGCTGCCGACCCGGAACTTGATGCGCCCGCGGACGACCACCTCGTACGCGCGCGGGAGCGTGCTCGCGAACAGGCGTACCTCGTCCATGGTGGCCACGCCGGGCTACCCCGTGCGGACGTACCGGAAGTGCGCCGCCGCGGGCGATGCCTCGAGCTCGACCGGCTCGAGCCCCATCGGCCCGCCGTCGAGGTCGTCGAAGAGCCGTTCGCCGCCGCCGAGGAGCACGGGCGCCACATGGACGTTCAGCTCGTCGACGAGCCCGGCGCGGAGGTACTGCTGCACCGTCGACGCACCACCTCCGATGGTGATGTCCTTGCCGTCCGCCGCGGCGAGGGCCTGCTCGAGGGCGCTCTCGATGCCGTCCGTGACGAAGTGGAAGGTCGTACCGCCCTCCATCTCGAGCGGCCGGCGCTCGTGGTGGGTGAGGACGAACACCGGCGTGTGGTACGGCGGGTCGTCGCCCCACCAGCCCCGCCACTTCTCGTCCGGCCACGGGCCGCGGACGGGGCCGAACATGTTCCGGCCCATGACGACGGCGCCCATGTTCTCGCTCCAGTCGAACGCCTGCCTGTCGTCGACGCCCGACTCCCCGCCCTCCTGGCCGTGCTGCTCGCGCCAGCTCCGCGTTGCGATCATCCACTCGTGCAGCGCCTCGGCGCCCTTCCCGAGCGGATTCTCGAGGCTCTGGTCGGGCCCAGCGGCGTACCCGTCGAGCGACATCGTGATGTGGACCCTGACCCTCGACACGCCAGTCACCCGGCCGCGACGCCGTCCGCGGCGCGCTCGAGCTCCGCGATCTCGATCTTCCCCATCTGCAGCATCGCGCCGATCGCGCGCTGCGCGCGCTCCGCGTCGGAGTCGGCGATCAGCTCGTACAGGACGCTCGGCACGATCTGCCACGAGACGCCGTAACGGTCCTTGAGCCATCCGCACGGGCCCTCCTCGCCGCCGTCGGACAGGGTCTCCCAGAGCCGGTCGACCTCGTCCTGGTCCTTGCAGTCGGCCTGGATGGAGATCGCCTCGGTGAACGTGAACTGGGGGCCGCCGTTCAGGGCGAGGATGCTCCGGCCGTCGAGCTCGAACTCGACCTCCATCACCATCCCCTCGGGCCGCGGCCCGGCGGAGCCGTAGTGGCTCACGCGAACGATCCTCGAGTTGGGGAACACCGACGTGTAGAACGCCGCGGCCTCCTCGGCCTCGGTGTCGAACCACAGACACGGTGCGATCCTGTCCATCTCGTCTCCTTTCGTCGAACGCTCGAGGGGTAGACGAGCGCCGAGGGAGAAACTCATCGCGAGGCGACGACGACTCCCGAGTGTCGCACGGATGACGTCCGCGTCAGCGGCCCGGCCCGCCTCAGAGCTCGGCGGCCTCCGACAAGGCAAGCTCGAGCGCGTCGTCGAGAGACAGCGCGCGACCCTCGTCGACCGTGGCCGCCGGAACGTCCGGGAACGGCGCGTCGGTGCGCGCCGGGGCTCGTCCGCGTGTCTCGCGAAGCCGTGCCGCTGCGCCGAGGAGCCGTCCGGCGCGCGCCGGGTCGCCACGCTCGGCCGCCAGCCGCGCGAGCCCGTCCAGGCAGTCCGCGATGCCGCCACCGTCGGCGAGCGCCGTGAACGCGTCGAGCGACGCGCGGAAGTGATCGGCCGCCCGCCCGCGGTTGCCCGCTCGCCGTGCGATCTCCCCACGGATCTCGAGGCCGCACGCGTGGTTGAACGCCCCCGGCTCGAGGGCGGCGAGCGCCGCGCCGGCGTATGAGTCCGCTGCCTCCAGGTCTCCTTCGCGGAGTGCGAGCTCCGCGAAGCAGAGGTCGGCGCGAGCGCCCGCACCCGCGGCGACTCCCTGCTCGGCGTACGTCCGCGCCAACGTGAAGTCGCCGAGCTCGAGCGCGATCTCGCTCAGGTCGCAGAAGTTCGCCGCGCGCCAACGCGGGCGGCGGGGCTCGTCGGCCACCGAGATGAGCTCGTGCTTCAAGGAGACCGCGCGTTCGAGGTCGCCGGCGAACCGTGCGAGCTCGCCGCCCGCGACGAGCGCCTCGGCGAGACCGGCGGCCGAGAGGCGGTCACGGCGGGCGAGTGTCTCGTCGGCCCACTCGCGGGCCTCGACGAGTTGGCCGTGCGAGGTGAGGAACGGGTAGAGGCCACCGAGGATGAACGCCGCGTCGTCCGGCTCGCCCGCCTCGAGGCCGTGCGTCACCGCCGTCCGGATGTTCGCGTACTCGGGCGCGAGTTGCGCCGAGACGACGGTCTCCGCTGCGTTGTGCAGCGCCTGTGTGCTCCGGTCGGCGAGCTCGACGACGTGCGCGGTCAGGCGGTCCAGCAGCTCCTCTCGCTCGTCGGGCCCGAGCCGGTCGGCTGCGAACTCGTGGATCGTCTCGAGCATCGAGTAGCGCTCGCCCGACCAGCGGAGCAGGCTCTTCTCGACGAGCGACTGGAGCGTGTCGACGTCCGCGTCGACGACGGATTCGGCGGCCTCGAGGCGGCATCCACCTGCGAAGACCGAGAGGCGCGCGAAGAGACGCTGCTCGTCGTCCCGCAGGAGCTCGTACGACCAGGCGATCGTGGAACGAAGCGTCTGCTGCCGTGGCGCCGCGTCGCGACCGGCCCTGAGCTCGAGCCGGTCGCGCAGCCGCTCGAGGATCTGGGCCGGCGAGAGGGCCCTCGCACGCGCTGCGGCGAGCTCGACCGCCAGTGGGAGCGAATCGAGCCTCGCGCACAGCTCCTGGATCTCCTCGCTCGGCTCGAGCCCCGCCCGCGCGGAGAAGAGCGCCACCGCGTCGGCCTCGGCGAGCGGCGGTACGGGAAGCTCGACCTCGCCCTGGACGCGGAGGAGCTCGCGGCTCGTGACGATGAGCGTGAGGCCGGGACAGGCTGCGAGCAGCGGCGGCAGCTGCGGCGCAGCGCTCACGACCTGCTCGAAGTTGTCCACCACCATCAGAACGCGGCGTCGGCCGATGTGCGCCGCCAGGCCGTCGCGGGCACCGAGCGCCGTCGCCAGCTCGTCCTGCACGCGCGCCGGGTCGCGGAGCGCCGCGAGGTCCGCCCAGAACACGCCTCCCTCGTGGTCGGGGAGGAGCGCGCGGGCGGCCTCGATCGCGAGGCGCGTCTTCCCGGTCCCGCCCGGTCCGGTGAGCGTGAGCAGGCGTGCGCCGGCCGCGACTCGCGCCAGCACGTCAGCGAGCTCCCGCTCCCTGCCCACGAAGGAGCTCGCGGGGCTCGGGAGGTTCGTGCTCGAGACGGTCCTCAGCGTGGGGAAGCGCTCCCTTCCCACCTGGAGGATCCGCACGGCGCCGTCGACGTCCTTGAGCCGATGCTCGCCGAGCTCGACGAACGGCCTTGCCGCGAGCGCGGCCGTCGCCTCGGTGAGCAGGATCTGCCCGCCGTGCCCCGCGGCTGCGACACGCGCGGCGAGGTGGACGTCCTCGCCGACGTACCCCTCGGTCGTCGCGAGCGGTGATCCCGTGTGGAGGCCCATCCGCAGCCGGATCGGGCCTTGCGTGAGCGCAGTGGCGATCTCCTCCGCGGCATCGACTGCGCCTGCCGCGCTCGGGAAGACGAGGAAGAACGCGTCGCCCTGGGTGTCGACCTCCATCCCGTCGTGCGCCCGGCACGCCTCGCGCACGACCTGCCGATGCGCGTCGAGAGCGGCCGCATATCCCTCGGGGCCGAGATCGCGCAGCAGCCTCGTCGAGCCCTCGATGTCCGTGAACAGGAACGTGACGGTGCCGGTCGGCAGGTCTGCACGCATCGCCGAATAGGATGACCGGCCGAAGCCGCGGTCGGCGCTCGGCGCGCGCCCCGACTCGGCGCTCAGCCGGCCGACAGCGCGCTGTTCAGCGCCGACGCGGTGTCGGGCCCGACCACACCGTCGGCGGAGAGGCCGTTGTCCTGCTGGAACGCGGTCACCGCCGCCTCGGTCGTTGGCCCGAAGGAGCCGTCGACGGAGCCGGGGTCGTACCCCGCGTCGATCAGGGCCTGCTGAAGCTTCTCGACGAGCGCCGGATCGCCCTCGTCGAGCCGCAGCTTCGTGCCCTCGGGGAGCGTGAAGGAGGTGCCGGCCTCGGTCGACGGCGTCGTGGCCGACGCGCCCGTGTCAGGCGTCTGCGGCGTCGTGCTCTCCTGTGACGGGGTCCCCTGCGCCGGGGTCTCCGTCGTCGCAGACGGCGTGGTCGTCGCCGGGAGCGTCGTCGTGTCGGCCTCTGGCGCAGGCGCTTCGTTCCCGCCGCGCAAGAGCACCAACGCGATCACGATCACGATGCCGAGCACCGCCGCGACCGCGAGCCCCGCCACGATCCGCCGCCGCTCGACGGTCGCACGGCGCGCCTCTGCGGCGTCGACGGGCCCCGTCGTCGCCCGGTCACTGTCGTCGACGACCGCGACGAGGCCCTCGCGGGGAGGCGTCGCGTGGCCGCGCTCGGCACGCTCTGCGGCGTGCTCGCTCCAGTCGTAGTCCGAGACGTCGCCGAGCCAGTCGTCGTCCGGCTCGCTGAGCCGGCTCCGGGCCGCACCGGGCACACCGGACCCCTGCATACGAGCAATGGTACGCCGCCACTCGGCGCGCACGGGGGTCGTGGCTGTCCGGCGTGCGCGCGGTCAGCCCGCGCGCGGAGGGCGCGCACGGGGCGGGCTCCGGGCAGGGGCCGTCAGACCCCAGGCGCGCTGCGTCATGCGGCCTCCTGGACGGGCTCGTCGAACGACTCATCGACGGCCGCGGCCGCGGCGGGCGGCGCGAGGAGGGTCGACGAGAGGACGGCGCCGCCGAGCGCGAGCATCGCGAGGCCGAGCAGCGCGACGCGGTACCCGTGCGCGAGGGACTCGTCGGCGGCCGCGCCGGAGACGCCGCTGACCGTGAAGCCCGCCGCGATCGCGTTCACGACCGCGAGGCCGACGGCGCCGCCCACCTGGCGGCTCGTGTTGAGCAACCCCGAGGCGACGCCCGCATCCGCGGGCATCACGCCCTGCATCCCCGCGATCGTCATCGGGATGAAGCAGAGCGAGAACCCGATTCCGTTCAGCACGAACGGGAGGAGCAGGTCGACGTCGTACCGGGCCGGCACGGGGAGCCGCGCGACGAGGACGAGTGCGACCGCGAGGAGGACGAGCCCCGCCGTGAGCACGCTCCGCGGCCCGAACCGCGTGACGAGCGCCTGTGCGCCGTTCGAGACGACCGCGATCGTCACGGCCATCGCCGCGAAGGCGAGGCCGGTCTGGACGGCCGAGTAGTGCAGCACGTCCTGGAGGTACAGCGTCAGCAGGAAGAACTCCGAGAACGCGACCGAGGCGACGATCGTCGTGATCGCGTTGCCGACTGCAAAGCTGCGGATCCGGAACATCCGCAGCGGCAGGAGCGGCACCGCAGCACGCCGCTCGATCGCGACGAACGCAGCCGCGAGCGCCGCGGAGGTGGCGAAGAGGCCCAGCGCCGACGTGCTGCCGAAGCCGTGGTCGGTCGCGACGGTCAGGCCGTAGACGAGCAGCATGACCGCGCCGGTCGCCGACAGCGCGCCCGCCAGGTCGAAATGCCGGAGTCCGCCGCGCACGTCCCGCGTGCGGAGGATCCGAGGCGTCAGTACGAGCAGCGCCGCGCCGACGGGAGCGTTGATGAAGAAGATCCACGGCCAGCTGAGGTACGACGTGAGCACGCCGCCGAGCAGCACGCCCACGGCGGCCCCGCTCCCCGACGCCGCGCCCCAGATGCCGAGCGCGAGGTTGCGGTCACGGCCCTCGGCGAAGGTCGTCATCAGGATCGACAGCCCCGCGGGCGCGAGGAGAGCGCCGCCGAGCCCCTGGATCCCACGGAACGCGACGAGCGAGCCGGCCGACCACGAGAGCCCGCAGAGCACCGACGCCGCGGTGAAGAGGGCGATGCCCCCCATGAAGGTCCGCCGTCGTCCGAGGAGATCCGCGAGCCGTCCCCCGAGAAGCAGGAAACCGCCGAACACGATGGCGTAGGCGGTCACCACCCACTCGAGGCCCGATTGCGAGAAGCCGAGGTCGAGCTCCATCGACGGCAGCGCGACGTTCACGATCGCGACGTCGAGGATCACCATGAACTGCGCGACCACGATGAGCGCGAGTGCGGCCCACGGGCTCGACGAGCGAGTGGACCTGATCGCGGAAAGCGTCATTGATCAATTCCTCCAATCATTGGATAACTCCACGATAGCACATCTCCACCCTGGAATGGGCTACACTTCTTCCATGACCACGACAGATCAGCCCATCCATGTGAAACCCGCGGTACGGCCGCCGCGTGAGCTCGTCTCGAGCACGTCGTTTCTGCTCAAGCGTCTCGGGTTCACGGTGAAGGACCGCGTGCACGAGGGCTACGAGGCCGCAGGAGCGAGCCCGTTCCATCTCACGGTCCTCGCGGTGCTCGACGAGGGAGCGCGCGAGACGCAGGCGACGATCGCCGATGCGCTCGGCTACGACCGCAGCTACCTCGTCGGCCTGCTCGACGACCTCGAGGAGCGAGGGCTGATCGTGCGCAAGCGCGACCCGTCCGACCGTCGCCGGCACATCGTCAACCTGACGCCGGCGGGGAAGAAGGCGCTCTCGAAGCTACGGGCGCTGCAGGCGTCGATCGACGACGACTTCTTTGCGCCACTCGACGCGGAGGAGCGCGCGACGTTCCACACGCTGCTGCACCGCCTCGCGAGCTACCACGACCCCCGGTTCGGCAACGGCCACAGCTAGCCGCTACCCACTCGACTCGCTCAGCTGGGCGCGAGCGCGGTGAGCGCCGGCAGCGTGCCGCCGACGAGCGCGCATGCCGTCCACGTGTCGCCCTGGTCGCGGCTCTCCCAGAGCTGGCCATCCGAGAGCCCGGCGAAGAGCCGCCCGCTGGTCGCGAGCAGCGCGTAGGGCATAGCGGGAAGCGGGCTCGGCAGCCCACCTCCGAGCGCGGACCACGGCTCGCCGTTCCGCCTGCGGTACAGGCGCGCCTCGGGATCGCCGCGCCCGTGCGCCGCGTACGGTCCCGTGCTCGCCGAGACGTACCAGACGTCCGGGTCCTCGGGGTCCACGGCGAGTGCCCAGCTGTAGTTCCGGTCGCGTCCGTCGTCGGCGGGCGTCCACGTCTCGCCGCCGTCGACGCTGAACGCAGCGCCCCCGCCCCCCGCCTCGTACGCGCGCCCCTCGGTCTTCGGATGCCAGGCGAGGCAGTGGACGTCCCGTTGGGCTCCCGGTCGGTGGTCCTCCCAGCTGCGGCCGCCGTCCGCCGAGCGCATCAGGCCGCCGAGCTCGATTCCCGCGAGCAGCAGGCTCGCGTCGTGAGGGCTGGGCGCGATCCAGCGCACGTGGGACGTCCATGGTCGTGGTGGAAAGCTCCACGTCGGATGTGAGGGCAACTCGAGGAGCGCGTCGAGCGCTTCCCAGGTCGCGCCCCTGTCGCCGCTCGCGAAGAGACGGCTCGGCTCCGTGCCCGCATACACGGCGCCGTCAGCCGCGCTCACGGCGACGGAGAACACGCCCGCCTCGGGGAAGGCGCAGTCGACCCACGTCGCGCCGGCGTCATCGCTCCGCCGCAGACCTCCCTCGCGGAGGCCCGCGAAGACCGTGTCGCGCGTGTGCGGATCGACGGCCAGGCACTGTGCGCCGCTCCCCTCGAGCGAGCTCGTGGCGACCCACGTGCCGTCCGTCTCCTCGAGACGGACGATCGCGTCCCCGGTGGCGACGAAGAGGCGCGCCATCTCGACAGGGTAGGCACCGTGAAGAAGTGCGCGCGACGGGGCGTCTAACACGGAGGATGAGCGCAGTCGCCCGCATGCGAACAGACACGGTCCCGGACGTCGAGACCGCCGTCCTCGACCGCGCGCGGCTCGGCGACCCCGAGGCGTTCGCGATCGTCGTCCGCCACTACGACCCCGCGCTTCGTGCGCTCGCCTACCGACTGCTGGGCTCGCGGGACCGGATGGACGACGCGCTGCAGGAGGCGTACCTGAAGGCGTTTCGCGCCCTCCCCCGCTTTCGAGGCCAGTCGCAGCTCGGGACCTGGCTCCACCGCATCGTCTTCAACGCCTGCCTCGACGAGCTGCGACGTCTTCGCCGGGGCGGCACCGTCCCGCTCGCCGCCGCCGCCGACGCCGTCGCGCCCGTCCCGGACCACGCGGACCGCGTCGCGGGCCGCGAGCGGCTGGAGCGCGCGCTCTCGACGCTGGCGCCATACGACCGCGCGGCGGTCCTGCTGGTCGACGGCCAGGGATTCGACTATCGCGCCGCCGCGGAGGTCCTCGGCATCCCGGCCGGAACCGTCGCCTCGCGCCTCAACCGCGCTCGAGCCGTGCTGAGAGATGCCCTCGAGGAGCCGCTGAAGGGAGTCGCAGAGTCATGAGCCGGACCGGTCCCACGACGTACCGCGACCCCGAGCTCGGCACCGCGCTCCGCGAGCTCGACGTCCCCGACCACAGCGCCGCGTTCTTCGCCGACCTCGAGCGGCAGCTCGCAGCCGAGCCTGCGAGGCGTCCGACACGACGACTGCGGCTGCGCTGGGGCTTCCGAATCGCAGCGGTCGCCGCCTCGGTCGGCGTGGTCGCAGCGGTCGTCGGGTGGCCTCGGGCGGAGCGGACTCAGTTGGCGAGCGCCGCGGTCGTGAAGGAGCGAGTGCGAGCCTCGCTCGACACGCTGCGCACTCTCTCCGGCGTGATCGTCACCAGCGGCCCGCGGGCCGACGACGAGCGGCGGTTCAGGTTCGCGCTCGACGCGAAGGGAGACTTCCGGCTCGACGGCCCGGCGCCGGGCGAGGTGATCACCTACGACGCAGCGGCAGGCGTCGCGCGCTCGGCGCAGCACAGCGCAAGCATGGGCGGGGACGCGATCTTCTACGCCGAGCGCCGCGGAATCGCACCGGGCCCGCCCGAACAGGGGCCGCCCAGCTGGATCCTGCCCGACGCGCTCGGGGCGTACGTTCGCGCGCTGCTCGCCTCCGGCGACCCACGGGTCGAGGAGGTCGTCTACGAGGGCCGACCAGCCTGGCGTGTCGAGGTCGACACGGTGCCGAACGCGATGGTTCCCGCGCTCTCGGGCGACCGGCTCGAGATCACCGTCGACCGGCAAAGCGGTATCCCCGTGCGCGTCGTCGAGTCGAGAGCCGGCGCGATGCTCCACGAGCTGCGGATCGAGCAGCTCAAGGTCGACGAGCCGGTCGAGGCGAACGCCTTCACGTTCTCGTTCCCGCCGGGCTCCGAGGTGATCCGGAGCGACGAGGGTTTCCGGCGCGTGTCGCTCGCCGCGGTGACCGGCACCGTGGGTTACACCCCGCTCGTCCCCTCCGCCGTCCCGGACGGCTACGAGCTCGCCGAGGTCGCTGTCGCGACCGACGCCGGCCCGACGGGCACCGAGGCCGGGAACCCGCCGTCGCGCAAGGTCGTGTCGCTCGCGTACCGGCGCGGCCTCGACCGGTTCGTCGTGACGACCCGCCTCGCGGGCTCGGCGGCCTGGAGCGACCCGCTCGCGTCGGGCGAGGGCTACGTCGACCACCCGGAGCACGTGACGCTCGAGACGGGCGTGCTCCGCGATGCGCAGGTCGTCCTCTCCCCCCACGGCGTGCCGCACCTGTGGGCGGTCGCGAACGGGCTCGTCGTCACGATCGCAGGCGACCTGAGCCGCGCGGAGCTCGTCACGCTCGCCCGCTCGCTTCGCACCGCCGGCTGAGTCACACTCGGGCCATGGCCGAGGAGGAGCTCATCCGGCGCGGCACGGTGCTCGTGCGCCGCTTGCGGCTCGACCCGGGCGAGGCAATGCCGTGGCACACCGACCCGTTCCACCGCGTCACCGTCGTGCTCGCGGGCGAGCGCCTCGCGATCGAGGGCCACGACGGGTCGGAGCTCGCCCGCTTCGCGGTAACGCCGGGACAGGTCGACTGGGACGAGCCTTCGGAGCGCGTCCATCGCGGCGTCAACGTCGGCTCGCTGCCGTACGAGGAGGTCACGGTCTTCTTCCTCGACGAGCCGAACGCCGTGGCACAGCCGGAAACCGGTTAGTCAGCCCGGTTCCGCCTGTGCGAACATATGTTCGCATGGCAGAGGCCACGATTCTCCATGCCGACCTCGACGCGTTCTTCGCGTCGGTCGAGCAGCGGGACCAGCCGCGGCTCCGCGGCCGGCCGGTGATCGTCGGCATGGGCGTCGTACTCGCGGCGAGCTACGAGGCGCGGGCGTACGGCATCCACTCGGCGATGAGCGGCTCGCGGGCCCGACGGCTGTGCCCGCACGCGGTCGTCGTCCGCCCGCGGATGTCCGCGTACTCGGAGGCGAGCAAGGCGGTCTACCGCCTCTTCGACGACGCGTCGCCCCTCGTCGAGGGCCTCTCCATCGACGAGGCCTTCCTCGACGTGCGCGGCCTCGAGCGAATCGCCGGGAGCCCGGTCGAGATCGCAGCGCGTCTGAGGCAGGACGTTCGCGACCGGCTTGGGCTGCCCCTGACGGTCGGCGTCGCCTGCACGAAGTTCCTCGCAAAGGTCGCTAGCGGCGTCGCGAAGCCCGACGGGCTGCTCGTCGTGCCGGCCGGAGAGGAGCGCGACTTCCTGCACCCTCTGCCCGTCGAGCGGCTCTGGGGCGTCGGGCCGGTCACGGCGCGGAAGCTCCGTGAGCGTGGTCTCGTCACGGTCGGGCGGGTCGCGCAGGTGCCGGAGGCGGCACTCGTCGCGATGCTCGGGCAGGCCGTCGGCCGGCACCTGCACGCGCTCGCCCACAACAGCGACCCTCGGCGCGTTCGCACGGGGCGCCGGCGGGGCTCGATCGGGTCGCAGTGCGCGCTCGGCCGGGCGCGCCGCGCGAGCGAGGAGGTGGACGCAATCCTGCTCGGGCTCGTCGAGCGGGTCACCGGCCGCATGCGGAGGGCGCATCGGGTCGGCCGCACGGTCGTCCTGCGCGTGCGCTTCGACGACTTCTCACGTGCCACCCGCTCGCACACGCTCCCCCAGCCGACGGCCGAGACCGCGCGCATCCTGGCCGTCGCGCGCGGGCTCCTGGCAGCGCTCGAGCCGGTCACCCGACAGCGCGGCTTGACCCTCGTCGGTGTGTCCGTGGCGAACCTCGACGACGATGCGCCGTTGCAGCTCGGCCTTCCACTGGATCCGTGGGCCGGTGGTGCGCTCGACACGGCCGTCGACGAGATCCGCGACCGCTACGGCCCGAACGCGGTCGCGCGGGCGGTGCTCCTCCACCGCTCGCAGGCCATCGAGATGCCGCTCCTGCCCGACTGAGTGTTGAATTTGCAGCGTCCGCCCGTCGAGAGGAGATCCCCGTGGCCGAAGCCGTGATCGTCGCCGCATCCCGCACGCCGATCGGGCGTGCCGCGAAGGGATCGCTCGCGGACGTCCGACCCGACGACCTGCTCGCGTTCGCGATCGACGACGTGCTGACCAAGGCGCCGGCCGTCCCACGCGAGGACGTCGTCGACGTGATGGTCGGCTGCGGCTTCCCGCAGGAGAAGCAGGGCATGAACCTCGGCCGCCGTGCAGCGCTCCTCGCGGGCCTTCCCGACACCGTCCCGGGCACGACGGTTAACCGCTTCTGCGCCTCGTCGCTCCAGACGATCCGGATGGCCTTCCACGCCGTCCGCGCCGGCGAGGGCGACTGCTTCGTCGCCGCGGGCGTCGAGTCGATCTCCCAGGTCTCCGGCTACCCGAAGAGCACGGAGGAGCTCCATCCGAAGCTCTTCGGCGACGACGCCGAGATCGCGAACGTCTACATCCCGATGGGCCTGACGGCCGAGAACGTCGCCGAGCGGTGGGACGTCTCACGGGAGGACATGGACGCGTTCGCGCAACGCTCGCAGGAGCGCGCCGTCCGGGCGCAGGAGTCCGGCTTCTCGGAACGCGAGATCAGCCCGTACACGAAGGGCGACGGAACGGTCGTCGCCGCCGATGACGGCCCGCGGCCGACGTCGACCGTCGAGAAGCTCGCCGAGCTCGATCCGGCGTTCCTGCCGGGCGGCAAGGTCACGGCGGGAAACGCGTGCCCGCTGAACGACGGCGCGGCCGCGGTGCTGGTGATGTCCGACACGCGAGCCGCCGAGCTCGGGCTACGCCCCCGCGCGCGCATCATCGCGTCGTCCGTCTCCGGCGTCGCCCCCGAGATCATGGGGGTCGGGCCGATCGACGCGGTTCGGCGCGTCCTCGACAGGGCGGGCATGACGATCGACGACGTCGACGTGATGGAGCTGAACGAGGCGTTCGCGGCGCAGGTGCTGCCCGTCTGCCGCGAGCTCGGCGTCGACCCGTTCGGCGAGGTGCTCAACCCGAACGGCGGGGCAATCGCGCTCGGCCACCCGTACGGCATGACGGGCGCGCGGATCATGAACACGCTGCTCAACGACCTCGAGACGCTCGACCGCACGGTCGGCCTCGAGACGATGTGCGTCGGCGGCGGCCAGGGGATGGCCATGCTCGTCGAGCGGCTCGACTGAGACTCCGCGGCGCGCCGCCGTGGCGGTCGCGTAAGGATTCGCGGGCGACCGGCACCAACTGGGTCAACACCGCAGCGCGCGCCGCGCAGCGGTCTCCATCCGACGAAAGGACCCTCCGATGCCGTCGACCCGACGCTTGATTCCGCTTGCGCTCGTGACGTCGATCGCCGCCGCGACCGCCGGCGTGGCGCTCGCGCACTCAGGTGGAGCGCCGGCCGCCACCGCTTCCCCGCACCACCACGACGTCTCCGCCCTCGCGGACTCCCGCACGGCGATCTCTCCGCAGGAGCTCGCGTTGCGCCGCGAGATGGACCGGCTCTGGGAAGAGCACGTGGCCTGGACGCGGCTCGCGATCATCAGCCTCACGACGAAGGCCCCGGACACGAAGACGACCGTCGCTCGGCTGCTGCAGAACCAGGCCGACATCGGCAGCGCGATCAAGCCGTTCTACGGCGCTGCCGCCGGCAGGCAGCTGACCGCGCTCCTGCGCGAGCACATCCTCATCGCGGCGGACCTGATCGCCGCCGCGCAGAAGGGCGATACGGCCGCCGTCGGCACGCAGCAGGCACGTTGGAATGCGAACGCCGACCGGATCGCGGCGTTCCTCTCCCGCGCCAACCCCCGGTACTGGAAGCCCGGGCCGATGAAGGCGATGATGCGCGAGCATCTCGGTCTGACCACGAACGAGGTGCTTGCCCGCCTGAAGGGCCGCTGGGCGGCCGACGTTCGGGCCTACGACCTCATCGAGCAGCAGATCCTGCACATGGCCGACATGCTCTCGACGGGGCTCGTCGCGCAGTTTCCCTCGCGGTTCGCATAGAGGCGCTCGCCCGCCCCGGGGCGAGCCCAGCGCTCCCCCGGGGCGATCCGCGGACGTAAGGAATCGCCGCCCGGCGCAACAAAGGAAGCATGAAGACCGAGGTCCAGGTCGAGGCGGGTGGCGAGGTGACCTCCTGGCGACGCACACAGCTCTCCCAGGCGGGCTTCCCGCCGCAGCTCGCCTCTCGCCTCGCCCGCGACGGGCGGTACGACCTCCACGCGCTCCTCGAGCTCGTCGACCGCGGCTGTGCGCCGCAGCTCGCCGTGCGAATCCTCGCCCCGCTCGACGAGGAGCGCGCCGCGTGAGCAGCGTTACGCTTCGCGGCGTGGAACCCGGCGCATCCGACGCCGCCGCGACGGCGAGGCGGCCGTTGCTCGACGAGGAGTCGCGCGCCTGGATCGACGAGCTGCGCGCGGAGGGGCGGACGAGGGACGCGGCGATCGAGCGCCTCCGTGAGCTGCTGCTCCGTGCGGCGCGCTTCGAGGTCGCCCGCAGGCGCGCGACGATGCCGTTCCTGCGGGGCGAGGAGCTCGACGACATCGCCGCCGAGGCGGCAGACGACGCGCTCCTCAGCGTGCTGCGGCGTCTCGACGACTTCCGGGGCCGGAGCCGGTTCTCGACCTGGGCGTACAAGTTCGCGCTGCTCGAGGCGGCGGTCAAGCTCCGCAAGCGCGCCTGGCAGGGCCGTGAGATCCCGCTCGAGACCGAGACGTGGAACCAGTTCGCGACCGCGAGCCTCGCGCCCGACGCCCAGGTCGAGCTCGGTTCGCTCCTCGACGCCGTCCGTGCGGGGATCGAGGAGGCACTGACGCCGCACCAGCGGCGGGTCCTGCTCGCACTGGCGGTCGACGGCGTGCCGATCGACGTCCTCGCCGGCCGGCTCGGGTCGACGCGAGGGGCCCTCTACAAGACGCTCCACGACGCGCGGCGCAAGCTCCGCGCCCATCTCGACGAGCGCGGCTTCGCGCTCGCGCACCACCTGGAGGAGACCTGATGGAACGACGCGACCCGACGACGATCCTGCGCGGGCTGCTCGGACCGGCCGGCCCCGAGGTCGGCTGCGACGCGTGCTTCGACGAGCTCGACCGCTTCGTCGAGCTCGAGCTCGCGGGTAAGGACGCCGACGCGGCGATCCCCGGCCTGCGCGCCCATCTCGCGGGCTGCCCGGCGTGCCGCGAGGAGCACGAGAGCCTGCTCGCGCTCGCGGCCGAGCGGCCCTAGCCGCGGTAGACGAGCTCGCCCCCCCGCACCGGCACGGGGAGCCGGTTGCCCGGAGGCGCGAGCGGGCACGCCCAGCGCGGGTCGTACGCGCACGACGGGTTGTAGGCGAAGTTCAGGTCGAGGACGAGGCGACCGTCGCTCGTGCCGAGATCGGCGCCTTTCACCGTGTCGAGCAGGTACCGCCCCGCGCCGTAGGTCTCGTCTCCGCTCGTCGCATCCGCGAGGGGCACGAAGAGACCCCCACCGTAGGCGTCGAGCCAGAACAGATCCAGGGTCTGATCCTTTCCGGCGAGGGCGAAGCGTGCGCGCCCGACACGCTCGAACGACACGGGCCTCCCTGCGCTCGCGCCGATCGCGACCTCAGCCGGCGGCGCAGGCTCGACCTCCGCGAGCACCCGGAGACGGGGGTCGTACTCGAAGTAGCGGAGCCCCGAGAACGCATCGCGGCCGTCGGCAGGAAGCGGCGACTGTGGATGCTCGCCGAAGAGCATGTCGCGCCGGTCGCGCCAGAGCCACCACCCCTCCTCGGGCGACGGTGCGCTCCGGACGTCGTCGTAGAGAGCGAAGACCCGGCGCTTCCAGTCGAGGAGCGACATGATGTCCGAGGCGATCGCCATGTGGTGAGTTGTAACGCGCGGCCGTGAGGCCCCCATCGCAGGTGTCCGACTTGAAGTCGGAGACCGCGGCAAGGCAGGGTGCAGCGAACGGAGAGCACGCCTACGGAAAGGGACAGCGCATGGACTGGAAGCTCGAGCTCGTGGCGATACCCGTCTCGGACGTCGATCGCGCCAAGGCGTTCTACGCCGAGAAGGCCGGGTTCGTCGTCGACCACGACCACCAGGTGAGCGACGAGCTGCGCTTCGTCCAGCTGACGCCGCCCGGCTCGGCGTGCTCGATCGCCATCGGAAAGGGGCTCCTCGACGCGGAGCCCGGCTCGGTGAAGGGAATGCAGATCGTGGTCGCAGACGTCCGCGCCGCTCGCGC
>DASXAW010000089.1:0-2356 GCA_036406535.1 Gaiella sp.
GCGCGGCCGTCGACGACCTCGTGACCGGCTGCCTCGAGCGCCGGCCCGAGCGTCGAGCCGACCCTCCCGCCCGCGCCGTAGAGACAGACCCTCAAGCGGCCTCCGCGAGCGCCGGGTTGAGGCGCGTGACCGCCTTGCGGAAACGTGTCTCCCGCGGGCCGATTCCGGCGGCGGACAGCCGGCCCGGGGCGAAGAGGGAGCCCGCCGCCACGGCGACGTCCGCCTCCGTGACCGCACGGACCCGGCGAAGCGTCTCCTCCACCGAGACGAGCTCCATGTCCGTGATGAGCGCCTTGCCGAGCCGACTCATCCGGTTCGACGTGCTCTCGAGCGACAGCAGGAGCCGGCCCTCGAGGTTCTCCTTGGCCCGGGCGAGCTCGCCCGGGCGGAGGCGGCCGGCCGCGACGTCCTCGAGCTCTCTGGCGATCACCTCGAGGCACTCGTCGAGGTTGTCCTCGCGCGTCCCGACGTAGACGCCGACCTGCCCGGTCTCGGCGTACTGCGAGCCGTAGGTGTAGACGCTGTACGCCATCCCGCGCAGCTCGCGGATCTCCTGGAACAGCCGGGACGAGGCCGAGCCGCCGAGGATCGCGTCGAGGAGGGAGACCGCGTACCGCGAGTCGTCGTCCCGCGCGATGCCGGGCGCGGCGAGGACGACGTGGTACTGCTCGGTGCGTCGGCGCACGAAGCGATACCCGGGGCGCGGGAGCCGCCGCACGGGGGCGCGGCGCGGTGCGGCCCGGGCGCCGTCGAGGCCCGGCCGCCGCCCGCCGAACAGCTCGACGAGGCGGTCGTGCGAGACGTTCCCGGCGGCGGCGAGCACGATCCGCGGGCCGGAGTAGGCGCGACGGTGCCATTCCCGAAGCGCCCGCGGCGACACGCCGGCGATCACCTCGGCGCTGCCGATCACCGGGCGGCCGAGCGGATGCTCGCCGAACACCGCCTCGGCCGCGAGGTCGTGGACGAGGTCCTGCGGGTTGTCGTCGACCATCGCGATCTCCTCGAGCACCACCTCCCGCTCCGAGTCGACGTCGTCGAACGTCGGCGCGAACACCATGTCCGTCATCGCGTCGAGCGCCTCCGTCAGGTGCCCGTCCGGGACCCGCGTGTAGAGGACCGTCGTCTCGCGCGACGTCGCCGCGTTGAGCTCACCGCCCATCGCGTCGAAGAGCTCGGCGATCTCCTGCGCGCTGTAGCGGGACGAGCCCTTGAAGAGGAGGTGCTCGATGAAGTGCGAGACGCCTGCGCGCGAGCGCGGCTCGTCGCGTGAGCCGGTGCCGATCCAGAGGCCGAGCGCGACCGACCGGACACCGCGCAGCCGGTCGGTGACGATGCGCTCGCCCCCGGGAAGCGTCGTGAACTCGGGTTCGCGCACGGCGCGATCGTAGCCTCGCGATCGGCGCAGGCGAGGATCCTCGGCAAGGCAGGTTGCGGCGCCGACGGCGACGCCTTCAGGGATGTGCCCCGCCGCAGGCGGGGATTCCGCGGTGGGAATCCGCGCGAGCGGATTCCCACCCTGCGGACAACTTCAGTCGCGGCGTGGCCCGCGGCCGCGGCCGCCGCGGCCGCCCCGGTCCTCGCGCGGAGGACGCGGCTCGCGCGGCGGAGCGTCCTTCGCCCGCTCGACGAGGGTCTCCGGCGAGACGAGCTCGCCGTTCTCGTGCTTCGCAACGAGCTTCAGGCCGATCCGGCCGCGCTCCTTGTCGACCTCCTGGACGACCACGTCCAGCGTGTCGCCGCGCGTGAGGACGTCCTCGATGTGCGCGACGCGGCCCGGCCCGACGTTCGAGACGTGGAGCAGGCCGTCCGTGCCCTTCTTCAGCTCCACGAAGGCGCCGAAGTCGGTGGTCTTCACGACCCGCCCGGTGTAGGTGTCCCCCACCTCGGGCTCCTTCGTCATCGCCTGGATGGCCGAGATCGCCGCGTCGGCGTTCGTGCCCTCCGTCGCGTAGACGAGGATCGTGCCGTCCTCCTCGATGTCGATCTGCACGTCGTAGTCCGCCTCGAGCGAGCGGATCGTCTCGCCGCCCTTCCCGATCACCATCCCGATGAAGTCGGGGTTGATGCGGATCGAGGAGATGCGCGGGGCGTGCCCGGCGAGCTCGGCCCGCGGGCTAGAGATCGTCTCCAGCATCTTCTCGAGGATCGACGTGCGGGCCCGCTTCGCCTGCTCGAGGGCCGAGCGCATGATCTCCTGCGTGACGCCGGTGATCTTGATGTCCATCTGGAGGGCCGTGATGCCCTCGGCGGTGCCGGCGACCTTGAAGTCCATGTCGCCCAGGTGGTCCTCCGCGCCCTGGATGTCGGTGAGGATGACGTAGTCGTCGCCCTCCTTGACGAGGCCCATCGCGATGCC
>DASXAW010000090.1:0-1547 GCA_036406535.1 Gaiella sp.
GCGCCGCCGCCGGCGAGCACGATGCCGCGGTCCATGATGTCCGCGGCGAGCTCCGGCGGCGTCTTGTCGAGCGTCGACTTGATCGCGTCGACGATCTGCGAGACGGGCTCGTCGAGCGCGCGCCGGACCTCCTCGGAGGTGATCACGACCGTCTTCGGCAGGCCGGTGAGCATGTCGCGACCACGGACCTCCGCCTGGATCTCGTCCGAGAGCCGGAAGGCCGAGCCGATCTCGAGCTTGATCTCCTCCGCCGTCTGCTGCCCGACGAGGAGCTTGTACTCCTTCTTGATGTGGTTGACGATCGCCTCGTCCATCTCGTCCCCGCCGACGCGGAGCGACTGCGACACGACGATGCCGCCGAGCGAGATGACCGCGACCTCGGTCGTGCCGCCGCCGATGTCGACGATCATGTTCCCCGTCGGCTCGGCCACCGGGAGGCCCGCGCCGATCGCAGCCGCCATGGGCTCCTCGATCAGATACGCCTGGCGGGCACCCGCCGAGAGCGTCGCCTCCTCGACCGCGCGCTTCTCGACCCCCGTCACCCCGGAGGGGACGCAGACGACGACGCGCGGATGCGCGAACCGGTGCTGGTGGACCTTCTGGATGAAGTGCCGGAGCATCTGCTCCGTCACGTCGAAGTCCGCGATCACGCCGTCCTTGAGCGGGCGGATCGCGGAGATCGAGCCGGGGGTCCGGCCGAGCATCCGCTTCGCCTCGACGCCGACCGCATGGACGTCGCCCGTCCGCTGGTCGATCGCGACGACCGACGGCTCGGAGAGGACGATCCCGCGGCCGCGGACGTAGACGAGGGTGTTGGCGGTCCCGAGGTCCACGGCCATGTCGCGGCCCCCGAAGCCCGTCATCGAGCGGAACATGCTCATCGGTCGGCTGAGTGTAGCCGCGCCGTCGAAGCCCTCTCTTCGCGCAGGAGGGCTGGCGCCTCCTGCTCGAGCACGTCGAGGAGCAGGGCTCCGGGCAGGCCGACGACGTTGAGGTAGTCGCCCTCGATCCGCTCGACGAGTCGGCCCCCGAGGCCCTGGATCGCGTACCCGCCGGCGCGCCCCTGCCACTCGGCGCTGGCGACGTAGGCCGCGATCGCCTCGTCGTCGAGGCGGCGGAACGTGACGAGCGTCTCCGCGTGCTCGACGCGCTCTCCGCGATCGGTCACGAGGCAGAGGCCCGAGAGCACGGCGTGCGTCCGGCCGGCGAGCTCCGCCAGCATCGCCGCGGCGTCGGCCGCGTCCACCGGCTTCGCGTAGATCCGCTCGCCGAGGTGGACGGTCGTGTCGACGCCGAGCGTCGGACGACCCGGGCGATGCACGGAGCGCGCCTTGCCCGCCGCGTGCGCGCGCACCAGCTCGACGGGGTCCGCGTCCGGCGGGTCGTGCTCGTCGTAGCGCGGCGCGACCGCCTCGTACGCGATGCGGAGCTGGTCGAGGATCGCGCGACGCTGGGGCGACGTCGACGCGAGACGCAGCAACTAGAGGAGGCCGTCGCGGAAGAACAGGCGGAGCTCCCGGCGCGCGCTCCCCGGCGAGTCCGAGCCG
>DASXAW010000091.1:0-9463 GCA_036406535.1 Gaiella sp.
CGCATAGCCGCCGTTCGCCGAGTCCAGCGGCCCGCGGTACCGCAGCCCGATCGTCACGACCTCCTCCGTCACCGCCCGATAGAGTGGAGTTTGTGATCGTGAGTCGAAAACCTGTGCTGCTCGGCGGGCCGGCAAGGGGGAGGATGCCGGGGTGAGGCTGGCGCTCGCGCAGCTGAACGTGGTCGTCGGCGATCTCGACGGCAACGTCGAGAGGATCGTGGCGGCGATCCGCGAGGCGGAGGCCGCGGCCGCCGACCTCGTCGTCCTCCCGGAGCTCGCAGTGACCGGCTATCCACCCGAGGACCTCCTCCTCCGTCCCGGCTTCGTCAGGGCGGCGCGACAGGCGGTCGACGAGGTCGCCCGTGCGTGCACCGCGTCGACGGCGCTCGTCGGCGCGCCAGCGTTCGACCGCGACCTCGCGAATGCCGCCTTCGTCTGCACCGACGGAGCGGTCCGCGGCGTCTACCGCAAGCACTTCCTCCCGAACTACGGCGTCTTCGACGAGCACCGGTACTTCGCGGCCGGACGAGACCTGGTACTGCTCGAGCTCGGCGATGTCCTCGTCGGCCCGACGATCTGCGAGGACGTCTGGCAGCCTGGACCGCCCGCGACGGACCTCGCGCTCGCCGGCGCAACCCTCCTCGTCAACCTCTCGGCCTCGCCGTTCCACGTCGGCAAGGCGGAGGACCGCGAGGAGATGCTCGTCACGCGCGCCCGCGACAACGCGGCGTACGTCGCGTTCTGCAACCTCGTCGGCGGTCAGGACGAGCTCGTGTTCGACGGCCACTCCGTCGTGCTCGACGACGAGGGCGAGGTGATCGCCCGGGCGCCCGGCTTCGAGGAGGCGCTGCTGGTGGTCGACTTGGACCCGGCCGAGGCGCTCGGTCGCCGGCTCCGGGACGTTCGCCGCCGCGAGCTCGAGCGCGCCCGTGAGACGCCGGTCGTCGCGACGACCATCGCGCTTCCCGGACCGCATCCGGTGGCGGAGGCGGCCACGGGATCCGTCACGCCGTTCGCGTCCGAGCTCGCCCAGATGCGGCGCGGACTGGTGCTCGGCCTCTCCGACTACGTCGAGAAAAACGGCTTTCAGGAGGTCGTGATCGGGATCTCGGGTGGCATCGACTCGGCGGTCACCGCCGCCATCGCGGCGGAGGCGCTCGGTTCGGCGCGCGTGCACACGGTCTCCATGCCGTCGCGCTTCTCCTCCGACGCGACGCGCGACGACGCCCGGGAGGTGAGCGAGAACCTCGGCGTCGACTTCCGCGAGGTGCCGATCGAGCAGATCGTGGACGCCTACCACGACGCGCTCGGCGGGCTCGAAGGCCTCGCCGCCGAGAACCTCCAGGCCCGCATCCGCGGGACGCTCCTGATGGCGCTCTCCAACACGCACGGCTGGCTCGTGCTCGCGACCGGGAACAAGTCCGAGATGGCAGTCGGCTACGCGACGATCTACGGCGACATGGTCGGCGGCTTCGCCGTGCTCAAGGACGTGTTCAAGACGGACGTGTTCCGGCTCGCGCGCCACCTCAACGAGCACACGGGGCGGGAGCTCGTTCCCGTGTCGACGATCGAGCGGGCGCCGACGGCGGAGCTGCGGGCCGAGCAGCGAGACGACCAGTCCCTGCCGCCGTACGACGTGCTCGACCCCGTGCTCGAGGCGTACGTCGAGCTCGACCGCTCGCGCGAGGAGCTCGACGCGCAGTTCGACCCGGGCGTCGTCGAGCGGGTGCTCGTGCTCGTCGACCGGGCGGAGTACAAGCGGCGTCAGGCCGCGCCGGGCGTGAAGCTGCGGCCGCGCGCGTTCGGCCGCGATTGGCGCACGCCGATCACCAATCGCTGGCGGGGCTAGTCGTCGGCCGTCATCCCGGCAAGCGCCTCGACGGTACGCCAGTTCCGGACGGTGATCGTCGTCGGCAGGCGGCGTTTGACGAGCGCCTCCATCAGCTTCGAGCGCCCCTGGCCGTTCGGCACGCTCACGTAGAGCTCGCGACCGTTCACGGTGAGCTCGTCGGGCAGGTACGGGCCGAGGTCGCCGAGCCCGAGCTGCCCGAGCTCGAGCTCGTCCCCGAGGAACGCGACGACGACCTTCGTCGGGTCCGAGACGCGATACGGGTTCGCCTCGACGACCTTGGCGAGCTCCTCGCCGGTGCGCAGGAGCACCGTCACGTCGTGACCCGTCTCGGCGGCGATCGCCTTCGAGAGCCGGGCCGCATGGTCGCCTCTCCCCTTCGGCGTGAACACGACGTTCCCGCTCTGGAGGTACGTCTCGACATCCGTGTGGCCGAGGGACTCGACGATGGAGCGGAGCGCCGCCATCGAGATCCGCTTGTTGGAGCCGATGTTGATCCCGCGCAGGAGTGCCGCCACGCGCATCCACCCAGTCTGGCAGCAGCGCTCGGCTCAGGTCACGAGCGCCCGTAGCGCGCGGAACCAGCGAAGACGCTCCTCCCATGGCACGGCCGCGTTCGCGGGCGAGGTCGACGGAAGGACGAAGAGGCCTGTCTCGCCGAAGCTCTGTTGCCGGAGACCGTGGTCGGCGCGCACGCCGAACGCTCCGCGGAACGCCTCCTTGCCGACGAAGGCGATCACGCGGGGCCGGAGCTCGCGCGCGAGACGCTCGAGCCGTTCGGCGCTTCCCGCGAAGTCGGCGCGCCGAAGGTCCGAGGACCCCCGTGTCGTGCGTGGGGCCGCGTTCGTGATCCCGATGCCGAAGGACGGAAGCGCGTCCTGCTCGGCGGGCGAGAGGAGCCTCGGCGTGAAACCCGCCGCGTGGAGAAGGCGCCAGAAGTCGTTCCTCGGATTGGCAAAGTGGAGACCTGCGGTCGCCGACCGGACGCCGGGGTTGATCCCGCAGAAGACGACGTCCAGACCAGGCGCGAGGACGTCGGGAACGGCGCTCCTCAGGCCGCCTCGGGCTCCCGCTCGTCCACCAACGCCTCGAACGCGAGCCGGATGCGCTCCGTGAGGACGGCGGTCGCCTCGGCGGACTCGGCCTCCGGCCGGATCACCGTGACCGCGTCCTCCTCGCCCACCCAGCCGTAGCACCGGAGGTAGCACTCCTGCTCGTCCAACGGCCGCAACCGCTGCATGGGCCACAACCGTAGGCGACCGACCGGACGACCCGTTTGTCTAGGGTTGCTGTCATGTCAACGAGGGCGAGGACGTTCGACTACGCGGTGGACCTGGACGCGGCCTGGGACGCGCGGAGCGAGCGCGGTGGCGCGGTGCTCGCCGGGGCGGACGAGGAGCAGTGGGCGCCCGAGCACCTCGTGCTGGCCGGCCTCGCCCGCTGCTCGTTGACGAGCCTCCGCTACCACTGCGGGCGCGCCGGCGTCGAGCTCTCCTCGAAGGCGTCGGTGCGCGGCACGGTGACGAGGCGTGACGAGGACGGCCGCTTCGCGTTCGTCGAGATCGCCGTGCATGCCGACGTCGCGTTCGAGCCGAAGCCGGACGATGCCACGGTTGCCGACCTGCTGATGAAGGGCGAGCGCGACTGCTTCGTCGGGGCCTCGCTGACCGCGCCGCCGACCTACGACTGGAGAGTCGCGTGAGCACCACGCTGCTCGACGTCGACGCCGTCCGGGCGCGGTTCACGGCGCTCGACCGACGGCTGGCGTTCTTCGACGGGCCGGGCGGCACGCAGTGCCCGGACGAGGTGATCGACGCGATCGCCGACTACCTGAGGCGCGACAACGCGAACATCGGCGCCCCGTACGAGACCTCTCGCCGGACGGACGCGCTCGTGGCGCGCGCGCACGAGCGCGCTGCGTCGTTCCTCGGCTGCGACGCGGGCGAGGTCGCTTTCGGCCCGAGCATGACCTCGCTGAACTTCCTCCTCACGCGCGCGTTCGGGCGTGAGCTCGAGGCAGGGGACGAGGTGCTCCTCACGCGGCTCGACCACGACGCGAACGTCGCGCCCTGGCTCGCGCTCGCCGACGACATCGGGATCGTCGTGAAGTTCGCAGACGTGAACGACGACCTGTCGCTCGACCTCGACGACCTCGCCGCGAAGCGGACGCCGCGCACGAAGGTCGTCGCGTTCCCCGCGGCGGCGAACTCCGTCGGGACGAAGCCCGACGTCGCGCGGATCGTCGAGCTCGCTCACGAGGCGGGCGCGCTCGCATGGGTCGACGCCGTCCACTACGGCCCGCACGGGCCGATCGACGTGGCGGCCTGGGGCTGCGACGTGCTCGTCTGCTCGCCATACAAGTACTTCGGGCCGCACATGGGAATGGCGTTCGGGCGGGAGGAGCTGCTCCGGAGCTGGCGCGCGTACAAGGTGCGCCCCTCTGCCGACGAGCCGGTCGGGCGGCGCTTCGAGCTCGGCACGTGCCAGCACGAGCTGCTCGCGGGCTTCGTCGCTGCGGTCGACTACGTCCACTCGCTCGGCTGGGACGCGATCGTCGAGCACGAGACCACCCTCGGTGAGCGTTTTCTCGAGGGCCTGCCGGACGGCGTCACGCTGCACGGCCTCCCGACCATGGAAGGCCGCGTCGCGACGTTCTGCTTCAGCGTCCCGCACCGCACCGCGAGGTCGGTCGCCGAGTATCTCGCGGAGCGCGAGGTCGCGGTGTGGTGGGGCAACTACTACGCGCTCGAGACGATGCGCCGCCTCGAGCTGGACGAGGACGACGGCGCCGTTCGCGCCGGGATCGTCCACTACAACACCGCGGACGAGGTCGACCGGCTGCTCGCCGCTCTCGGCGAGCTCGTCTGAGCACCGCCGGGTAGCATCGCCCCGTGGCAACGTTCCAGCGGTCGACGCTCTCCAACGGGACGCGGGTGCTGACGGCGCCGATGGACCACGCGCAGTCGGTGTCGTGCTTCGTGATGTTCGCGGCCGGCTCGCGCTACGAGCGGCGCGAGGAGAGCGGGATCGCCCACTTTGCCGAGCACATGTTCTTCAAGGGCACGGAGCGGCGGCCGACCGCGCGCGACATCGCGACGGAGATCGACGCGATCGGTGGCGAGTTCAACGCGTTCACCGGCAAGGAGCTCACCGGCTACTACGTCAAGTGCGCCGCCGAGACGCGCGACGTCGCGCTCGACGTCCTCGTCGACATGCTCCGCAACTCCCGCTTCGACGCGGGCGAGATCGACCGCGAGAAGGGCGTGATCGTCGAGGAGATGAACATGTACGCCGACACGCCACGGAGCTACGTCGGCAACGTGTGGGAACGCCACGTGTACGGCGACCAGCCGCTCGGCTGGGACGTGATCGGCACCGAGGAGACGGTGCGTGACGCGACGCGCGAGACGTTCCTCGGATACCTCGATCGCTGGTACCTGCCGGAGCGCACCGTCGTCGGCCTCGGCGGGCAGGTCGGCGACGACGCGCTCGAGCGCCTCGAGGAGCTCGTCGGCGACATCGAGGCCGGCTCGACCGGCACCGCCGACGCCGTCGTCCTGCCGGAGAACGGCAGCCCGGTCAGGGTCCACACGAAGCAGTCCGACCAGGCGCACGTCGTCATCGGCGCCCGGAGCTATCCGCACGGGCACCCCGATCGCTACGTGGTGCAGCTCCTCTCCACGGTGCTCGGCGGCGGCATGTCGTCGCGGCTCTTCACCGAGGTCCGCGAGCGGCGCGGCCTCGCCTACTACGTGTTCTCCGGGAACCAGAGCTACGCCGACGCCGGCACGCTCGGCGCGCAGGCCGGCGTCGACCTGACCCGGATCGACGAGGCCGTCGAGACGATCGTGGAGGAGCTGCGGCGCATCGCGCGCGAGTCCGTTCCGTCCGAGGAGCTCGAGAAGGCCCGCTCGTTCGCCAAGGGGCGCTTCGTCCTCGGTCTCGAGAGCCCGCACGCGACGATCATGTTCGGGCTCCGACGCGAGATCCTCGAGGGCCGCGCCGTCGAGCCGACCGAGGTGCTCGAGGGCCTCGACGCGGTGACCGAGGAGGACGTCGAGCGCGTCGCGGCGGAGATCCTCGGCGGAGACCTCCAGCTCGCGCTGATCGGGCCGTTCGACGAGCCCGAGCGCTTCGAGCAGCTCCTCGCGGCCTGACCCGCGGCGGCCGCGCCCTCACGCGCGGGGCGGGCGGTCGGACAGGAACGCGCCCCAGTCGAACGACCCCTCGCGGATGAACCGCACCAGCTCGATCTCCTTGTCGGTCAAGGCGGGCGCACCGTCCGTGGCCTCGACCTGGGAGCGAAGGTGCTCCTTCACCGCGGTCGCCGTGAAGTTTCGCAGGAAGTACCTGACGCCCTTCACCTGATCCTCCTTCCGCTGGTTTGACGCATGACGCTATCAGCGCTATCTTGACGACATGGACGAAGACGACGTGCCCGAGCCCTTCACGATGCCCGTGCCGCCGGGGTTCCCGCACCCGCCGCACGCCGGCGACCGCGTGCTCTTCTACCGCACCCACGAGAGCGAAGGCGCGCCTGGCGCCAAGGACCACGAGGACATCATGCTGCGGCGTGTCCCCCGCGACGTCGCGATGCGCTACCGCGCCGCGGCGGGCGGCCGTGCGATGACGCACGCGCAGTACCTCACGGCGCTCGTCGAGCTCCACGCCCGGATCCGCGAGCGGGCCGACGGCGGCGACGAGACCGCGAAGGCCGTGCTCGAGGAGCTCGGGCTCCAGACGGTCGCGGTCTGAGCGACACCGCGTCGTAGACTCGGTCGGTGACCGAGCGCGAGCTCCTTCGACGGGCGGCGGAGCTGGCCGCCGACCACCTCGACACGCTGGACACCCGACCCGTGTACCCGCGGGCCTCGGTCGACGAGCTGAGCACCCGGATCGACGTTCCTCTGCCCGACGGCCCCACGGACCCGGCCGAGGTCGTCGAGGAGCTGGCGGCCGCCCTCGAGCCGGGTGTCGTCGCGAGCCAGAGCGGTCGGTACTTCGGGTTCGTCGTCGGCTCGTCGCTTCCGGCTGCACTCGCGGCCGACATCCTGGTGTCGGCCTGGGACCAGAACCTCGGGCTGCTGTCGCTCGGCCCGTCGGCGCTCGTCGCGGAGAACACGGCGGGAGCGTGGGTGAAGGATCTCCTCGGGATTCCTGCCGACGCGTCGTTCGCCTTCGTCACGGGGTGCCAGACCGCCCACTTCACGTGCCTCGCCGCGGCCCGGCAGCACGTCCTCGCGGCAGTTGGCTGGGACCTCGTCGAGCAGGGCCTCGCGGGCTCACCGCCCATCACCGTGATCCTGGGGTCGAAGCGTCACTCCACGATCGACCGCGCGCTTCGCTACCTCGGCATCGGCCGTGCGCAGATCCGCGTGCTCGACGCCCTGGCGGACGGGCGGCTCGACCCGGCGGCGCTCGCGGACGCGCTGGCCGAGAGTGACGGCCCGACGATCGTCTGCGCGCAGGCCGGCGAGGTGAACAGCGGCGTCTTCGACGACCTGAGCGCCGTCGCCGACGCCGTCGAGGGAACCGGCGCGTGGCTTCATGTCGACGGCGCGTTCGGGCTCTGGGCCGCGGCGGCTCCGTCGCTCCGCCACCTCCTCGCAGGCTCCGACCGCGCGGACTCCTGGGCGACCGACGCACACAAGTGGCTCAACGTCCCTTACGACTGCGGGATCGCCTTCTGCGCGCACCCCGACGCGCATCGGGAGGCGATGACGGCGCAGGCCGTGTACCTGATGCGCGAGGGCGACGTGATCCGCGAGCCGGTCGACTGGACGCCCGAGCACTCGCGCCGCGCCCGGGCCGTGCCGGTGTACGCGGCGCTCCGGCAGCTCGGCAGGACGGGCGTCGCCGAGCTCGTCGAGCGGTCCTGTGCCCGCGCCCGCCGCTTCGCCGCGGGCATCGAGGAGCTTCCCGGCTGCGAGGTCCTGAACGACGTCGTGCTCAACCAGGTGCTCTTCCGCTTCGGCGACGACGAGACCACGGCGGCCGCGCTCGCAGCCGTGCAGGCGAGCGGCGAGGCCTGGATGAGCGGCACCGAGTGGGACGCCCGGCGGGCGATCCGGCTGTCCGTGTCGTCCTGGCGCACGACCGAGCGGGACGTCGACCGCGCCGTCGCGGCGTTCGCCGCCGCGCTGGGCTGAGCCTCGCGGCCGACCGTCGACCGGAGTACGGTCGCGACCATGACGCTGCGTCCCGGGCCCGCCCAGGGAGAGGCGCTCGTCACCTGGGGACTCTGGGCGGCGATCCTCGTCGCGATCGTGGTCACGTACGCGCGGCTCGAGCCGGCGGATCTCTACCACGTGTCGCGGGAGGGACTCGCCGGCGGCCTCTCGCGGGCGCTCGTCGAGGTGAACTTCCCGATCGCCCTCGCGGCGATCGCGCTCGCGCTCGTCGCGCTTGCGGCGCTTCCGGGCAGGGCCTGGTGGTGTGCGGGTCCCGCGATCGCGTTGTGTCTCGTGACGGCCTGGCCGGGCGTCGTCGACCAGGACGACCTCGATGCCCGGTGGATCAACGCCGTCCCCGCGCTCGGCGTCGCGCTCGCATTCGGCCTGACGGTCGCCGCGGCGAGACGCGTGGGTCTCGGAATCGGGCGCCGGCGCCGCTTCGACGCGGTGCGACTCGTGCTCGCGGCGCTCACGCTGTTCGTGTCGATCCCGTGGATCGCTGCGCTGCTCGGCTTCTACCTCCCGGAAGGTCTCTTCATCATGGAGCGGCTCGGCGTCGAGGACGGGGTGAGCATCGCCGCCGTCCATCTCGGCGAGCACCACGGCTTCATGGGTGCGGTCCTCGTCTGGACCGCGCTCCTGCTCTCCCGGCCCGCCGCGGGGGTCACCGGGAGGCTCGGGACCGTCACGCGCCTCTATCTCGCGCTCACGTTCGCCTACGGCGCGGTGAACATGACGCAGGACGCCTGGAACGAGCAGCTGTGGAAGCGCGACGTCGTCGACTGGCACATCCCGTCGGCGCTGCTCCCGCGGCTCGAGCCGATCTGGCTCGTGACGCTCGGTCTGGCGGCCGCCGCGGCGCTCGCGCTCCGCCGCGAGTCCCGCGGCGTCTCAGTCCTCGGCGGGTGACTCGACCGCACGCGCGGCGATCTCGTCGACGACGGCGGGGTCGGCGAGGGTGGTGGTGTCGCCGAGGGCGCGGTTCTCGGCGACGTCGCGGAGGAGCCGGCGCATGATCTTCCCGGAGCGCGTCTTGGGCAGTTCGGGGGTGAAGACGATGTTCGCGGGTTTCGCGATCGCCCCGATCTTCGCAGCGACGTGGTTCCGGAGCTCCTCGAGCATCTCGACCGAGCCGTCGTCGCCGCCCTTGAGGGTGACGTAGGCGACGATCGCCTGGCCCGTGACCGCGTCGTTACGGCCGCAGACGGCGGCCTCGGCGACGCTGGGGTGGTCGACGAGCGCGGACTCGACCTCGATCGTCGAGATCCGGTGCGCCGAGACGTTCATCACGTCGTCCACTCGGCCGAGGAGCCAGAAGTCGCCGTCCTCGTCGATCCGTGCGCCGTCGCCCGCGAGGTACACACCGTCGTACCGCGACCAGTACGTGTCGCGATACCGCCGGTCGTCCCCGAAGATGCCGCGGAGCATCGCCGGCCACGGC
>DASXAW010000092.1:0-13322 GCA_036406535.1 Gaiella sp.
GGACGAGCTCCGCTACTGGCAGACCGAGGAGACCGGCTACCACGCGATCCAGGGAACGAAGCCCCAGACGATCGCGTACGCGCTCACGGACTCGCCGGCCGGCCTGGCCGCCTGGATCGTCGAGAAGTTCCAGACCTGGACGGACCACCGGGGCGAGTTCGAGGACTGGGTCGCGATGGACTCGTTGCTGACGAACATCACGCTGTACTGGGTCACGGGCGCGGTCAACTCGACCTTCTGGCCCTACTACGCGATCCGCCACGGGCCGTGGCCGCTGCCCGACGAGCGGATCGACGTGCCGATGGCGTACGCGTCGTTCCCGCGTGAGACGCGGCACCCGCCGCGCCGGTTCGCCGAGCCGTTCTTCGACGTGCGCCGCTGGACCGAGATGCCGCGCGGGGGCCACTTCGCGGCGCTCGAGGTGCCCGACCTGCTCGCCGAGGACGTCGCGGTGTTCTTCCGCTCGCTGCGGCAGGGCGGCTGAGGCGGCCGGAGACGCAGTATTCATGCGGTTCGGGCGAACATTGACATTCGATGTTCGATCATCTAGCGTCCCACCGCATGATCCTCCCGGCGTCTCGAGGGCAGGTCGGCAGTCGGATCGAGGGGCGTGCCGCTCGGGCCGGAGGATCGAAGGCAGTGCGGAGGTCGCACCGCCGGTCTCCCACGGAGACGCCATCCACGCGCCGCCGCATGGGGCGGCAGAGGAGGTCGTAATGCGCAGGATCACCCTGGCACTCGGGGTCATGCTGGCGCTCCTGCTGTTCGGTGCTGCGATGCTCGGCACGGCACAGAGCGCGACGACGCCGACGTACGGCAAGTGCAAGCCGACGGGGAAGTACAACTCGCTCAAGCTCAAGACCGTCAAGCCGGGCGTTCTCACCGTCGGCTACAACACCATCTCGCCGCGGACCTACAAGGGCAACACGCCCGACACGGTGAACGACGGCTTCAACTACTGCTTCGCCGCGAACATCGCCTGGCGGGCGGGCATCCCGAAGATCAAGCTTCACCTGATCGACTTCGCGCAGCTGATCGTCGGCCGCCTCTCCGGCTACGACGTCGCGATCGACGACTTCTACATCAAGCCCGAGCGCGAGGAGAAGGTTGACTTCTCGATCCCGTATGGGCACTCGTGGACGGGTCTCGTCGCCCGGACGGACGGGCCGGCGCCGACGAAGGCAGGGATGAAGGACATGAAGTTCGCCGTCTCGCTCGGCTCGGTGCAGCAGCGCTGGCTCGACGAGGTCCTCAAGCCCTCGCAGCAGTACAACACCTACGACGACACCGCCCAGCTGTTCGCCGCGCTCAAGGCGAAGCAGGTCGACGCCGTCCTCATCGACCTCCCGGTCGCGCTCCCCGCCGCGACCGCCTCGAAGGGGGACTTCAAGGTCTACGCGCAGGTGAAAGTGGGTGGCCAGGTCGGCATAGTGATGATTCAGCCTTCGCCGAACCGGAAGGCGATCAACACGATGGTGCGGCAGATGATCAAGAACAACACGCTCAAGAACCTCGAGAAGAAGTACTACTTCGCTGCATTCGGCGGCGTCGACCCGGATTCCCTTCCGGTCTGGGGGTAGCTAGGTCGAATGGAAGCGTCAACGGAGGTCTGGGCGGCTGAGGCTGCGACTCCGGGGGGCGTCAGGCGACTGGCGCCCCCACCACGCTCCCGTCTCCTCGCGGCGCTGTCGGTCCTCGTCGTCGTCGCGGTCGCCGCCGCGTTCTGGATCTACCCGCTCGAGTCGGTCCGCGGGCTCGAGACGCCGGGCGGTTGGCAGACCGCCGCAACGATCGGCGTCATCGTCTTCGCGGTGCTGGCCAGCCTGCTCGTGATCCCGGGGCTGCTTGCGCTCGCCCTCTCGTTCCGGGCGCGCCGCCTCGAGGCGAGCGGCGACATCGTCGGCGCGCGGCACGTCGCCGCCCAGGCCCGCGAGCGGGCCCTGCGGACTCTCGGGTTCGCGGGCTCGGCGGTCGTCGTGCTCGGGGTGGTCATGTTCCTTTTGACGAACAACGCCGCGTTCGTCGAGACCTTCCTCTCCTGGGAGCAGATCCGCCGGAGCGCAAGCGACATCATCCATGCGTTCTGGCTGAACCTCTGGATCGCGCTCGCCAGCGAGGCGCTGATCCTCGTCGTCGCGCTGAGCCTCGCCCTCGTCCGCGCTGCGCCCGGTCGCGCGATGGCGCCGCTCCGCTTCCTCGCGATCGCGTACATCGACGTGTTCCGCGCGATCCCGCTGATCATCCTCCTCTACCTCGTCGCGTTCGGGATCCCGATCGCGGAGATCCCCGTGCTGAGCGACCTGCCGACGCCGTGGCTGGTCGTGATCGCCCTGACGGTGACGACGAGCGCCTACGTCGCCGAGGTGTTCCGCTCCGGGATCGAGACCGTGCACTGGAGCCAGACGGCGGCGGCGAAGTCGCTCGGCTTCTCGACGACGCAGACCTGGTTCTACGTCGTCGTGCCGCAGGCGTTCCGTCGCGTCCTGCCACCGCTCCTCAGCTACTTCATCGGCCTGCAGAAGGACACCGCGCTCGTGCTCGTGGTCGGCGCGATCGACGCCTTCGGGATGGCGAAGATCTACGCCGGCAACTACTTCAACCTCTCGTCGGTCACGTTCGTCGCGATCGTGTTCATCCTCGCGACGATCCCTCAGACGCGCTTCGTCGACTACCTCATCAGGCGGCAGGCGAAGAAAACGGGCGTCCGCGCGCTCTGATGGCGCTCCTCGAGATCGACGCCGTCCGGAAGTGCTACTCGGACGACGAGGTGCTGAAGGGCGTCAGCCTGTCGGTCGACTCGCACGAGGTGGTCTGCCTGATCGGCGCGTCCGGCTCGGGCAAGTCGACGCTCCTGCGCTGCATCAACGGGCTCGAGACGATCGAGGGCGGGGAGATCCGCTTCGAGGGTGACGTCGTCTCCGGGCCGGGCGTGAACTTCGTCGAGCTCCGGCGACGGATCGGGCTCGTCTTCCAGAGCTTCAACCTCTTCCCGCACATGAGCGTGATGCGCAACGTGACGATCTCGCCGATCAAGATCGGCGGGCTCTCGCGTGCGGCCGCGGAGGAGCGCGCCCGCGTCCTCCTGCGGCGGGTCGGCCTCGAGGAGAAGGCGAACGCCTATCCCGACCAGCTGAGCGGCGGCCAGCAGCAGCGCGTCGCGATCGCGCGCGCGATGGCGATGGAGCCCAAGGTGCTGCTCCTCGACGAGATCACGTCCGCGCTCGACCCCGAGCTCGTCAACGAGGTGCTGCGCCTCGTGCGCGACCTCGCGGAGCAGGGGATGACGATGGTGATCGCGACGCACGAGATGGGCTTCGCCCGTGACGTCGCGAACACGATCTGCTTCCTCCACGACGGCCAGATCCTCGAGATGGGGCCGCCGGCGCAGATCTTCGAGGCGCCGCGCGAGAAGCGGACGCAGACGTTCCTTCGCGGCGTCCTGGAAGCCGGGACCATCTAGATGGTCGACCGGAAACCACCGCGAACCGGATGACGTCCCAGACGCGGCGCCGGTTCGACGCGCTCGTCCACGACACGTACCACCAGCACGCGCCGTGGCCGATCACGCCGCCTGGCTTGGTCTGGGACGCCCCCGGACGTCGCGCCGATTTCCGGTTAACCATCTAGCGCGCGACGGCTTGCCCGTCGACGTGCATCCCTCCGGCGCAGCGACGCTGTTCCGCCCGCAGTTCGCGCTCGTCTGCGTGTACTCGCTCGCGACGACGCTGGCGGCGGGAACGCTGCTGCCGGTCCTGCCGCTCTACGTGCGCGGGCCGCTGGACGGCGGCGACGTCGCGGTCGGGATCGTGATGAGCGGTGCGCTCCTCGTCGGCGCGCTCGCGCAGCCCGTGCTCGGGCGCATCGCCGACCGGCGCGGGCGGCGCCTGCTCCTCCTCGGCGGGCCGCTCGTGTTCAGCTCGTTCGTCGTGTTCTTCCCTGTCGCATCCGACCCTGCCGCGCTGTTCGCGCTGCGGGCGGCCGCGGGAGTGGGGGACGCGGCCTGCATCGTCGGGTCGGTCACGATGATCAACGACCTCGCGCCGGAAGGCCGGCGCGGCGAGGCGTACAGCCTCTACTCGCTCTCGGCGTGGGCCGGGCTCGGGCTCGGCCCCGTGATCGGCGACTTCGTCCACCGGGCGACGTCGTTCGGTGCGGTGTGGATGGTCGCGATCGCGCTCTCGCTGACGGGTGCCGTCCTCGCGCTCGCCCTCCCGGAGACGAGGCCGCAGACGACCCGCCCACGGCCGGGGTTCGCCCTGTTCACCCGCTCCGCCGCGATCCCCGGGATCGTGATCGCGCTCGAGATGTTCGGGTTCGCGGCGCTCGTCGTCTTCTCGCCCCTCTATGCACGCGAGCTCGGGATGCAGGGAGCGGGGCTCGTCCTCCTCGTCAACGCCGCTGTGCTCGTCGCGATGCGCGTCCTCGGACGCCGGCTGCCCGACCGCGTCGGCCCGCGGCGCGCCGCCTCCGTGGGCGTGCTGCTGGCCGCCGGAGGGATCGGCCTCGCGGCGGTCCTGGGCAGCCCGGCGGGCCTCTACCTGGGGGCCGCGATCTTCGGCGCGGGCCACGCTCTCCTCTACCCGGCGCTCTTCCTCCTCGCCGTCGGGCGCGCGCGCGAGGACGAGCGCAGCGCGGCGCTCGGCAGCCTCAAGGCGCTCGAAGGGCTGGGCTTCGCCTTCGCGGCCGCATTCATCGGGCTCGTGGCGTCGCTCGGCGGCTACGGCGTCGCCTTCGGGGTCGGCGCGGCGATCACCGCCGCCGGGTTGATCCCGCTTCGCGCCTTCCTCCCACGATCGCGGCTCGAACGACCCGCCGTGGAAGTTCGATGATTGACATTCGGTGTTCGAATCTCTTAGGATCGAGTGCCCGAGCCGCGAGCGTGCATGCTCCGGTGCGGATGCGTCGGAAAGGGCAGGCACGTGGCTGAGGAGCACGGGAAGACGCTCGCGCGGGACGGCCTCGCGACGCTCGAGTGGCTCGAGCGCTACCTCGAGCGCGTCCGCGAGCTGCCGGTGCTCGCCCAGGTCGAGCCGGGCGAGATCCGCGCGGCCCTGCCCGAGCAGCCGCCGGACGAGGGCGAGCCGTTCGCGAACGTCCTGCGCGACCTCGACGACGTGCTGCTCCCGGGGCTGACCCACTGGCAGAGCCCGCGGTTCTTCGCCTACTTCGCGACCTGCGCGTCCGAGCCGGCGATCCTCGCGGAGCTCCTCGTGGCGGGGCTGAACAACGTGGGCATCCTCTGGCGCACGTCCCCTGCGCTCCAGGAGCTCGAGCAGGTGACGCTCGCCTGGCTGGCGGAGCTCATCGGCCTTCCGTCCGGCTGGCACGGGCAGCTCGAGGACGGCGCCTCGTTCTCCACCCTCGCGGCGCTCGCGGCGGCGCGGCAGGCGCAGCCCGACCACCCGGTCGTCGTCTGCTCGGAGCATGCGCACTCCTCGGTGGACAAAGCGTGCAGGCTCCTCGGGCTCGAGGTGCGGAAGACGCCGGCCGACGAGGCGTTCCGCCTGCGCCCCGAGGCGCTCGACCTCACCGACGCCTGCGCCGTCGTCGCGACCGTCGGCACGACGTCTTCGACGTCGGTCGACCCGCTGCCGCCGATCGCGGACGCGTGCGAGCGACACGGCGCGTGGCTGCACGTCGATGCCGCGTACGCCGGCGCCGCGATGGTGTGCCCCGAGCACCGCTGGGCGTTCGAGGGGATCGAGCGGGTCGACTCGGTCGTCGTGAACCCGCACAAGTGGCTGCTCACGACGCAGGGCTGCTCGGCGTTCTGGACACGGCGCCCCGACGAGCTGCGCAATGCGTTCAGCTCCGTCCCCGAGTACCTGCGGACCCCCGACGACGTCGTGAGCTTCAGCGAGTACGGCCCCGCGCTCGGCCGCTCGTTCCGTGCGCTCCAGCTGTGGGCGGTGCTCCGCTGCTACGGCCGCGACGGGCTCCAGGCCGCGATCCGCAACGCCGTCACGCTCGCCGAGACGTTCGAGGGCTGGGTGCGCGACGAGCCCGGCTGGGAGCTCTGCGCGCCGAGGCCGTTCTCCGTCGTCTGCTTCCGCCGAGACGGGTCGGACGACGACAACGCCGCGCTGCTCGAGCGCGTCAACGCCCGCGGCGAGGTCTTCATCTCCCACACGAAGCTCGACGGCCGCTACGTGCTGCGGCTCGCGGTCGGGAACCTCCGGACGACGGAGGACGACGTGCGACGCGCCTGGGACGTGCTCCGCGAGGAGGCCGTGTGACCGCCGCGGCGGCGCATTTCGCGCCGGCGGGCCATCGGTGGATAATCGCTCCGCTCCGGCGCATGGGGCGCCGGCCCCGGAAGAGGAGGCGCTGATGAGCACGACCGGCCCGTCGGCCCCGGGCGCCAAGCTCGGGCAGAAGAACCTCTCCACGATCCACGCCGTCGCCCAGTCGCTCGCGATCGGGCCGATGTTCTCCACCGCGCTGCTGCTCGGGCTCATCTCGAACCCCGTCACGGGTGCCGGGTGGAACTCGGCGCTCGCGGTCCTCCTGGCGGGGCTCGGCGTGCTCGCGATCGGGTACGTCGTCGCCCTCTACGCGCGCCGCTTCGCGGGCGCGGGGGGCGTGTACGAGTACCTGACGCACGGCGCGCACCCCTGGGTAGGGGTCCTGACCGCAGGGATCTTCTTCCTCGGCACGCTGTTCCTCGGCGGCGGCGGGATCTACCTGGGCGTCGGGAACCTCGCCGAGGGCTTCTGGAACACGCACATCTCCGACAATGGGCCCGCATGGTGGGTGTGGGGGCTGATCGCGCTCGCGATCGTGCTCGTCCTGAACTACGTCGGCGTCCGGGTGGCGGTGGGCGCGATGCTCACGTTCGCGGCCGTCTCGTTCGTGCCGATGCTGATCCTCGCGATCGTGATCGTCGCGAAGGGTGGCGAGAACGGCATCTCGTTCAGCGTCTTCGATCCGAGTGAGACGGGCCTCTTCGACCTGACCGGGGGAGGCGTCCTCGGCGGCGTCCTCATCGGGATCCTCCTGTTCGTCGGCTTCGAGGCGGCAGCGTCCCTGGGCGAGGAGTCGCACGACCCGCATCGCTCGATTCCGCGCGCGGTCCTCTTCACGATCGGCGCCGCCGCCGCCTTCTACGTCGTCATGTCGTTCGCCTTCTCGATGGGCTACGGCAAGGCGGCGGTCGAGGAGGGCGCCTGGGCCGGCGACCCGGCCGCGGTGAACACGATGGCGACGAAGTACATCGGCTCGTGGTTCGCGACGATCATCGACCTCGTCGTGATCCTCGATGCGATGGCTCTCGCGCTTGCGATCTGCGTGACGATGGGTCGCGGGTTCTTCGCGCTCGGCCGCGACGGGCTCCTGCCGTCGGTCTTCACCAAGACGTCGCGGTTCGGTACGCCGTGGGCGGGCAACCTCGTCGTCGCCGTCGGCGGCATAGGGCTGATGCTGCTGTCGTGGCTTGCCGACTACGGCTCGCGCCTGTTCCTCGCCCCCGACGAGTCGGGAAACCTCGTCCCGACGCTCCCCGACGGGTTCGCGACCTTCATCCTCTCGGCGACCATCGGCTCGCTCGCCGTGGAGCTCGTCTACCTGATCCTGGCGGTCGCGGCCTTCGGTCTCGTGCGGCAGGCGGGCAACAAGCCGTGGCAGTACGCCGTGGTCGCGATCGCTGTGCTGACCCCGATCCTCGGCTATCTCGGCGCGCTCAAGCCCGAGCCGCACGACCGCTCGAACGTCAACTGGGAGGCCTTGTACTGGACGATCGGCGTCGTGGTCGTCGCGCTCGTTTGGTTCCTGATCCTGATCCTCACGCGGCGCACACGTGTCCAGAGCGCCGCCGCGCACGCCGCCGAGCACCGCGGAGCGGCGCCGCTCGACGAACGCCTCGACTACGAGCCGCTGCCCGAGAACGAGATGCCTCTGTGAGCCAGGTGACGTGGCACGAGGTCGGCGTCGCCGGCGACGAGCCGGCCGGGACGCTCCGCCGCGTGGAGGTCGGCGACACGGCGGTGTGCCTCGCGCGGACGGGCGACGGCTGGCTCGCGTTCGACGACACGTGCACGCACGAGGAGTGCTCGCTCGCCGGGGGAGAGCTCGACGGGGACGTCGTGATCTGCCCCTGCCACGGGTCGGAGTTCGACGTGCGCACCGGGGACGTCGTGACGCCGCCCGCGCTCGACCCTCTGCCGATCTACGAGGCGCGCGAGGACGACGGCGCGCTCTTCGTGCGGCTCACTGCACCCGCACCCGTCGCCGGCGGTTCTGCGGCCTCCGCCGACGGCGCTGCGGCCGAGCCGATCGTCCCCGGCCCCTCGCTCGACGGTCTCGCGCTCGACGACGTCGACCTGACCGACCTCGACGTCTGGGAGCGCGGCGTGCCGTACGACTGGCTGGCCCTTCTCCGCCGCGACGCGCCCGTGTACTGGCAGCCGGAGACCGAGGGCTCCGGCTTCTGGGTCCTCACGCGCTACGAGGACGTCGTCCGCGTCGCGAAGGAGTGGGAGACCTTCTCGTCGGAGCTCGGGGGGACGTCGCTCCAGGACCTGACGCCCGAGGAGCTCGCCGCGCGTCGCTCGATGATCGACACCGACCCGCCGGCGCACACCCGCATGCGCGCGCTCGTGAACAAGGGCTTCACGCCCCGCGTCGTGAACGCCTACGAGGAGCGCATCCGCGGCCTCGCACGGGACATCATCGAGCGCGCGATCGAGCGGGGCGAGTTCGACTGGGTGGAGTCGGTGGCCGCCGAGCTGCCGATGTGGGTGTTCTCCGAGATCATGGGCCTCCCGGTCGAGGATCGCCGCCTGATCATCGAGCTAGGCGACAAGATCCTGGGGAACACCGATCCGGAGGTCGTCGGGGAGGAATACGTGGCCGAGCGGGCGCTCCGCGACCCCGAGCTCCGGAAGCTGCCCTTTTCGAGCCCGTTCTCGCTCGCGCTGATCGAGTACGGGCGCGCGCTCGGCGAGACACGCCGCCACGACCCGCGGGACGACATCACGACGAAGCTCGTCGAGGCGGAGCTCGAGGGGTCGCGCCTGAGCGAGCAGGAGTTCGGGACGATGTTCATCCTCCTCACGACCGCCGGGAACGAGACGACGCGCCACACGATCAGCCTCGGCCTGGTGGACCTGCTCACGAACCCCGACGAGCTCGAGCGCCTCGTCGCCGAGCCGTCGCTCGCCGGCACCGCCGCCGACGAGCTTCTCCGGAGGGCCCACCCGGTGCACCACTTCCGGCGCACCGCGACGCAGGACGCCGTTCTCCACGGGCGGCGGATCGCCCGCGGCGACAAGGTGACGATCTGGTACGCGTCCGCGAACTACGACGACCGGCAGTTCCCCGACCCGTACCGCCTCGACGTCGGACGGACGCCGAACAAGCACGTGACGTTCGGGCTCGGCGGGCCGCACTTCTGCCTCGGCGCGCATCTCGCCAAGCTCGAGATCCGCATCTGGCTCGAGGAGATGCTCCCGCACCTGCCGCGGCTCGAGCTGGCAGGCGATCCCGTGCGGCTACGCTCGAACTTCTTCAACGGCGTCAAGCGCCTCCCGGTCCGGGTGGCGGCATGACGTCGCCCCCCACGGAGCCGGAGAGCCGGATGACCGAGCACGAACACCAGGCCGAGGCGGCGCTCGCGGCCCTCGACGCGACCGGGCTCAAGGCGGTCAGGCTGCTCTATGCCGACCTCCACGGCGTGGCGCGCGGGAAGGACATCCCGCTCCGGCACTTCCCGGGGATGGCCGGCGAGGGCGTCGCGTTCTGCGGCGCGGTGATGGGCACCGACCTGCGACACACCCCGGTCGTCGGCGGCGAGGAGGGATACGTCGACCTCGCGGTCCGGCCCGACCTCGCGACCCTGCGCGTCGTGCCGTGGCTCCCCGAGGTCGCGTGGTGCCTCGGCGAGGCGTGGACGCTCGACGGAGAGGCGCACTGGCCCGTGTGCCCGCGCAACCTCCTGCGGCGCGCGGTCGACGCCTATGCGGAGAGGGGGCTCGAGCCGATCGTCGCGCCCGAGCTCGAGTTCTTCCTCGTCGAGCGGGACGAAGCGGCGCCGGGCGGCATGCGGCGTTACGTCGACGAGCTGTCGCGCGTCTACACGGTCGGAGCGGTCTCGGACCCGCGCGAGGTCGTCCTGCGGATGCTCCTCTGGTGCGACGAGCTCGGCCTCGAGGCGTTCGCCGCGAACCACGAGTTCATGAACTCGCAGTACGAGATCAACCTCAAGCACTCGGCCGCGCTCGACGCCGCCGACCGCGCGTTCATGCTGAAGGCGGCGGTGAAGGAGATCGCAGTGCGAGAGGGGCTGCTCGCGACGTTCATGGGCCGGCCGTTCTCCGACCAGGGCGGCTCGGGCTTCCACCTCCACCTCTCGCTGAACGACGAGGACGGCCACAACGCGTTCGCCGACGACACGCGCCCGGACGGGCTGAGCCCGCTCGCGGCGTCGTTCGTGGCAGGCGTGATCGAGCACGCGCAGGGCTTGCAGGCGCTGCTCGGACCGACCGTCAACGCGTACAAGCGGATCCTTCCGGACAGCCTCGCGCCGACGCACGCGAACTGGGGCCACGACAACCGCACCGCGTTCTGCCGCGTGCCGAAGGAGCGCGGCTCGCGGGCACGGGTCGAGATCCGGACGGGCGACGGCTCAGCGAACGCGCATCTGATCACCGCCGCGATCCTGCTCGCGGGGCTCGACGGGATCGAGCAGGGCCTCGAGCCGCCCGAGCCGGTCGTCGGCGACGCGTATCGCATGGACGACGCGCACGCGGGGACGCGGCTCGCCGACGACCTCGGCGCGGCGCTCGACGCGCTCGAGGCGGACGCGTGGCTCGTCGAGCGCCTCGGGCCGCAGCTCGTGTCGACGTTCGTCGCGATGAAGCGCTTCGAGGTGGAGCGGTTCCAGGAGGTCGTGGGGGCGCTCGACCGCGAGGTCGTCTCGGTGTGGGAAGTCGAGGAGTATGCGGCCCACCTTTGAGGTGACCGAGCGGCTCGTGCGCGTCGAGGTCGACGGCGAGCCGCGGTGGGGGCGCCGCGACGGCGACCGCATCGCCTTCGACGACGGCTCGGAGGTCGCCGAGGCGGACGCGCTCTACCTCGCGCCCGTCGAGCCGACGAAGATCTTCGCCGTCCACCTCACGTATCGCTCGCGGATCGAGGAGTACGCGGCCCGCACGCCGCCGGAGCCGTCCTACTTCGTGAAGCCCCCGACGACGCTGAACGGCCACCGACGGCCGGTGCGGATGGCGAGGGGCGCGCGTTTCCTCAACTACGAGGGCGAGCTCGCCGTCGTCGTCGGGAAGCGGATGAAGGGCGTCCCGCTCGAGCAGGCGCTCGACCACGTCGCCGGCTACACCTGCGCGAACGACGTGGGGATGCACGACTTCCGCCACGCCGACCGCGGCGCGATGCTCCGCGTGAAGGGCCAGGACGGGTTCCTTCCGCTCGGCCCCGAGCTCGTGCCCGCCGCGGAGTTCGACCCGACGTCGTTCACGCTCCGGACGTGGCTGAACGGGTACGTCGTCCAGGAGACGACCGCGGCCGACCTGATCTTCGGCGTCGCGTACCAGCTCGCGGATCTCTGCCGGACGATCACGCTCGAGCCCGGCGACGTGATCCTCACCGGGACGCCGGCGAACTCGCGTCCGATGAAGCCCGGGGACGAGGTCGCCGTCGAGATCACCGGGATCGGACGCCTCGAGAACACGATCGAGGAGTGGGACGTCGACCTGAGCGGGCCCGGCGAGCAGCCGCAGGTCTCGGCGCAGACGCTCCACGTCGCGCTCGCGATCCCCGAGGAGGAGGCCGAGCGCATGGTGCTCGAGGGCCGCGTCCCGTGAGGGCACGGCGGTGATCCGCCTCGGCCGGATCGACCACGTCTGCCTCCGTGTGAGGGACCTCGACGAGGCCGCAGCGCGGTGGGCGCTGCAGTTCGGTCTCGTCGAGCGCTCGCGTGGATCGGGTCGCGCGCTCCTCGCGTGCAACGACGAGCCGTACTCGCTCGAGCTCGTGGAGGGCGTCGAGCCTCCGGGATTCGACCACGTCGCGTTCGAGCTGCACGCCGGCTGCTCGCTGGACGACGCGCGCGAGCATCTCGCGTCGGCCGGCGTTCCGGCGGACGAGCGCGACGGCGCCCTGTGGCTGTCGGACCCCGACGGCCGCGGGATCGAGCTGCTCCCGTCCCGCGAGGCAGGAGGCGAGGCCGACCGCTGGCCGCAACACGCCCGTCCCTCCACGACCGTGCACGTCGGCGGCCCTCGGCGCCTCGGGCACGTGAACAACCTCACCGGCGCGATCCGGGAGAACATGACCTTCTACCGCGACGCGTTGGGCATGTCCGTCTCCGACTGGCTCGGCGACGTTGGCGTGTGGCTGCGCATCGACTCCGAGCACCACGTGATGGCGCTCGTCGACCGGGGCTACGCCCATTTCCACCACCTCGCGTTCGACGTCGTCGACATCGGGAAGATGCGCGACCTCCTCGACCATCTCGCACGGCACGGCCGCTGGGTCTCGTGGGGGCCGACGCGCCACGGGATCGCCGGCAACATCGCGACGTACGTCCGGATCACCGAGGAGCCGTGCCACGTCGAGCTGTACTGCGACATGGAGCGGCTCGAGCCCGATCACGTGCCGCGTGTCTTCCCCGACGACCGCTATTCCTCGAACACCTGGGGCCCGCTCCCGCCGCGCTCGTACTTCCGCTTCGACCCGCTCGCCGTCGAGTGGGAGCGCGACAGCCGCGAGACGCTCGGTGAGCCGCTTCCGCCCGCGGAGACCGTGGCGCGATGAGCCTCGAGGGCTTCACCAGCCCGCGCACGCCGGAGGGACGCTCGTCGCTCGTGCCGTACCCGCCGTGGCACTACGTCGGCGCGTTTCTCGTCGTCGACTACTGGGCCGACCCAGAGCAGGCGGTCGCCTTCCTGCCGGAGGGAATCGACCCGCACCCCGACCCGGGGCGCTGCGCGTTCGTGGCGGCGGACTGGCAGTCGTGCTCGGCCGACGGCGAGGAGCTGCTCGACCCGTCGCGCTCGCAGTACAAGGAGGTCTTCGTCGTCGTCAACGGGCTGCTCGACGGCGAGGAGGTCACGACCTGCGCGTACATCTGGGTCGACCGCGACTTCGCGCTCGCACGGGGCTGGATCCAGGGCTTCCCGAAGAAGCTCGGCTCGATCTGGATCACGCGCAGCTTCGGCCTGGGCGGGCCTGCCGACCCGGGGATGGAGGCGGGGGCGCGCTTCGGCGTGACGTGCTCGGCCTACGAGCGGCGCGTGGCCGAGGCGACCGTGACGCTCGAACGGCCGTCCGAGGGCGGCCCGTTCCACAACGCTCCGCCGATCGTCAACGTC
>DASXAW010000093.1:0-3635 GCA_036406535.1 Gaiella sp.
CCGCGGAGTACCCGCCCTCCGTGGCGAGCCCGACCGCCGCGATCTCCTCGACGGTCGCGCCGTCCGGCGCGGGCTCGCGGAGGTCTCCGAGGTAGGGGCGCCAGAGCGTCCGGCTCATGAACGGCGTGACGACGACCGCGCGCGGGACGTCCGGCGTCGTCAGCGGCTCGGCAGCGCCGCGCCAGTCCGTGCGGCCGTAGCTCGTGTCGAGCGCCGGGGCGAGCGCGATGCCCGCGGAGAGGACACAGAGCACGGTCGCGGCCGCGAGCCCGAGGCGTCCCGTGGCGAAGCCGGCGCCGAGGCAGATCGCCGCGGGCACGACGGCGACGATCGTGTTCCGGGCGATGAGGTAGTCGGCCCCTGCGACGGCGAGCGCGACGGGCGTCACGATCACGACGACGGCGAGCGACCCTGCGACGAGCGCGCCGCGGCGCTCCACGGGGGCGAGGCGGACGAGGAGCGCGACGCCGACGACGAGGAGCACCGCCGCGAGCGCGCTGCCGAGCGCCTCGGCCGGAAAGCTGTAGCCGACGGCGAGGTTCTTGGGGATGCCGGCGATCCGAGCGGCGAGTGACGAGCCGGCGACGGCCTCGGCGTTGTCCCGCTGGGCGAGGACGAGCGGTACGTGAGCGAGCAGGGTGGCTCCCGGCAGAAGAGAGGCGAGGACGACCGGTCGCCGCGGCCGAAGGCGGAGAAACAGCCACACCGCTTCGGCGCCGACGAGGAAGACGGCGTAGTAGTGGGTTGCGATCGCGAGCGCGGAGAGCGCCCCCCAGGCGGCGAGCCACTTCCCCGACCCGCGGAGTGCGTGCCCGAAGGCGAGCACGGTGGCGGCCCCGAGCAGCATGAGGAGCGCGTAGGAGCGCGCCTCCTGTGAGTACCAGACGAGAAACGGGTTGACGGCGACGAGCGCGGCGGCGACCACGCCGGCGCGCCGCGAGACGAGCACCGCGCCTGCGCCGTAGGCGATCGGGATCGTCGCCGTGCCGGCGAGGGCCGAGAGGGTGCGGATCCCGACCTCTCCGAGCCCGAACAGCGACCCCCAGACCCACGCGACGACGTAGTAGACGAACGGCGTCGCCTCGTTGCGCGGCACCTCCCGCAGCACGTCCCCGAGCCCGTGGTCGAGGAGGGAGACCGTGACGAGCTCGTCGAGCCAGAAGCTCTGGCGGTCGAGGGTCGGGAACCGGAGCGCCGCCCCGAGCAGCGTCAGGCCCGCGACGAGCAGAAGCTGCGCTCGAGCGCGCGTCACGCCGTCGACCGCGGGCCGTGACGGTCTCCGCCGAGCGCGCCGAGCGCCGTCACGATGAAGAGCGGGTAGAGCGGAAGCGAGAACTCCGGCGCGAGGCCCTGCGAGGCGGCGTGGATCAGGAGCACGGCCGCCGCGGCGGACCACAGCACGACGATCGCCCGCCAGCCCCGTGGCCTCCGCCACACGAGAGCGATCGCACCGACCGCGAGCCAGAGTGGCGGCCGGGGGAAGCGCGGCGTGATCCGGTTGAGGATCTCCGTGACCCAGGTCTGACCGGTCCTCGACGGCAGCTCCGCATCCCACTCCCGCACCTGCGAGACGACCTCGCGGTATCGATCCTGGACGGCGGGGTCGGAGAAGACGCGTGCCGGGTCGGCGAGCGTGCACGAGTCGAAGTAGTCGGAGGCGCACCACACGAACCCGTAGGGGACGCCCTCGAGCAGGACGTGGGCCTGTGGGTTCGGAAGCACGACGCCGTTGCTCTCGAAGGTCGTGCTCGGCGGCTCGGGCGCCGTCTGGGCGCGCGGCGCGACGGCCTCGCGGACCGGCCTTTGCATGAGGAAGTCCCAGAACAGGCCGGCCACCCCGCGCGCGTACGTGCCCGGGTGCTTGCGGATCGCCTCGACCGCGGAGTCGAAGAGGACGTCGTAGTCGGTGTCGCGCCCGAGCACCCGGTCGGAGAGGGCGATCAGCCGGACGGTCTCGTAGTTGGAGCCGTTGGCGAGGTACGCGTCGAGCGGGACGTGGAGGCTCCGGTACGGCTCCTCCGTGAGGACGTGGTCCTGGACGAGACGGGCGAGCCGCCGCGAGGCGGGGCCGTTCTCCGGCGAGATCGTGTTGTCGGCGAGCCAGACGCGCAGGAACGGCACCCAGGCGCGGCCGCCACGGGTCACCGTGAAGTCGTCGTAGCGGGCCGCGTTGTGTGCCGCCCATCCGACGAGCGGCAGCGCCGCGGCCGCGAGGCAGACGGCGACCCAGGTGAGTCGACGGCGCCACGGAGCGACCGCGAGCAGCGGCGCCACGACCGCGGGCAGCAGCACCTGATTCGCGGGCCGGATCAGCACGAGCGCCGCGATCCCGAGGCCGAGGGCGACGAACCCGGCGGTCGTCGGCCGCTTGAGCGTTCGCGCCACGACGAACGCCCACAACGCGAGGCCGGTCGCGAAGACGGAGTCGCTCGACGCCTGGTGGTAGAGCGTCGCCCACGCCGGATACACGAGGAGCAACCCCGCCGACGCGAGCGCCGGGACCCGGCCGAAGGTGAGCGCCGTCGCGCTCCACGCGACGACGGAGACCGCGTACAGAAGCCCGAAGACGATCTCGAGGAGGACGCTCCCGCCGAGCGACATCGGCAGCCCGACCAGGAGCGGCGTCAGCGGGGTGCGGAAGAGCTGCACCTGCGAGAGCGGCGGCTTCGAGTCGAGGAACTGGATGTAGTAGACGAGGTAGTCCCACGTGTCGCGTCCCTTGGCCATCGGCCAGCCGAGCGCCTGGAACCAGAAGACGCAGAGCGCGAACGCGAAGAGGACCAGCGCCGCCCGCCTGGTCGGGACGAACGCCAGGAGCCGGCGCATGTGGTCGGTCACGAGCGCAGGCTTCCGGCGAGGCCGCGCACGCGCGCTGCGGGGCTCCGCTCGAGCCGCGCGAGGCGCGCCTCCAGGTCGTCGATCCGGGCCCCGAAGAAGGCGCCGAGATCGGCCTCGCCGAGCGACGTGTATTCCCCGGCGAAGAGCGCAGCCTCCTCGACCGCCGAGCGCGGCGGCGGGCCTGCGGGCTCGGACGCCTCGTCCGCCTCGCCGAACCCGAGGGAGCGAAGCATGTCGCGTAGCCGTTCGTCGATCGCGTACGTGCCGTCCGCGAGCCCCGCCCGGAGGGTGCGGTCGTCGACGACGAGCGGCGCGTAGAAGCCGTCGAGGCTGCCGGCGCGGTAGGCCTCGTACGCCTCCGCCATGTGGCCGGGGATCCCCTTCTCGGCATTCCGCTCCAGCGCGACGAACTGCGTCACATACTTGCGCCGGCACTGCTCGTACGACCGGACCGGGAAGTGGAGGATCTCGATCGGGTACCACCCGCGCAGGGCGACGAGGTCGTCCGCGAGCGCCTCGTGGTTTCCCCGTCCGATCCGTACGTCGGCGCGCGCGCGGTGCGCGGACTTGAAGTGCGTGCTCAGCGGGTGTGGGTGGAAGCTCGGCGCGCACAGCCGGGCGGTCATGCGCTCCGCGAAGAACCGCCCGTCGTCGGGACGCGGCACGAAGTTCCGCCAGGCGCCGCGGACCGCGCCGAACCGTGCCGGAACCGCTGCGAGGAGCTCCTTCAGGCTCGCCCCTCGGGCGAGCCAGAACTCGTCGGCGTCCGCGTTGAGGATCCAGTCCGCCCCGAAGTC
>DASXAW010000094.1:0-9431 GCA_036406535.1 Gaiella sp.
GTGCGCGGTGATGAAGTTGATGCTCGCGTACGGCTGCCGTCCGCTGCGCGCGTACAGATCGTTGCTGCCCGAGAGCCGCGTGGCGAGCTCGGATACCGTGCCGCCGTCGCCGCGCCAGAAGCGCCGCACGGTGTCGCGGTACTTGCCGTTCCACTCGGTCCACAGCACGGGGAAGTTGCCCACCTGATAGCCGCCCTGGCCGAGATCCCACGGCTCGGCAATCAGCTTCACCTGCGAAAGCACGGGATCCTGATGAATGATGTCGAAGAAGGCTCCGAGGCGATCCACCTCGAACAGTTCGCGCGCGAGCGCGCTGGCCAGGTCGAAGCGGAAGCCGTCGACGTGCATCTCGAGCACCCAGTACCGCAGGCTGTCCATGATGAGCTGCAGTACCTGCGGGCTCTGCATGTTCAGCGTGTTCCCGCAGCCGGTGAAATCCATGTAGTAGCGCGGATTGTCGGCGACGAGCCGGTAGTAGGCCGCGTTGTCGATCCCCTTGAGTGACAACGTCGGCCCCAGATGGTTGCCCTCGGCCGTGTGGTTGTAGACCACGTCGAGGATCACCTCGATCCCCGCGCGGTGGAGGGCCTTCACCATCCCCTTGAACTCGCGCACCTGCTCGCCGCGCGAGCCCGTCGCGGCATAGCCCGCGTGTGGCGCGAGGTAGCCGATCGTCGAGTAGCCCCAGTAGTTGGCGAGACCGCGCTCGACGAGCGCGTGCTCGTCCGCGATGTGGTGGACGGGCAGGAGCTCCACCGCGGTCACGCCGAGCTCCCGCAGGTAGTCGACGGCCGCCTCGGAGGCGAGCCCCGCGTACGTCCCGCGGAGGTCTTCGCGGACGCCCTCGAGCTGCCGCGTGAAGCCCTTCACGTGGAGCTCGTAGATCACGGTCTCCGCCCAGGGGCGGCCGAGGCGCACGTCGCCCTCCCAGTCGAACCCCTCGTCGATCACCACGCCGCGCGGGACCGCGGGCGCGGAATCGGCGGGGTCGGGCTCGTCCTCCTTCCCGGGCACGTAGGCGAACGTCCGCGCGCGGTCGTAGGCGATCGGCCCGTCGATCGCCTTCGCGTACGGGTCGATCAGCAGCTTCGCGGGGTTGAAGCGATGGCCGGCGGCGGGAGCCCATGGGCCGTGCACCCGGTAGCCGTAGCGCTGGCCCGGGCCGACGCCAGGCAGGTACGCGTGCCAGACGTGCGCGGTCTGCTCCGCGACGCGGACGCGCTCCTCGCGACCCTCGTCGTCGAAGAGGCACAGCTCCACCCGCACGGCGTTCTCGCTGTAGAGGGAGAAGTTCGTCCCCGCCCCGTCCCAGATCGGGCCGAGGGGAAACGGCCTCCCGGGCCAGACCGTGCGCTGCACCGGGGCACCCTAGCCGCGGAGTCGGCGGCCTCTAGCCGTCCGGCACGAGCCAGACGGCCGCCAGCGGCGGCAGCGTGAGCGCCGCGGAGAAGGGCCGGCCGTGGAGCGGCTCGGGCACGGCGTCGACACCGCCGAGGTTCCCCACGCCGGACCCGCCGTACTCGGCCGCGTCGGTGTTCAGCACCTCGCGCCACGACCCGCCGATCGGGAGCGGGACGCGCCAGTGGTGGCGGACGACGGGCGAGAAGTTCACGAGGCACGCGAGCGTCCGCGACTCGTCCTCGGAGAAGCGTGCGTACGCGAGGACGTTGTCCTCGCGTGCGTCGCCGACGAGCCATGAGAACCCCGCCGGCCGGAAGTCGACCTCCCAGAGCGCGGGCTCGTCGCGGTAGATCCCGTTGAGGTCGGCGACGCACCGCCGGACGCCCTCGTGGAGCGGGTAGTCGAGCACGTACCAGTCGAGCGAGCCCGCCTCCGACCACTCCGTGCCCTGGCCGAGCTCGCCGCCCATGAACAGCAGCTGCTTGCCCGGATGCGCCCACATGTGCCCGTAGAGGGCGCGCAGCGTGGCGAACTGCTGCCATTCGTCGCCCGGGATCTTCCGGAGGAGCGCGCCCTTTCCGTGCACCACCTCGTCGTGCGAGAGCGGGAGCACGAAGTTCTCGTCCCAGGCGTAGACCATCGAGAACGTCAGCTCGTCGTGGTGCCAGCGCCGGTGGACGGGCTCCTTCGAGACGTAGTCGAGCGTGTCGTGCATCCAGCCCATGTTCCACTTGAACGTGAACCCGAGGCCGCCGCCGTCGGTGGGCCGCGAGACCCCCGGCCAGGCCGTCGACTCCTCGGCGAGCATCGCCACTCCCGGGTGGACGCCGTGCACGACGGCGTTCAGCTCCTGGAGGAACGAGACCGCCTCGAGGTCCTCGCGCCCGCCGAAGCGGTTCGGCAGCCATTCCCCCGGCTCGCGCGAGTAGTCGAGGTAGAGCATCGATGCGACGGCGTCCACACGCAGCCCGTCGGCGTGGAACTCCTCGAGCCAGTAGAGGGCGCTCGCGAGCAGGAAGTTCCGCACCTCGTGCCGCCCGAGGTTGAAGACGAGCGTGCCCCAGTCGGGGTGGGCGCCTCTCCGCGGGTCGGCGTGCTCGTACAGCGCGGTGCCGTCGAAGCGCGCCAGGGCCCAGTCGTCGCGCGGGAAGTGGGCCGGCACCCAGTCGAGCAGCACGCCGATGCCCCGTGCGTGGAGCGCGTCGACGAACGCGCGGAAGTCGTCCGGCGTCCCGAGCGTCGCCTGCGGGGCGTAGAAGCCGGTCACCTGGTAGCCCCAGGAGCCGCCGAACGGGTGCTGCATCACGGGCAGGAGCTCGACGTGGGTGAAGCCGAGCGCCTCCACGTGCTCGCCGAGCTCGTCGGCGAGGTCGCGCCAGCCGAGCCCCTCTCGCCACGACGCGGCGTGCACCTCGTAGACCGAGAGCGGTGCTGTGAGGGGATCGGTCGCGCCCCGCCGCGCGAGCCAGTCGTCGTCCGACCACTCGAACGTGGAGCGGTAGACGAGGGACGCCGTGCCGGGAGGCTCCTCCGCACGAAACGCGACGGGGTCGGCCTTGAGCCGGACCACGCCGTCTGCCCCGCGCACCGCGAGCTTGTAGCTCTGACCCTCGCGCGCGTTCTCGGCGACGCCCGACCACACGCCCGACGCTCCCTGCGCCTCGAGGGGATCGGCGCCCTCGCTCCAGTAGTTCCAGTCTCCGACGACCGACACGTCGCGAGCGTTCGGCGCCCACACGGCGAAGCGGACGCCCTCCTCGCCGTCGAGGACGTGCGCGCCGAGGCGCTCCCAGAGGCGCTCGTGGCGGCCCTCGCCGATCAGGTGGATGTCGAGCTCGCCGAAGCTGGTCATGCGGCCGCCTCGAGCATGCGGAGCATGCCGACGATCGGGATCGAGGCCCAGTCGGGCCGGTTCCGCGCCTCGTAACGGAGCTCGTACACGAGCTTCTCGAGCTCGAACAGCGCGAGCAGCCGGTCGAAGCCCGCACGGCTCGGCGGGAGCAGCCGCTCGTCGGCGCACGCGAGGTAGCCCTCGACGAAGGCCTCGCGGCACGCCTCGACCCATCCCGCAGGCGCCTCGACGCCCCAGAGCAGGAGCGACGCGTCCGCGGCGTACGAGAACGAGCGCGTCATCCCGGCGAGGTCGCGCAGCGGCGAGCGCTTCCGGCGGCGCTCGGGCAGCGAGCGGGCCGGCTCGCCCTCGAAGTCGATCACGACCCAGTCCGCATCCGTCGACCAGAGCACCTGACCGAGGTGGTAGTCGCCGTGCGTGCGGATCGCGAGCCCCGCGGGCCCCACCGCCGCGAGCTCGTGGACGAGGTCGCGGAGATCCTCGGCCCGGTGCGCGACCGCCCCGAGGGCGTCGTCCTCGGGGAGCCCCCCGAACGTCGCGGAGATCTCCTCGTCGATCGCCGCTGCGAAGAGCTGGAGCGACTCGGAGCTCGGCTCCTCCGGGGCGAAGGACAGGTCGTCCTCGTGCGCCGCGAGCGCCCCGTGCAGCCCCGCGGTCACCTCTCCGAGCCGCCATGCGCGCTCGGGGAGCCACGACGGGTCGTCGCTCAGCGACTCGACCGTCAGCTCCCAACCGCCTCCTTCCGCCGAGACACGGCGCGTGACGGAGACCAGCGACGTCTCGAGCGGGGGCCCGGGCGTCTCGAGCGCGCCTTCGAGGGTCGGCGCGTTCGTGAACCCCTCGTCGGCGAGCGCGCGGAGCATCTCGATCTCGGGGTTCGGCCCGGCCTCCAGGCGGCGGTAGAGCTTGAGCACGTGCTCGCCGCCGAGCACGACGGAGCTGTTCGACTGCTCGACCCCGAGCGACTCCACGGCGCCGCCGTCGGCCTCCACGCCCGAGAGCTCGGCGAGCCGCGTGGCGACCTCCGCCCGCTCGAGCACGTCGGCTGAGCCGTCGGCGGCGAAGTCGAGCAGGTAGTGCTCGTGCGTCCCCGTCCCGAAGCGCACCTCGACCATCGCGAGCGTGACGACCGGGTCCCGGACCGGGAGATCGACGATCTCCGCGCCCTCGGGCGTCTTGTCCTTCGCGCCGAACCAGCGTGCGTCCTGGACGAGCCCGAGCAGTTCGTCGCTCGTCAGCGCGGTCGGGTCAGGCATCGGGCGACTCCTCGAGCAGCCGGAACCAGAAGAAGCCCCGCGGCCCGAACGTGAGGAGGTACGGCAGCGTCCCGATCGCGGGGAACGGCGTGCCGCCGGTCATCTCGACCGGCGTGCGCCCCTCGTACCGCCCCAGGTCGAGCTCGACCGCCTGGGCCGAGCGGGCGAGGTTGTGGACGCACAGCACGATGTCGTGGTCGTGGGTGCGCACGTGGGCGAAGACCCGCGAGTTGGACGTCTCGAGCGCCTCGTACGTGCCGAGCCCGAACACCGGGTGCTGCTTGCGGAGCGCGACGAAGCGCTGGAGCCACCGCAACAGCGATGTGGGTGAGCGAAGCTGGGCCTCGACGTTGACCGCCTGGAACCCGAACACCGGATCCATCAGCGGCGGGAGGAACAGCTGCGCGAAGTCGGCCCGCGAGAAGCCCCCGTTCCGGTCGCCCGTCCACTGCATCGGGGTGCGCACGCCGTCGCGATCACCGAGGTAGACGTTGTCGCCCATCCCGATCTCGTCGCCGTAGTAGAGGACCGGCGTGCCGGGAAGCGAGAAGAGGATCGCGTGCATCAGCTCGATCTCGTCCCGTCCGCCGTCGAGGAGCGGCGCGAGGCGCCGGCGGATCCCGAGGTTGAGCTTCATCCGCGGGTCGTTCGCGTACTCCGCGTACATGTAGTCCCGCTCCTCGTCGGTGACCATCTCGAGCGTCAGCTCGTCGTGGTTGCGGAGGAAGAGGCCCCACTGGCAGTTGGCGGGGATCGCCGGCGTGCGGTCGAGGATCTCGACGAGCGGCCGCGCCTCCTCCCGCCTGACCGCCATGAACATCCGTGGCATCACCGGGAAATGGAACGCCATGTGGCATTCGTCACCTTTGCCAAAGTAGTCGACCACGTCCTCCGGCCACTGGTTCGCCTCCGCGAGCAGCACCCGGTCGGAATACCCGGCGTCCACCTCCGCCCGAACCCGCCTGAGAAAGTCGTGCGTCCGCGGGAGGTTCTCGCAGATCGTCCCCTCCTCCTCGAACAGGTACGGCACGGCGTCGAGCCGGAAGCCGTCGAGCCCCAGGTCGAGCCAGAAGCGCAACGCGTCGATGATCGCGTCGCCGACCTCCGGGTTCTCGTAATTCAGGTCCGGCTGATGGTTGTAGAACCGATGCCAGAAGTACGCGCCGCGAACCGGGTCGAACGTCCAGTTCGACTGCTCGCTGTCGACGAAGATGATCCGCGCGTCCTCGTAGCGGTGCACGGTGTCGGACCAGACGTACCAGTCCGCCTTCGGCGAGTCGGCGGCGAGGCGGGACTCCTGGAACCACGGGTGCTCGTTCGAGGTGTGGTTCATCACGAAGTCCGCGATCACGCGCATCCGCCGCTCGTGCGCCGCCTCGACGAACGCCGCGAACTCGTCCACGGTGCCGAACTCGGGGGCCACGGTCAGGAAGTCGGAGACGTCGTACCCGCCGTCCCGCAGCGGCGAGGGATAGAAGGGCAGCAGCCAGATGCAGTCGACCCCGAGCCACTCGAGGTAGTCGAGCTTCTGCCGCAGCCCGCGGAAGTCCCCGGTTCCGTCGTCGGACGAGTCGAAGAACGCGCGCGTATGGAGCTCGTAGAAGACCGCGGTCTTGAACCAGTCCGGCTGGGACTCGAACCAGTGCTCCGAGCCGGCGCGCTCGGCCGCCGACGTGCTCACCGGGCGGGCACCATCACGTGGGAGCGGCCCGGCCCGAGGCGCACGTAGTTCCGCGCGCCCCACGCGTACGTCTCGCCCGTGAGCGCGTCGACGACGTCGACCGGGTCCGGGAGCCCGAGCGAGGGCGGGACGGCGCAGACGCCCTCGTGGATCGCGAACGGGTCGAGGTTCACCACGGTGAGCACCACGTCCCCGTCGTGCTCGCGCGCGTAGCCGAGGAGGTGCTCGCTCTCGGTCTCGAGCCAGGTGAGCCGCTCGAGCCCGGCCGCGGTGAGCGCCGGATGCGCGCGCCGGGTCTCGTTGAGGCGCTTGACGAGCGGGAGGAGCGGCCCCTCGAACGAGCGCTCGCGCACCTCGTACTTCTCGGAGTCGAGGTACTCCTCGCTGCCCGGCTGCACCGGGACGTTCTCGCAGCGCTCGTAGCCCGAGTAGATGCCGTAGCTCGGCGAGAGCGTCGCCGCGAGCACCAGGCGGCACTCGAATGCGGGCCGCCCTCCCTGCTGGAGCGTCGCGTGGAGGATGTCCGGCGTGTTGGGCCAGAGATTCGGGCGGAGGTAGGGCGACCACTCCCGGAGCTCCTCGACGAGGTCGACCAGCTCCCACTTCGCGTTCTTCCAGGTGAAGTAGGTGTACGACTGCGAGAACCCGGCCTTCGCGAGCAGCGTCATCATCGCCGGCCGCGTGAACGCCTCGGAGAGAAAGACGGTCTCCGGGTGCTTCTTGCGAACCTCGGCGATCAGCCATTCCCAGAACGGCACCGGCTTCGTATGAGGGTTGTCGACGCGGAACACCGTGACGCCGGCCTCGCACCAGCGCAGGACGACCGCCCGGACCGCCTCCCAGAGCGCCTTGCGGCCCTTCGTGTCCCAGTCGAAGTTGTGGATGTCCTGGTAGCGCTTCGGCGGGTTCTCGGCGTACTTGAGCGAGCCGTCGGGACGGCGCTGGAACCACTCGGGGTGCTCACGGAGCCACGGGTGGTCGGGCGAGGTCTGGAGGGCGAGGTCGACCGCGAGCTCCATCCCGTGGCCGTGGAGCGCGTCGACGAGAGCCGCGAGGTCGTCGTCGTCTCCGAGCCCCGGGTCGATCGCGTCGTGGCCGCCCGCGGACGCCCCGATCGCCCACGGGCTGCCGACGTCGCCCGGCGCCGCCCGCTCGGCGTTGTTGCGGCCCTTCCGGTTCGTGGCGCCGATGGGATGGATCGGGGGGAGGTAGAGGACGTCGAACCCGTGCTCTGCGAGCGCGGGCACCGCGTCCACGACGCCTGCGAGCCCGCCCCATGAGCGGGGAAACAGCTCGTACCAGGCGCCCGCGCGCGCTCGCTCGCGCTCGACCTCGACCGGCAGCGGATCGCTGCGTGACGCCTCGCCGCGGTCGTCCGCGGCAAGCCCGTCGGCCGCCTCGCGCCACTCCTCGACCGCGCCGGGGCCGAACAGCGCCTCGCCCTCGGCGAGCTCGCCGGCGAGGTCGGTCTGACCCGCGGCGACCTTGCGGTCGTGCTCGTCGAGCCATGCTGCGTGCCGGTCGACCCAGGCTTCCACCTCGAACTCCCACCGGCCGACCGCGTCGACGGTGAACGACCCCGCGAAGCGGTCGTTGCCGAGGAACCGCAGGGGTTCCTCGCGCCAGCGCGCCCTGCCGCGGCGATGCCGGACGACCGCGCGAAGCGGCTCGTGCCCGTCGCGCACGATCGTCGCGGCGACGGGGACGTGGTCGCCCACGCAGGCCTTCGTCGGCCAGCGGCCGCAGTCGACCTGCGGCGAGACGTCGGAGATCACGATCCGCCCTCCGGGCATGCCGGGCACACGGTAAACAGTTCAGCCGTGCGCTTGGAGCGGTCACTCGGGGTCCAGCTCCACCCGACGTCGCTGCCGGGTGGCCGGCTCGGGCCGGAGGCCTACGCGTTCGTCGACTGGCTGGAGGAGGCGGGCGCGGGCTGGTGGCAGGTGCTGCCGCTCAACCCGCCGGACGCGTTCGGCTCCCCGTACGCCTCGGCGTCCGCCTTTGCCGGCTGGAGTGGGCTACTCGCCGATCCCGACGCGGCGGTCGCCGCCGGGGAGGCGCGTCGGTTCCGCTCCCGTGAGCGTGCCTGGCTGGACGACTGGGTGGCGTTCGCGGGCTCCGGCGCCCTCGAGGAGCAGGTGCGCTTCGCGCGGGAGTGGGACGCCCTCCGCGCGTACGCGTCCAGGCGCGGCGTTCGCCTCGTCGGCGACCTCCCGATCTACGTCGCCGCCGGCGGCTGCGACCACCAGGCGCATCCCGACCTGTTCCTCTCGCTCGGCGAGGCGGTCGCGGGGGCCCCGCCGGATGCCCTCAGCCGGAGCGGCCAGCTCTGGGGCAACCCGCTCTACGACTGGGACGAGCTCGCCCGCACCGGCTACCGCTGGTGGATCGAGCGGATGCGCCGGGCGCTGGCGCTCGCCGACCTCTTCCGGATCGACCACTTTCGCGGGTTCGCGGCGTACTGGGCGGTCCCGGCGGCCGCCCGCAGCGCCCGCGGAGGCGCCTGGCGTCCCGGGCCCGGCCGCGCGGTCTTCGACGCGGCGCGCGCGGAGCTCGGCGACCTGCCGGTCGTCGCGGAGGATCTCGGGGTCATCACCCCCGACGTGCGGGCGCTCCGCGACGCGCTCGGCTTTCCCGGCATGGCCGTGACGATCTGGGCCTTCACGGGACGGCGCGACAACCCGCATCGCCCCGAGAACCACCGCGCCCAACAGGTCGTGTACACGTCGACGCACGACACCGAGACACTCGCGGGCGCGTTCGGCGAGGAGGATGCGTGGCGCCTCGTCGAGGCGACGCTCTCCTCGCGGTGCGCGCTCGCGATCGTCCAGATGCAGGACGTCCTCGGGCTCGGGAACGAGGCGCGGATGAACCGACCCGGCACGACGCACGGCAACTGGTCGTGGCGCCTCGAGCGGGGACAGCCCAGCGCAGCGCACGCGAAACGCCTCCGCGCCGCGGCGGCCGCGAGCGGCCGCGGCCGCAGCTAGAAGAGGATCTGCAGCGCCAGGTCGGGCGGGCAGCCCCGCTCGAGCAGCGAGACCGCGCGGTGGAGATCGACGTCACGGTCGAGCGCGATCACGATCGCGGCCTCGGCGTCGTAGCCGGCCGCCTGGAGGCGCTCGATCCGCCAGGAGGTGATCTCTTCCCGCTCGCGCTCGCCGCGAGAGGGAGCAACTGGTGTCTGGATTGCCATCTCGTACTAGAGAACGCCTGACATGTGTGGAGACGCTGAAGCGCC
>DASXAW010000095.1:0-21542 GCA_036406535.1 Gaiella sp.
AATGCAAGTTCTGCGCCTTCGCCGCGACGCGCAAGCAGGAGCACGCCTACACGATCACGGCGGACGAGCTCGTCGCGGACGCCGTGCAGCAGCACGGGGCGAGCGGGTTCACCGAGATCCACATGGTCAACGGCGAGAACCCGCACGTCGGCTTCGACTTCTACGTCGACACCATTCGCGCGCTCAAGTCGGCGCTCCCGGACGTGCATCTCAAGTGCTACACGGCCTCCGAGATCCACCACATGACGACCCTGTCGGGGCTCACGCACGAGCAGGTGCTGCGCGAGCTCCAGGCCGCAGGCCTCGGCTCGCTCCCCGGCGGGGGTGCGGAGATCTTCGCCGACCGCGTGCGCGCGCTCGTCGCGCCCGGCAAGGAGCACGCGGACGTCTGGTTCCACGTCCACGACACCGCGCACCGGCTCGGGATCCCGACGCACTGCACGATGCTGTACGGCCACGTCGAGACGTACGAGGAGCGCGTCGACCACATCCTCCGCCTCCGCGAGCAGCAGGACCGGACGGGTGGGTTCCTCGCCTTCATCCCGCTGGCGTTCCATCCCGAGCACACCGTCTTCGAACGGCGCGGGTGGCGGCACACGACCGGCGCCGACGACCTGAAGATGCTCGCCTTCGGCCGTCTGATGCTCGACAACGTGCCGAACATCAAGGCCTACTGGATCATGATGGGTATGCCGATGGCGCAGGTCGCGCTCCACTTCGGCGCGAACGACGTGCAGGGCACGGTGATGCGCGAGGCGATCTTCCAGGCGGCCGGCGCGTCCGCCGGTACGGAGCAGAAGATCGGCGAGCTCGCTCGCTTCGTGAGCGAGGCCGGACGTATTCCGGTGCAGCGCGACACGCTCTACAACGAGCTCCGCCGGTGGCCCGCGCGAGCCGCAGCGTGATCCGGCTCGGGCGCATCTCGTACGTCAACATGGCCCCGGTCTTCCACCGGCTGACGTCCGACGTGGAGGAGATCAGCGGCGTCCCCACCGAGCTCAACCGAATGCTGCTCGCGGGCGACATCGACATCGCGCCGATCTCCTCGATCGCATATGCGCGGGACGCGTCGCGCCTGCGGCTGCTTCCGCGGCTCTGCGTGTCGTCGGAGGGCGCAGTGGACTCGATCCAGCTCGTCACGCGCCTCCCGCTCGGCCGCGTCCGGTCGGTCGCGGTGACGCCCGAGAGCGCGACCTCGGTCGTGCTCACGAAGGTGCTCCTGCCGCGCGCCGAGCTCGTGCCGCTCGAGGTGTGGCCCGAGGCGGACGCCAAGCTCCTCATCGGCGACGCGGCGCTCCAGAGCGCGTTCGAGGACCCGACGCCGCACCACGATCTCGGCCGGCTCTGGCTCGAGCGGACGGGCCTGCCGATGGTGTTCGCCGTGTGGGCCGCGCCGGAGCCGGTGGTCGACGGGCTCGGCGAGCTCCAGGAGGCGCTGGTCGCGTCGGTTCGGCTCGCCCGCTCGGAGCCCGAGCGCCTCGCGCACGAGGCGAGCGCCCGCTACGGCTATCCGGCGGGATTCCTCGCGCGCTACTTCGAGAAGCTTCGCTACAGCTTCGGCCCGCGCGAGCGCGCCGGCCTCTACACGTTCCTCGAGATGGCCCGGGACGTGGGCGAGCTGGCCCAGGTGCCCGAGCTCCGCTTCATCCAGGACGAGGTCCCGGTCGCATGACCACGCTCGCCGGCTCGCCTCCGGTCGCGCAGATCCTCGAGCGGGTGCTCGACGGGGAGCGCCTGGACGACGACGGGGCGCTCGCGCTGCTCGGGTCGCGCGACCTCGTCTCGGTCGGGCGGGTCGCGAACGAGATCCGGAACCGCAAGCACGACCCGTCGCGGATCACGTTCATCGTCGACCGGAACCTCAACTACACGAACGTCTGCGTCACCGACTGCGACTTCTGCGCCTTCTACCGCTCGCCGGGCGACACACGCGAGGCGTACGTGCTCCCGAAGCCGGTGATCTTCAAGAAGATCGAGGAGACACTCGCGATCGGCGGGACGGGGCTCCTCATGCAGGGCGGCCATCATCCGGATCTCGGGATCGACTACTACGTCGACCTCTTCTCTTCGATCAAGGCGCGCTACCCGATCCATCTCCACGCGCTGTCGCCGCCCGAGGTCCAGCACATCGCGCGCCGCTCGAAGCTCACGATCCCGCAGACGCTCGCCCGGCTGCGCGACGCGGGCCTCGACTCGCTGCCGGGCGGCGGCGGCGAGATCCTCGTCGACCGCGTCCGCACGATCATCGCGCCGAAGAAGACGACGTCCGACGAGTGGCTCGGCGTGATGCGGGAGGCGCACCGGCTCGGGATGTCGACGACGGCGACGATGATGTACGGGCACGTCGAGACCGTCGCCGAGCGGGTCGAGCACATGCGGCGCGTACGCGACCTGCAGGACCAGACGGGCGGGTTCCGCGCGTTCATCTCGTGGACGTTCCAGGACGACGGCAACCGCCTCGGCGCGCTCGTGCCGCGGGAGACGATGCCGACGAGCTTCGACTACCTGCTCACCCAGGCCGTCTCGCGGATCTACCTCGACAACGTGCCGCACATCCAGTCGTCGTGGGTGACGCAGGGGATGAAGATCGGTCAGGTCGCGCTCGGGTTCGGCGCGGACGACATGGGCTCGGTGATGATGGAGGAGAACGTCGTCTCCGCCGCCGGGACCACGCACCGGACGTCCGTCGACGAGCTCGTCCACCTGATCCGCTCGCTCGGCAGGACGCCGGTCCAGCGCGACACCCTGTACCGCGAGGTGCGCGTCTTCTGACCGCCTGCCGTGGGCCCCGTGCACTGCCGATGTACGGAAACGATGAGGACGGGGAGGACTCTCCCGAGGGCTGGGGTAGCCTCGTCCGGGGTTCGATGCGCCGCCTCGCCGTCACATTCCTCGTCTCGCTCGTCGCGACCGCGCTCCTCGCGCCGACGGGCCATGCCGCGCCGCGCGAGCTGTGGCCAGGCGTCACGTACGAGACCGACGTCCAGTTCACGCCGCACGGCCCCGTCGCGATCAACGTGCTCCGCGGGCCGCGTCCGGGCGGGCTGACGTCGCTCGAGCCCGTCGTCTCGAACGACACGATCGTCGGGCGGGAGACGCTCACCTCGATGCAGCGACGGCTCCAGTCCTCCGCCGCGACCGCCGGCATCAACGGGGACTTCTTCGCGCTCGCGACCGGGCGGCCGTCGGGGATGGTGATGCGCGAGGGGCAGCTCCTCGCCCCGCCGAACGGAAGCCGCGCGAGCGCCGGGATCACGACGGACGGGACGCTCGACGTCCGCCGCGTCGGATTCTCGGGGTCGTGGGACGCCGGCGCCGGTCCGCACGTCCTCTCGCTCCTCAACGCGGCGCCGAAGGTCGGCCGCGTGGCCCTCTTCACGGACGCCTACGGCCCGGCGACGCCGCCGATCGCGGGGAGCGCCGCCGCGATCCTGTTCCCGTTCCCCGACGCGATCCCGTCGGTCGGCCTCTCGGCCCCGGTCGCCGAGCTTCGCTCGGGCTCGAGCCCGGTGGCGATCCCGGCGGGCGGTGCGGTGCTCCTCGCCCGCGGTGCCGCCGCATCGATCCTGCGCCAGGAGGCGTCGGTCGGCGCGCCGATCACGATCGGCCTCTCGTTCAAGCCCGACTGGCCGGGGATCGTCGCCGCGGTCGGCGGCGGCCCGCAGATCGTGCGCGCAGGCGCGCCGGTGTTCCGGGCGGGCGAGTCGTTCACGACGAACCAGCTCGGTCAGCGCGCGCCGCGCAGCGCCGTCGGGCAGCTCGCGGACGGGCGGATCGTGCTCGTCGCGGTCGACGGGCGCCAGCCCGGGTACAGCGTCGGGCTGACCAACTTCGAGCTCGCGCAGGCGCTCGTCCGCCTCGGCGCCGTCACCGGGATGGCGCTCGACAGCGGAGGGTCGACGACGATGGCCTTCGACGGGACGCTCCTCAACCGTCCCTCGGACGGTCGCGAGCGGCGCATCTCGACCGCGCTGATGCTCGAGTACCAGGGCGTCTTCGCCTCCGAACCGCCGGCGCTCGTCTCGCCGAACGGCGACGGCGTCGACGACGCGCCGGACCTCAGGTATCGCGTCTACCGCCCGTCGACGGTGACCGCGACGCTCAACGGCCCCGGCGGCGCCACGACGACGCTCCCGCCGGCCGAGCAGCAGCCCGGCTCCTACCCGGTGCCCTTCCCGAGCACCGCGGCTGCAGCCACGGGCGCCGGAGCCGCGGCGGTCGGAGACTGGTCGCTCGAGCTGAGCGCGACCGACGACCTCGGCCGTGCATCGACGATCACGCGGAGCTTCGTCGTCGACGACACGCTGGGCTTCGTCCGCGCGCCGAAGCGGTGGGCCGTCCCGCCGGGCGGGAGGGACATGACGATCTCGTGGAAGCTCGCCCGGCCGGCGCGTGTGGGCGTCGCGATCGTCGACGAGACGGGCCGCGTCGTCCGCGGCGGCCTCGCGCCGGGCGGGACGCTCGACCAGGGTGACCACGAGGTCGTCTGGGACGGGCTCGCGAAGAACGGCAAGCGCGTCGCGGGCGCTCTCACGGTGCGGGTCGTCGCGATCAGCACCGTCGGCCGCTCCGAGCTCCGTGACGCGGTCGCGGTCACCAAGGCCGCCGGCCCGCGCGGGTAGCCTTCCGCGGCGATGCCCGTCGCCGCCCTCAGCGACATCACCGACTGGATCACCGAGGTCGTCGGGAACCACGGCCTCTACGCGGTCTTCGTCCTCATGCTGATCGACGCGGTCTTCCCGGCCGCGAGCGAGCTCGTGATGGTCTACGCGGGCGCGATCGCATCCGGCGCGATCGCCGGCCAGTCCGTGAGCCTCTTCGGCCACGAGTTCGAGAGCGGGCTGCCCGCCTACCTGGCGATGGCCATCGCCGGCACGCTCGGCTATCTCGTCGGCGCGATCGCGGGCTGGGGCGTCGGCGACTATCTCGGCAGACCCTGGCTCGAGCGGCACGGCCGCTGGCTCCATCTGAACGCCGAGAAGCTCGACAGGGCGGAGAGGTGGTTCGACCGCTGGGAGGGGTGGGCCGTGTTCCTCGGTCGCATCACCCCCGTGATGCGCTCGTTCATCTCCGTCCCCGCGGGCGTCTTCCGAGCGCGGTTCGGCCCCTACGTCTGGCTGACGCTGCTCGGCTCGGCGATCTGGTGCTTCGCGTTCGCGGGGGCCGGCTGGGCGGCGGGGGCGAGCTGGGAGCAGATCGACGAGGCCTTCCACTACGTCGAGTACGTGATCGTCGCCGGCGTGATCGCACTTGCTGCAGGTTTCGCCTGGTATCGGCTGCGACGCCGGCGCCGGCCGACGGACGCGCCGGCTCGTCAGGATTTCCCTGCGTAGGGCCGGGTACACTCGCCCCCGTGATCCCGCTCGTCGACGTGAAGGCGCAGTACGCGCCGCTCATCCCCGTGCTCCAGGAGCGGTTCGGGGCAGTGCTCGAGTCGGGACGCTTCATCTTCGGGCCGGAGGTGGAGGCCTTCGAGACCGAGGCTGCGGCGGCGCTCGGCGTGCCGCACGCCATCGGCGTCGCGAACGGAACCGACGCGCTCGTGCTCTCGCTCGAGGCGATGGGCGTCGGGCGCGGTGACGAGGTGATCTGTCCTTCCTTCACCTTCTACGCGACCGCGGAGGCGATCGCCCGCGTCGGCGCGACGCCGGTGTTCGCGGACATCGACCCCGTCACCCTCAACCTCGACGCGGCGGACGTGGCGTCGCGCCTCACCGGGCGGACGAAGGCCATCATGCCGGTGCACCTCTTCGGGCGTCCCGCAGCGCTCGCCGAGCTCGCTGCCCTCGGCGTCCCGCTCCTCGAGGACGCCGCGCAGGCATTCGGCGCCGAGGGCATCGCGACCACCGGCGTGTGCTCGACGTTCAGCTTCTTCCCGACGAAGAACCTCTTCGCGCTCGGCGACGGGGGGCTCGTCACCAGCACCGACGACGTCATCGCCGAGCGGATCCGCATGCTGCGCTTCCACGGCTCCCGCGACAAGCGGACGTTCGAGCTCGTCGGCACGAACTCGAGGCTCGACGCCGTCCAGGCGGCGATGCTCCGCGTGTTCCTCCCCGAGCTGGCGGGCTGGAACGCAGCCCGCCGCGAGGCAGCCGTGCGCTACGCGGAACTCGGGCTCGGAGACGCGGTGGAGCTGCCGCCCGACGAGCCTGGCCACGTCTACCACATGTACGTCGTGCGCACGGCCGAGCGCGACCGTGTCGTCGCCGCCCTGCAGAAGCGGGGGATCGGCTGCGCCGCCTACTACGTGACGCCCACGCACCTGCAGCCGGCGATGCGCTTCCTCGGCTACGAGCCGGGCTCGCTCGCCCAAACCGAGCGTGCCGCCACCGAGAACCTCGCGCTGCCGATGTGGGCCGGCATAGACGCCGACCGCCAGGCCGAGGTCGTCGCGGCGGTGCGGGCGGCCGTCGGCGTCGCCGTCCAGGCGTAGCCGTGCGGAGCCCCGTCAACCGGCACTCGATCTGGCAGGTCGCCGTCGACGCCGCGATCGTCGCGACCGCCTGGTGGCTCGCGTGGGGACTCCGCTTCGACCAGGGCCGGCCCGTCTACTACGACCGCTACCTCGACTGGTCGATCGTCCTGCTCGTCGTCGCGGTGAAGCTCCCCGTCTTCGCGCTGTCGGGCTTCTACAACCGCTGGTGGCGCTACGTCTCGACCCGGGACATGTGGGCGGTGCTCCGCGGAGTCGTGCTCGGGTCGGTCGCGGTGTTCCTCGTCTTCACGCTGTTCAACGTCCACCGGGTCGCCGTCCCCCGCGGCGTGTGGTTCGTCGACCTGCTGCTCTGCCTCGCGTTCGTCGCCGGCACGAGGCTTCTCGCGCGGACGCTGATCGAGCGGCCGCTTCCGGGCCGGATCGTCACGCGCGGCAAGGACGTCGTCGTCGTGGGGGCGGGAGACGCGGGACAGCTCGTCGTCAAGGAGATGCAGCGCAGTCCGTCGCTCGGGTACACCGCGATCGGGCTCGTCGACGACGATCCGCGCAAGCGCAACCTGCGCCTCCACGGCGTGCGCGTGCTCGGCACGGTCGACGACCTCGAACGAATCGTGCGCGAGCGCCGTCCCGAGGAGGTGCTGATCGCGATTCCGAGCGCCTCCGGCCAGCTTCGGGCCCGCATCGTGGAGACGACGAGGAAGTCGAGGGTGCCCGTGAAGACGCTGCCCAGCATCGCCGAGCTCGTCTCCGGCGACGCCGACCTTGCCCGTCAGCTTCGGCCGGTCGAGGTCGAGGACGTCCTCGGACGCGAGCCGGTCGAGCTCGACTTCGCCTCGGTCTCCGGCTACCTCACGGGCGAGGTCGTGCTGGTCACCGGCGCCGGCGGCTCGATCGGCTCCGAGCTCTGCCGCCAGATCGCGCGGATCGCGCCCGCGAAGCTCGTGCTCGTCGACAACGCCGAGCCCGCGCTCTTCGAGATCGAGCGCGAGCTCGTCCGCGACCGAGGCTTCCTCGCGGCGGCGGCGGTCGTCGGCGACGTGAAGGACCCCGTCAAGCTCCGCCAGGTCTTCGACAAGTACCGCCCCGGCGTGGTCTTCCACGCAGCGGCGTACAAGCACGTCGCGATGATGGAGGCAAACCCGCTCGAGGCCGTTCGCAACAACACCCTGGCGACGCGCGTGATCGCGGACGTCGCGATCGAGTACGGCGCCAAGCGGTTCGTGCTCGTCTCCACGGACAAGGCCGCCAACCCGAAGACGGTGATGGGGCAGTCCAAGGCCGTCGCCGAGTGGATCGTCGAGGCGTGGGGGAACCGGGAGGGCGTCGACACGCGGTTCGTGGCGGTCCGGTTCGGCAACGTCCTCGGCTCGTCGGGCTCCGTGATCCCGATCTTCCGGCGGCAGATCGCCCGCGGCGGCCCCGTCACCGTGACGCACCCGGAGATGACCCGCTTCTTCATGACGATCCCGGAGGCCGTGCAGCTGATCGTCCAGGCGGGCGCGATCGGCGGCCGCGGCCAGGTGTACGTGCTCGACATGGGCGAGCCCGTGCGGATCGTCGACCTCGCGGAGCGGATGATCAGGCTCTCCGGCAAGGAGCCCGGCATGGACATCGCGATCGAGTTCGTCGGGCCGGCGCCGGGCGAGAAGCTGCACGAGGAGCTGGTCGGGGAGGGCGAGGTCGTCTCCCCGAGCCCCTATCCGAAGATCGACCTCATCACCCAGCCTCCGGTCGACGCAACGTGGCTCGAGGGCGAGCTCTCACGGCTCGAGCGGTTGGTCGCGGACGGGGACACGCTCGAGCTCGTCGGCTCGCTCAGCAGGCTCGTCGGATCCTCGGCGCAGCCCGCCGCGACCGAGTCGGAACGCGTCGGGTAGCCCTCCATGCGACCGCTGTTCGTCGTGGGCGACGTCCACGGGCATCGCGACGTCGTCGTGGGGCTGTTGCGGGAGGCCGGCCTCCTGGACGCGGCCGAGCGCTGGACGGGTGGCGACGCCGTGCTGTGGCTCCTCGGCGACCTCGTCGACCGTGGCCCTGACGGGATCGGCGCGATCGACCTCGTCCGGCGCCTCGAGCGAGAGAGCGACGGCCGCGCGCGGTGCCTGCTCGGCAACCACGAGGCGTTCCTCCTCTCCGTCCACCTCGTCGGGCCGGAGGACACGGGGTCCCCCGGCACGACGTTCGCGGACGTCTGGCTCGCGAACGGGGGAGTCAGTCGCGATCTTCGCTCCCTCACGCAGGAGCACGTCGACTGGCTGGTCGCCCGGCCCGCGATCGCGCGCGAGGGCGAATGGCTCGTCCTCCACGCAGACACCGACGCCTACCTCGACTACGGACGGTCGGTCGACGAGGTGAACGTTCGGGTCTCCTCGGTCCTGGCTTCGGGCGATCCCGCGTCGCTCGACGAGCTCCTCGAGGCGCTCTGCGACCGCATGCGGCTCGCCGACCCGGCGGTCGTCGACGCGATGCTCGCGACGTTCGGCGGCTCACGGATCGTCCACGGGCACACACCGATCGCCTCGGTGCTCGGGCGGGACCCGCGCGCGATCGCCGAGCCCCTGGCCTCGAGCGACGGACGGGTGCTGAACGTCGACCACTGCCTCTTCGGCGGCGGCCCCGGCTTCGTCACGCGGCTCGACGAGACCGCGGCCTCCGTGGTCACGCCAGCGCGGACAGCATGAGGTCGAGCAGCACCGCGGGATCGCGGTCGACGCGATCGGCGGCTCGTGATGGCTTTCGCCCAACGGCCAGCTGCTCGGCCGAGGCGAGCGGCCGCAGGAGGCCTTCTGCGATCAGCCGCTCGTCGACTGCGCCGAGGCGACCCGCGAAGGTCGTGTAGACGGGCGTCCCGAGCGCGACCGCCTCGCGGTTCATCGTCCCCCCGGCCGAGACGACGAGATCCGCGAGCGCGACGAGGCTGAGCGCGTCGACCGCGCGCTCCGGCACGACGAGCGACGGAAGAGCGAGCGCCGTGATCGCCTCGCGCTGCGCGGCGGTCCGCGGGAGGACGACCGCCTGCACGTCAGGGTCGGCGCCCAGGCGGTCGAGGACCGACGTGAAGAGGGGGCTCCCGTGGCGGTGGTAGAGCGAGACCTCCGGTGGGGTCCGGACGACCGCGACGACGCGCGCCCGGTCGAGCGCGAGCTCCTCGAGGACACGCTCGTCGGGCTCGAAGCCGCGGAGGTAGTACTCCTCCTTGAGCCCGGGATAGCGGCGCACCTTCCGCTCGCGCGCGCCGAGCCGATCGAGGCGAGCCTCTGGGATCGCGTCGGGCACGACGACACGGGTCGCGGCGCGGCAGCCGAGCGCGTGCTGCGCGTGGGCGAACTCGTAGTCGAAGGCGTAGGCCGAGCGAACCCCGAGCGAGCGAGCCGCGAGCGGCAGCTCGTGCGACGCGTGCGACAGGGCGACGTCGAATCCTCTCCCCCGCGCGAACCGCCGCAGGGCCCGTAGTCGCCCGCCCATCGCACGGACCTTCGCCGCCCGTGACGGGCCACCGTGCGGGGGGCCGACCACGGTGTGCTCCAGTCCCGCGTCGTCGAGCAGCTCGAGCGTCTGCGCGAACGCGCGAGCGCTGACCGTCACCTCGTGACCCCGGCCGCGCAGGAGCTCGACCAGCGGGCGGAAGAACACCACGTGCGGCGAGTTCGTGACGTCGATCCACACGCGCATCTCGCGCGTATCCTCGCGGAGCCCGCTCGGTGCCGCGATCGATGCGTTCTGGGATAAGCTTTGCTTATGGATACGCGTCAGCTCGCCGCATTCTGCGCGGTCGTCGAGCGCCGCTCGTTCTCCCAGGCGGCAGAGCAGCTCGGCGTCACCCAGCCGGCGGTCTCCCTCCAGGTGCGGGCGCTCGAGAAGCGCCTCGGAACCCGGCTCCTCGATCGCTCGGGCAGGCGGGTCGAGCCGACCGAGGCCGGAAGCCGGCTCTATCGCGGCGCGCAGCGCCTGCTCACCCTCGAGGCGCAGGTGCTCGACGAGCTCGCCGCAGAGGCGGAGGGGGAGCTCGCGGGCTCGCTCGCGATCGGGGCGTCGACGGGGCCGGCGGCGATCGTCGTCCCGCAGCTGCTCTGCGAGTTCCAGGCCGCGAACCCGAGCGTGCGCGTCTCTCTCGAGGTCCACGACACGCGTACCGTCGTCGAGCTCGTGGCCGAGAGGCGGCTCGAGCTCGGCATCGTCGGTGCGGCGCCGCGCCACCGCGGCGTCCGCTACGAGCCGTTCGCGTACGACGAGGTCGTGCTCGTCTGCCCGCCGCGACACCGGTTCGCGAACCGTGAGGTCGACGTGCACGAGCTCGTTTCGGAGACACTTGTCGTCATGCAGGAAGGCGCGGGAGTGCGGCGGATCGTCGAGGACGAGCTCAGGCGGCTCGGGCTGCGGCTGCGCGACCTCGACCTCAGGCTCGAGCTGGGCTTGCAGGAGTCGGTGCGGAGTGCGGTGCTCGCCGGCTACGGCGTGACGTTCATCTCCCGCGCCGCGGTGGAGGCCGACCTTGCCACGGGCGCGCTCGCGGAGGCTCGCGTCCTCGGGATGAACGGCCGGCGCGAGATCTCCCTGGCGCGGGGAACGGGGCGGCTGACGAGCCGGATCGCCGACGCCTTCGCGAAGTTCGCACAGGCACGGGCGGCCGCGCTCGCCGCGGCCCGGGCCGGCGAGCCGGCATGAGCAGCGTGAGCAGCGACCGTCCGCTGCGGATCATGCGCTACGGCGCGGGTTCCCTCTCCGAGCTCGCCGAGGTCTGCGCGGAGGCCGAGATCGAGCGGCCTGTGCTCGTGACCACGCGCCGAGGCGCGGCGTCGGCCGGGACGCTTCCGGTCGTCGGCGTCTACGAGGACGTCCGCCCGCACGTCCCGGTCGAGACGGTGCGCGAGGCTGCCGCGCTGGCGGTCGAGCTCGACGCGGACGGTCTCGTCGGCCTCGGCGGCGGAAGTGCGATGGACACGTGCAAGGCCGTCGTCGTCGAGATCCTCGAGACCGGTCACGCGGACCTGCCGCGGATCGTCGCCGTGCCGACGACCTATGCCGGCGCGGAGTGGACGCCGTTCTACGGCCTGCTCCTCGCCCCCGGGCGAAAGGGCGGCGGCTCGGAGCCTCGCGCGACGCCGATCGCTGCGATCTACGACCCCGAGCTGACGCTCGGCCTTCCGCTCGAGGTCACGGTCGGCACCTCGATGAACGCACTCGCGCACTGCGCCGAGGCGTACTACCACCCCGACGCCGCACCGCGCGCGGCGCGGCATGCCGACACGGGCGCGACCGCGATCGGCCACGCCCTGCCGATCGTCGTCGAGCGTCTCGACGGCATCTACGGACGATCTCGTCTGCTCGAGGGGGCGCACCGCGCGGCTCTCGCGCTCGCGGAGTCGGGCGTCTGCCTCGCGCACGCGATGGCGCAGGGCATCGGCGGCCGCTACGGCGTGCCCCAGGGGTCGGCGAATGCCGTGTGCCTCCCGGTCGCGCTGCGGTTCAACGCGGAGGTCGTCCCCGACGCGGTCGAACGGCTCGGACGGGCGCTCGGGACAAACGACGCGCCGAGCCGGGTCAAGGAGCTCGCGGCGCTCGGCGGCTTCGGCCGGCTGCGCGACCTAGGCGTCCCCGAGGCCGGGCTCGGCGAGCTCGCGGAGCTGATCGCGGCTCGGGCCGGCGCGCGCGTCAATCCGCGTCCGGTGACGGCCGACGACGTCGAGGGCCTGCTCCGCGCCGTCTGGTAGCTACTCGAACTGCTCTCCTTCGTCGCGCCGGTATCCCCACCACGCGAGCGCGAAGAACGCGGCCGTCCATCCGACGAGCGCCGCGACGTGGTGCAGCGGCAGCGGATGGTCGCCGGTCGAGACGGAGTCGAGCACCTCAGCCCAGCTGCGGGTGGGTGTGAGCTGCGAGGCGATGTCGGCGCTTCTCGGAAAGTCGTCCGGGGGTCGGGTCCAGAGGAACCCCATGACGATCACCGGGACGATGACGATGTTCGCGATCGGCATCGCCGACCGCGGTGGCAGCCAGTACCCGAGCGCGATCCCCGCGAGGCCGAACGGCACGCTGCCGAGCACGAGCACGAGAATCAGCGCGCCGAATCGCCAGGGGGCGAACCCGGCTCCGTATGCCGCAGTGCCCACCGCCATCACGATCGTGACGGTCGCGACCGCGAACACGAGAGCCGACAGGATGCGGCCGGCGATGCGGGTGGCGGCGCCCGCCGGGAGCGTGCGCAGATAGGTCTCCCACGGCGTTACTCGGCCCATCGCGATCCCCACGCCGAACTGGAAGAGCGCGACCGTGATGAGCGCGGTCGCGGCGAACCCGGCGACCATCCGCTCGGGCTCGTCCTGGACGACCTGGTGACCGAAGACCAGCATCAGCACGGCCGGTAGCGCGAGCGTCGGAACGGAATACGGCGTGTACCTGCCGTACTGGATCGTCTCCATCTTCGCGTACGCAAGGGCGAGTCTCATTTCTCGGGGCCCCGGGTGAGCGACACGAACGCGTCCTCGAGGCTGACGTGCGTCACCTCGAGGTCGCGGAAGGCGACCCCCGAGCGGACGAGGCCCGCGACGAACGCATCCGCGTCCTCGACGTAGACGACATGCCGATCGAGGCTCGACTCGACGGACGCCACGCTCGGCAGCCGCGGCAGCTTCTCGGCCCGCACCGTCACCTTGGCAACACCGGCCTGTGCCCGGACGTCCGCGACCGTTCCCTCGAGAAGGATGCGGCCCCGTACCAGCATCACGACGCGAGAGGCGACCTCTTCGGCCTCGGCGAGCTGCTGTGTGGTCAGGAGCACCGCACCGCCGTCTGCGGCGAAGGATGCGATGTCGCGGAGCAGCGCTCGGCGGGCCGTCGCGTCCATACCCGCGGTGGGCTCGTCGAGGAACAACGTCTGCGGATCTCCGGCGTGCGCGAGTGCGACCGCCAGGCGGCGCTTCTCGCCGCCGGAGAGGCCGAGCGCGACGCGCTCGGACAGGCCGACCAGGCCGAACCGCTCGAGCACGGCATCCGTCGCGGGGGCCTTCGCGGGGGCCTCGGGGAAGTGGGCCCGGACGAACTCACCGGCCTCGCGGACGCGGAGCGACAGCGGGAACCCGACGTCCTGCAGTACCACGCCTACCTTGCGTCTGGATTCGGGGTCGCGCGGGTCGCGTCCGTGGAGAAGCGCCCGCCCCGAATCGGGTCGGCGCAGGCCGAGCAGCAGCGAGACCGCCGTGGACTTGCCTGCGCCGTTCGGCCCGAGCAGCGCCAGGATCTCGCCGGGCCGGAGCTCGAGATCGACTCCGTCGAGGGCGCGGACCGCCCCGAACGACTTCGAGACGGCGTCGAGGCTGGCTATCGAGGCTGGCACGGCGGGCGGCACACCCCGGGCGCGAAGGCGAAGAGGGGAGTCGGGCGATCGTACGAAGCGGGGGGATCGGGCGCTAGTGCCGCTTGTAAACATGTCCATTCCGGTCAGGAGCCCGGCGCCGATCAAGACGTTGTACGTCGCATGGGCGCCGATCGCCGTCTCGAGCCTTCCGGTCACGAGGTACGCAAGCCCGAAGACGACGCCGGTCGCGAGGTGCTGCGCCGCACGTGCCCCGAGGCGGTTCACGTGGGCAGCGGCGAAGAGAAAGGTGCTCACCGCAAGCGCGCCGGCCCGGCCGATCGGGCCGACGAGGAACCCGAGCGCGACGGCCCGCCAGACAGCCTCTTCGTGGGCCGCCTTGAACGTCAGAGCGACGCTGCGGGCGAGCAGCTTTCCGGGCGGCACGCTTGCGAGCGCCGCCGCGGAGAGCCTCTTCCGGGCCAGTGCGGCGAACAGCATGGCACCGGCGCAGACCCCCAGCGGCACTGCGGCGTCCCTCTGATCGAACAGCGGGTCGATCGCGGGGGCGAGCACGATCGCCAGGACGACGGTGGTGGTCCACCAGGCGAGTCGTGCAGCGGTCACGGGCCCCTCGCTCCCACGGGCAGGAGATAGAGCGGGGCCTCGTAGAGCCCGTCGATCCCGAGGAACGCGTCGACCCTCCGGTCGTAGAAGCCGCCCACGGGACAGGCCGCGAGACCGAGCCCCGTCGCCGTGAGGAGGAAGTTCTGCGCCACGTGACCGGCTTCGAGGAGCGCGAAGCGATACGCGCGCGAGCCGTACTTGAAGCGCGAGCGCCAGAAGACCGCGGAGATCATCGCGACGGCAGCGCTCGGTACCAGGAGCTCGTCGTACGGCGTCAGACCCGCCAGCTCGTCCTTCCCGAGCGGGCGGATCCGCTCGAGCACGGCGCGAAGCGGATCGAAATGGTAGAGCGCCGCCTCGAGCCTCTCGACGCGCTGCGCCGCCACGTACACCTCCAGCGGGTACAGCGCGCCACCCGACGGGGCGGCCCGGAATGGCTGCGACCCGAGTGCCCCCGTGACGCCGTAGCTTCGCTGCAGCAGCGTCGAAAGGTGCGCCAGGGATAGCGGTGCGTCCCCGTACCCGCGGGTCGACCGCCGTGCGGCGACCAGTGTGTCGAGACGCGCGCGAGTGGGCTGGGGCTCGGGCAGCGGTACCGCCGGCAACCCGGTTCGGCGGCGCACGGCGCGGTGGGCGCTGGCCTGGAGCTCGGGACTGCGGGCGAGCACCGTTCCGCCCACGGCGTGTGTGTCGACGACATCCGGATAGAAGCGGGACGCTTCGTGGAACAGCTCGGCGGGGTCGTCCTGGCCGACCGGCTCGCCGCCGTAGACCCACGTCCCGAACAGCACGGTCAGCGGCGCACGAGCGCTCACGGGTACGGGTGCGGGAGCGGGTTCAGGTCGTCGTAGGCGCATGGCTTGTCGACGAGGCCGGCCTCGAAGGCGGCTCGGTAGAGCCGCTCGCCTCCCCGGTACGGGGCGGCGCCGAAGACGTCGAGCGCGCAGAGCTGGGGCGTCACCACCCGGGCGACCTTCAAGCCGAGCTCGTCGACGTCGGGCGAGGTGACGTCGACCGCGTAGGCGGAGACGCGGTGCTCGCCCAGCCGCCGCACGACCTCGGCCACGATCTCGCCGGGTGTCTCACCGGGAACCCCCGGCACGTCGGTCGTCCGCCGCTCCTCGGGCGACGCTTCGAGGAACGCCAGCCCTGCTGCACGGTCAGGCGTCCCGTGGAAGCGGGTGTGATCTTCGAGCGAGCGGACGTCTTCCACGCGCTCGATCGGAGACGGGGCGCCCGCGAGCAGGCCGCGCAGCCAGCGATGGACAGCGAACGCCTCCGCGATGCAGGTTCTCCAGGCGTCGCCCATCGTCGGTGCGCAGCCCCCTCCGATGCCGATCGCGGCTCGGTCGCCGTCCGCGCCGTGGACGACACCGATCGCCGCCGGTACGCCGAAGAAGGCGCTCGTGTCGATCGCCGTGTACCCGAGCCCCGTCGACGCGAACGCCTGGTCGTCGAGAGCTCGAGCCGTCGGGTCGTCGAGCCAGGTGAGCCGCGGCAACGAGAGCCGGTTCGCCCAGACGAGCATCATCGCGTCGCGTTCGACGAGCTCGAGCAGAGCGGCGAGCACCGCCTCGGCGAGCGTCGGTCCGCAGGCCAGGCCGTTGCTCGTCGGATAGCCGATCGGCGGCTCGGAGCGGTCGTAGTGGAGGTAGACGAGTTGAGCGGGGAGAAACGCGGGCCGGCCGTCCGCGAGCGAGAATCCCTCGACGAACGACAGCCGGGTCGACCGCGTGAATCGTGTGAACGGGAATCCGGAGACCTGCTGTCGATCGTGGAAGAGCGCGAACGACTCGGGTGGCACCGCGCGATCCCCGAGCTCGGCGGCCGAGGCGAACGTCAACCCATCCGGGACGAACGTGGCCGAGTAGCGCTCGACCGCCTCGCCGATCGAGGCGGCGCGGGCGCGCGAGATGTCGGCCTGGGCTGACCCCGCATACTCGACCGTCGCGGCTCCGGTCGTCCTGGCTGCGCTCGCGAGCTGGCACGCGAACGCGTACAGGCGGGCCTCGTCGGCCGCGACGATGATCGCGGGCGCGACGCGCACGATGCCCACGAGCGGCGACACGGCCTGTTCGAGCCGGACGAGCGCGTCGTCGACAGGAGTCGCCGGCGTGTCGAGCAGCTCAAGCATCGGGCTCCCGGAACCAGGGGCTGGGTGGCGGAGAGGACACGCCGCACGTGTGGCACCGGGGCACTCGGAGGACCCGATGTCGCGTGAGCGCAACGGTGCCGTGGAGCTCTAGTGCGTAGAGGGCGCCGGGCAGCGTTGGATCGCGAGCGCCGAGCCAGCGAAGGCAGATCAGCACGGCGAGGCCCGCAGCAATCGTGCTTGCCGCGGAGGGCATCGGCGCCCGTACGGCACGACGCTCGACGAGCAAGAAGTCCTCCTCGTAGCCGGAGGTCGCGCCGCGCCTGAGGAGGAAGCAGGCGTGGCACGCCGTCTGCCGCGGCACGTAGAGCGGACCGATTGCCGCGAAGCGGCCGTCGGTCGGGAGAAGGACGAGCCACGGGGTCTCATCGAGCAGGCACCGCTCGTTCAGGCCCGCGAGCTGCTCTACCTCTTCGGGCGAGGGCGCGGCGACGATCAGGTCCGCGTCCCCGCAGGAGGCGTCCATCGATGCGGACGTCTTCGTGACGGCACCGGCCGATTCGAGTAGGCGCGAGACCTCCGCTCCGGCGTGCGCCGACCCGAGGATCACGACACGCGAGCGCGCCAACGCGGCCGACGCTGCTCCCGGCGGCGAGGAGCAGACCGAGGCGACGTAGCACGCGGCCGTATCGCATTCGGCCGCCGGGCCCTCGACCAGCAGGCCATGGTCGTCCAGGAGCGCCAGCGCCTTCGCGACGGGTGCTTCCGCCGCCTCGCCGAGGATTTCCACGATCTCGCGTACCGTGTGCGCGCCGTCGAGAAGAGGTACGAGCGCCGGCAGGAGCGCTCGGATGGCCCGCCCGTTGAGCTCGACGACGTGGCCCGCATGTTCGAACAACAGCCGGTTCCGATCCTCGACGGCGCGCCACCAGGGAGCGAGCAGCGGCCGGCGGCCGGCACCGGCGTCCGCTCGTCGCGCCGTGTGCTCGGCAGCCGTGCTCACCAGCAGATCTGGGAGCAGCAGCAGCAGAGGACGAGGTTGCAGCAGCCGCCACAACAGCTCCCACCCGGGTCGGCGGCGGCGTAGTGAGCCGCGCCGTACCCCTTCGTGGTCGCCTCGAGGTCGAGCAGCTCCTCCGTCAGCTCGGTGAACATGTCTCCTCCTTGTTACCTGTTTTGAAAACTGATCGTTTGCAGAATACGCAACGAAATCGGCATGCGCAACGACGATCGGTGCCGCCTGTGTGCCGAGTCGTCCACAGCCGGTCGGAGTGGAGCCGGCGGAGATTGACCGTTCGGGCGAGGCCGCCGATCATGGGGGCGTGGGCGAATACGCGCTCATCACGGCGGCCGTCGCATCGCTGGCGACCTCGATCGCGACGATCCCGGTCGGGCAGCTCGCCGCGCGGCTGCCGACGACGGCGGCCAAGGCACAGGCGCTCGTCTCGCACGATGCAGCGGCGCACGGCGTCTCGCGCGCCGACGCGAGGAAGGTCCTTGCCAGGGCTCCGTACGGGCGGGCGCCTCTCCGCTACCTCTACGCGACAGGCTGGCTCGGCGGCCGCAGGAACCAGGCGTCCTGCGTCTTCGCGAGGACGACACCCGAGTCGACGGTCACGCAGGTGACGACGGCGATCCGCCGGAACCGGACGCTCGTCGAGCGGCTCGCGCGGATGCGCGTGACCGTTGCGCAGGCCGCGAGGGCGGTCGTGCGCGGCACGTCGTCCGCCTGCTAGCCGCGCGCTACGCCGGGTTGTGCGCCGCGGCGTTCGTCGCCGCGACGACCCGCCGGAGGCTCACGAGCCCGACGACCGCACCGGCCTCGTCGACGATCGGCAGGTGCCGGAAGTTGTGCGCGAGCATCACCCGCGACGCCTCTCCGACGTCCATTTCGGCCGAGGCGGTGAGCGGGTCCTCGGTCATCCACTGGCGCACCCGCGCATCGCTCGTGTGGACGCGGGCCGCCATCGCCTTCAGCATGTCCCGCTCGGTGAGGATCCCGATCAGACGGCCGTAATCCTTCACGACCACGGCGCCGACGTTGACCTCGCTCATCCGCTCGGCCACCTCGCCGAGGGTGTCCTCCGGCGCTACCGCGATCACCTCGGTGCGCATGACGTCGGCGAGTGTCGGCATGAAGGGCAGTCTACCCGCGGCCCATCGAATAAGCAGAGCTAATCCAGGTCATAAATGCACGGCGCGAAGTCCGGTAGCATGCCTGCGTGTCGAGTGCGCCCGCCATCGACGTGCTCGTGATCGGCAGCGGCGCCGCCGGGCTCGCCGCGGCGGTCTCGGCGGAGCGCGCCGGCGGCCGCGTCGCGCTCGCGACGAAGACGACGCTCCAGGCGAACAACTCGTCGAAGGCCCAGGGCGGCATCCAGGCCGCGTTCGGCGGCGACGACTCCCCGGAGCAGCACGCGGAGGACGTGCTCCGCTCGTCCCACGACACCGCCGAGCCTGCTCTCGTCGAGGTGCTGACCTCCGAGGCCCGTTCCGCCATCTCCTGGCTCGAGGAGCTGGGCTGCGGCTTCACCCGCGAGAACGGCGGCTATCGACTCGCCCGCTGCGGCGGCGCCTCGCGAAAGCGTCTCCTGCAGGTCGGCGACCGCACGGGGCACGCGATCACGAAGGCCCTCCGCGAACAGCACGAGGCCGGCGACGCCGAGACGCTCGCCCACCACCGGCTCGAGACGCTCGAGCCAGGCGCTGGGGGCTGGCGCGCGACCTTCACGACGCCCGATGGCTCCGACGTCGTCGACGCAGGGGCGGTCGTGCTCGCCTCGGGGGGGCGTTGCTACGCCGAGGCCGGCCGGCGGGGCGAGCTTTCGACGAACCATCCGAACGCCACCGGCGAGACGACGCGGATCGCGCTCGACGCAGGCGCGGCAGCGCGCGACCTCGACGCGCTCCAGTACCACCCGAACGGCGGCGCGTGGCCGCCGACCATGCAGGGGTACTCGATCCCGGAGACGACGCGCTCCTACGGGGCGGTGCTCCTCAACGCCGACGGCGCGGAGTTCACGGACTCCCTCGGGCCGCGCGACGAGGTCTCGCAGGCGATCTTCGACGAGGTGGAGGGCGGTCGCGGGCTGACGACCGAGGACGGCCGTCCGGCGGTCTGGCTCGACACCACGCGGATCCCACCCGCCGACGCGGACGTCTCGCTCCCGTACATGCTGCGGCGCTACCGCGGTGCGGGCATCGACCCTCTCGCCGAGCGGATCCTCACGTACCCCGTGCTCCACTACCAGAACGGCGGGCTCGTGATCGACACGCGGGCCGAGACCACGCTCGAGGGCGTCTTCGCGTGCGGCGAGATCGCCGGCGGGACGCACGGACGGAACCGCATGATGGGCAACAGCCTCCTCGAGTGCGTCGTCTTCGGGCGACGCGCAGGGAAGGCCGCAACCGAGAAGGCGAGAAGCTGAGGAGCCATGCCGACGACGATCGTTGACCTCGACGAGGCCGTCCTCGAGGCGGCCGCCCACCTCTACGTGTGGGCGCTGAAGGACATCCCCCAGGACCTGCGCGACGCGCTTGCCGCAGCCCGCGACCGCGAGACCTCCGTGACGGGCATCCGTGTCCTCGAGACGATCCACCGGAACGTCGAGATCGCCGACGAGCAGAAGAACCTCGTCTGCCAGGACACGGGGATCGCCGTCTACTACTGCCGCGTCGGCGAGCACTTCCCCCTGCATCCGGCACGGATCCAGGCGGCGCTCAAGGCGGGCACGGAGCGCGCGACGCTGGAGCACCCGCTGCGCTCGAACACCGTCCACACGCTCACCCGCGAGAACACCGGCGCAAACGTCGGCTACCGCGTGCCGATCGTCCACTGGGACTTCGTCCCCGACTGGGACGGGCTCGACGTGAAGTGCGTGCCGAAGGGGTCCGGCTCCGAGAACATGACCTTCCTGAAGATGCTCGTCCCGGCCGACGGGGTCGCCGGGATCAAGCGCTTCGTGCTCGACGCGATCGTCGGCGCGGGGGGCAAGCCGTGCCCGCCGGGCATCGTCGGGATCGGCATCGGCGGTTCCGCCGACTACGCGATGCACCTGGCGAAGGAGGCGATCGCCCGGCCCGTCGGGTCGCGCAACCCCGACCCGCTCGTGGCGCAGCTCGAGGACGAGCTCTACGACCTCCTCAACGAGACCGGGATCGGGCCGATGGGGCTCGGCGGCGACGTCACCGTGCTCCAGTGCCACATCGAGCACGCGGACACGCACATGACCCTCAATCCGGTCGCGGTGAACTACCAGTGCTGGGCGGCGCGGCGCGCGTCGGCCCACATCGCCGTGGACGGGACCGTCGAGTTCGACCGGGAGGCGTGACATGGCCCCTGCGCACCATCTCCACCCGCCTGTGGACGAGATGTTCCGAAACCGGCACGAAACCGGGGCCACCGCGGTCGTAGAATCGCCGTCGAGGGCGGCGGGAGGCTTCCCCACCCTGGGTGGGGGCATCGGCGTTCGCACCTGCGCGGACATGGCCGGACGGCGCGACGCGGCTCGGCCGCACGACCCCGGTGCTGCTCCGCCGGACAACCCCAGTGCCGCTCCGCCGGACGACCGCGGCGCGGGGAAGGAGGCGGTCTGATGGCGACGCACGAGGTGACGTTCCCGATCAGCGACCCGGCGGAGATCGAGAAGCTCCGGGCGGGCGACGAGGTGATCGTGCAGGGGCACATCATCGGGATCCGCGACCGGACGCAGATCCGGATCTTCGACCAGGGCGTCGAGCCGCCGATGGACCTGAGCGGCGCGTTCCTCCTCCACACGGCGCCGAACGTCCGCAAGGTCGGCCCCGGCCGCTACGAGAAGATCTGCATCGGCACGACGACGAGCGCGCGGATGGTGCGCTTCACGGAGGGACTCGGCGCCCAGTACGGCGTGCGCGCGATCTGCGGCAAGGGCGGCTTCCCCGACGAGGCGATCGAGCCGATGCAGCGGCTCGGGATGGTCTACTTCGCGATCGTCGGCGGAGCGGCCGCGCTCGAGACGACCCAGATCGAGGAGATCGAGGAGGTCGCCTGGGAGGAGCTGATGCCCGAGTGTCTCTGGAAGTTCCGCGTGAAGGACTTCGGCCCGCTGATC
>DASXAW010000096.1:0-27837 GCA_036406535.1 Gaiella sp.
GCCTCCGCGAGGGACTGGGCCGAGACGAAGCGCCTCCGGTTCACGCGGCTGCCTCCTGCACGCCGGCCGCCGCTTCGATCACGCGCTCCTGCGTGGCCTCCGAACGGGAGAACTCGGCGACGAGCCGCCCCTCGCGCATGACGAGCACCCGGTCGCTCATCCCGAGCACCTCCGGCAGCTCCGACGAGATCAGCAGGATCGTCAGCCCTTGGGTCGCGAGATGCGAGATCGTGCGGTGCACGTCCGCCTTCGTCCCGACGTCGACCCCGTGGGTCGGCTCGTCCAGGATGAGGATCCGCGGCTCTGCCGCGAGCCACTTGGAGAGCACGACCTTCTGCTGGTTTCCACCGGACAGTCCCCTCACGGCCTGCGCGGGCGAGGTCGCCTTGATCCGGAGCTGTTCGATGAAGCGTCTCGCGAGCCTCCGTTCGCGCCACGGCTGGAGGAATCCGACCGGCGTCAGGTCGGGCAGCACCGCCAGCGAGGCGTTGACCGCGATCGACATGGGCTGGACGAGGCCCTGCTGGAGCCGGTCTTCGGGGAGATAGGCAAGACCGCGCCGGAGCGCGGCGCGCGGCGAGCGGGGCCGGAAGCGCCGCCCGTCGATGCGGATCTCGCCCCCGTCGGGATGGTCGATCCCGAAGATGGCCCGCGCGACCTCGCTGCGGCCGGCACCCACGAAGCCGGCGAGCCCGACGATCTCGCCGCGCCGCAGCTGGAACGAGACGTTCGAGAACACGCCTCTCCGCCTCAGGCCCTCAACGTCCAGTACGACGTCGCCGATCTCGGCCTCCTCCTTCGGGAAGAGCGCGTCGAGCGAGCGCCCCACCATCAGCCGGACGATCTCGCCGTGCGTCAGCTCCGACGCCGGCCTGGTCGCGATGTGGCGGCCGTCGCGGAGGACGGTGACGACGTCGGCGATCGCGTCGACCTCCTCGAGCCGGTGACTGATGAACACCACGGCGACGCCGCGCTCACGGAGCTTCCGCACCGTCTGGAAGAGGCTCTCGACCTCGTTCGGCGAGAGCGCCGCCGTCGGCTCGTCCATGATCAGCAGGCGGGCGCTCGACGAGAGTGCCTTCGCGATCTCGAGGAGCTGGCGGTCGGCGACGCCGAGGCCGCGGACGGGCGTGTCGGATGCGAGCTCGACGCCCAGGTCCTCGAGGATGCGGCGCGCCTCGGCACGCATCCGGCTCCAGTCCACCGTCCGACCCGGGCCGCGCGGGTGTCGGCCGGCAAAGACGTTCTCCGCCACCGTCAGATCCGGAAACACGGTGGGCTCCTGGTACATCGCCACGAGCCCGAGTCGGTGGGCCGTTTGCGGATCGCCGATCCGCTGGCTCTCGCCGTCGATCGCGACCGAGCCCTCGTCGGGCTGGATCACCCCGGTGAGGAGCTTGACCAGCGTCGACTTCCCCGCGCCGTTCTCACCGACGAGCGCGTGCACCGTGCCGCGGTCGATCGTGAAGCTGACGTCGGCGAGCGCCTGCACGCCCCCGTAGCTCTTGGACAGCCCGCGTAGGTCGACGAGGGCTGTCATCGCGGATACGCGGCGGAGACGCCGCCGTCGACGTTGAGGATGTTCCCGGTCGACTTGCCGGCGCGCGGCCCGGCGAGGAACGCGATGGCCTCGGCGACGTCCTCCGGATAGACACTGACGCCGAGCTTCGTGCGGCCCCGATAGAACTCCTCGAGGCCCTCCTCGCTCACGCCGTACGTGCTCGCGCGCTCGGCCATCCACTCCGACGACCAGATGCTCGACCCCTGGATGACGGCATCCGGATTCACGGTGTTGACGCGGATGCCGTCAGGTCCACCCTCCTCCGCGAGGCATCGGGCGAGATGGAGCGACGCGGCCTTGGCGGATGAGTAGGCCGCCGCGTTGGCGCCGGCCACGAGCGCGTTCTTCGACGCGACGAAGACGATCGAGCCGCCCACGCCCTGCGCCTGGAGGATGCGGAAGGTCTCGCGGGCGGCGAGGAAGTAGCCGCGCGCGAGCACGGCGAAGTTCCGCTCCCAGTCCTCGAGCGTGGTCTCGGTCACCGGCGCGCTGGTCGCGAGCCCGGCCGAGGCGACGAGAATGTCGAGGCCGCCGTAGGCGAGCACCGTGCGGCGTGTCATCTCCTGCACGGCCTCCTCCTGGGTCACGTCCACCTCGACCGCAAGCGCGCGTCGCGGCCCGTGCGCGGCGAGGATCTCGTCCGCGACCTCCTGGGCGCGGTCGAACGCCAGGTCGGCGACCACGACGTGCGCGCCGAGCTGGGCCAGCTTCCGCGCCGCTGCGCGACCGATGCCGCTGCCACCCCCCGTGATGACGGCGATCCGGCCTGCGAGCTCGCCCCGCGGCGGCGCCTGCGCGAGCTTGTAGCGCTCGAGCGGCCAGTACTCGATCGCGAACGCCTCGGCCTCCGACAGCGAACGGAATCCTCCGAGCGCGTCGGCGGCGTCCTGCACCGCGATCGCGCGGTGGTAGAGGTCGCGCGACAGGCGGGCGCGAGCCGCATCCGCTCCGCTCGTGACGATGCCGATTCCCGGCGTCAGGACGACGCGCGGCCCGGCAGGGTCGATCGGGAACGGCCGCGTCTCGTCGTCGAGATGTCGCGCGTAGTAGTCGCGGTACCACGCCGCGTAGCGGTCGACGCCGGTCCGGAACGCCGTCCGCAGCGCGTCGACGTCGACCGAGTCGGGCTCGAACTCGACGAACAGCGGCCTGTGTTTCGTGTGGATCAGGTGATCCGGGCACGGCGCGCCCACCTGGCTCACGCCCGGCGCGCGCGTGGACGAGGCGAACGCGACGGCTTCCGGGCTGCGGTCGACCTCGAGGACGACGCCGTCGCCCTCCTGGAGCAATGCGCCGCGGAGTGCGGGGAGCGAGTCGGCGAGGAGGACGTCCGCGCTGACGTCCGGCAGCTCGGTCACCCTCGGACCGCCGAGCCCGAAGCGTCCCTCGCCGACGTTCGCGATCGCCTCCGCGGCACGGGTGACGAACTCGATCGTCGCGCGGTAGCACTCCTCGCTCGTTACGCCCCACGTGACGAGCCCGTGCCGCTCGAGCAGGACGGCACGGGCCGAGGGCGCCGCCTCGAGGAGACCGGCGATCCGCCGGGACATCGCAAAGCCGGGCCGCTCGTAGTCGAGCCACACTGCCTCGTCCCCGAACGCCTCTTCGGCGAGCCTGCGGCCGTCGGGTGTCGAGGTCAGCGCGATCACCGCGTCGGGGTGCGTGTGGTCGACGTGATCGGCCGCGATGAACGCATGGAGCAGCGTCTCGATCGACGGCCGGGGCTGGTCGGGCCCGACGGCGGTGCGCAGGAGGTACTCGACCATCGCCGCGTCGTCCATCTCCTCTCGCGTCTGCAGCGGCAGGAGCTCGTCCAGCCGCAGACCCGGAAAGCCAGCCCTCGAAATGGTCGCGAGATCCGTGCCCGAACCCTTGACCCAGAGCACTCTCGTGTCACGGCCGAGGTGGTCGGGAACCGTCTGCTTCGTAGAGGTGTTGCCGCCGCCCTGGTTCGCGAGCGCCCGGTCGGCGCCGAGGAGGTTCGAGCGGTAGACGAGCGAGTCGAGCGCCCCGAGCGCACCCGCGACGGCGTCGTCCCACCGGTCGTCCGGCGCCGGGATCCCATGGAGGACGCCGACGACCTCGCTCATGCAGAGACCTCCACCGCTCCGGCGACCACCCGTGCGAAGCGCTCACGGGCTTCGTGCCACGCGGCGTTCTCCTCGGGCTCGTGGACGACTGGCTCGACCGACGCGCGGACGACCTCCCGCGCCTCCGCGAGCGACGCGACCTCGCCGGCCGCGATGGCCTGGACGAGGAGGTTTCCGAGGATCGTCGCCTCCGCCGGGCCTGCGAGGACCGGCAGCCCGGCCGCACTCGCCGTCCACCGGCAGAGGAGCTCGTTCTGCGCGCCGCCGCCGACGACATGGATCTCGCGCGGCTCGGCGCCCGACACGGAGGCGAGCGTCGCGACCGTCTCCGCGTGCTTCAGCGCGAGGCTCTCGAGGATGCAGCGCGTCGTCGACCCGGGCCCCGCGGGCTCGGTCTGGCCCGTTCGGACGCAGTAGTCGCGAATCCGGGCCGGCATGTCGCCCGGCTCGGTGAACGACGGGTCGTTGGGGTCGACCAGCGTTTCGAACGCGGGCGCATCCGACGCAAGTGCGACGAGCTCGTCGAACGAGTGCGTCTTCCCCTCGCCCGCCCAGGCTCGACGGCATTCGTGCAGGAGCCAGAGGCCGGTCACGTTCCGGAGGAGGCGGACGGTGCCCTCCACGCCACCCTCGTTGGTGACGTTCGCGGCGAACGAGGCGTCGGTGATCACGGGCTCGTCGAGCTCGAGGCCGACGAGCGACCAGGTGCCCAGGCTGACGAAGATCGAGTCGCGACGGCGGAACGGCACCGCAGCGACCGCCGAGGCGGTGTCGTGCGTCGCGACCGCCACGGCCGACGCGTCTCCGAGCCCGGTCTCGTCGGCGACGGCCGGGACGAGAGAGCCCAGGAGCGTGCCGGGCTCGACGATCTCGGGCATCAGCCGGGCGGGCACGTCGATCCGCGCGAGCAGGTCGGCCGCCCACGTCTCTCTTCGGGGGTCGAAGCACTGGGTCGTCGTCGCGTTCGTGCGTTCCGAGACGCGCGCGCCGCAGAGCCAGGAGTGCACCAGGTCCGGGATCAGCAGCACTGCCTCTGCGGCGTCGAGCACGGGGTCGGGCTCGGAAGCCATCGCGGCGAGCTCGAAGACCGTGTTGATCGGGAGCAGCTGGATGCCCGTCCGCTCGTACAGCTCCCGCGGAGGAATCCGCCCAAGGACGCCGTCCACGGCGCGGGCGCGCCGTGGGTCGCGGTAATGGACCGGATTGCGGAGCAGGCGCCCCGCCGAGTCGACGAGGCCGAAGTCGATCGCCCACGAGTCGACCCCGACCGAGGCGACCCGGTCGAGGGTCCCCACGGCGCGAAGGCCGTCGAGGACCTCGCGGTAGAGCCCGAGGACGTCCCAGTGGAGCGTGTCGCCGACGCGCACGGGCGTGTTTGCGAAGCGGTGCACCTCGGTCGTCGTGAGACGCGCGCCGTCGAACCTGCCGACGGCGACGCGCCCGCTCTGCGCGCCGAGGTCGACGGCCGCGAACGCCGTCATCGACCGGTCGCCCGGTCCGGTCGGGTCACGCGCCGGAGGTCGCGCGGCCGCGCCGGGACGGCCTCGTGCGGCCCGGGGTCCGCGAGGACGACCTCGAGCCCCTCTGCCCGCCATGCCTCCACCTGGTCGAGCGGCGCGCCGCGATCCGTGATCACGCCTGCGAGATCCTCGACCTGCACGAACGGGAGCAGCGCGCTCCGATGCCATTTCGTGCCGTCGATGATCCCGTACACCTGCTCGCAGGCGTCGGCCATCTCCTGCTTGATGCGGACCTCGTCCGGGTTGAGGTCCATCAGGCCGCGCTCGAGGCTCAGCCCCCGCGCGCCGAGGTACCCCTTGTTGATCCGCGTCGATCGCAGCACGTCGGTGCCGAGGTCGCCGACGAGGGACATCGCCGACAGGCGCAACACGCCGCCGGTCACGAGGACGGTGATGCCGGGCGCGTCCGCGAGCGCCGTCGCGACGAGCAGGCCGTTCGTGACGACGACGAGCTCGCGCATCGCGCGCAGCTCGAGCGCGAGGTAGTACGCGGTCGTGCTCGCGTCGAGGGCGACGGCCTCGCCGTCGTCGACCATCGCCGCGGCTGCGCGGGCGATCGCGCGCTTCTGCTCGACCTCGAGTCGTAGCCGGAGGTCGAACCCGACCTCGGGGCCGTCGCGGAGCGCGCGCACGCCGCCGCGGATCCTCGCGACGAGGCCCTGCCGCGCCAGCGTCGACAGATCGCTGCGGACCGTGACCTCCGAAACCGAAAACGTCTCCGCAAGTTCCGCAACGTGGACGGAATCACGGGTTTCGAGCAAGCGCAGGACGTGCTCCATCCGCTCCTGCTGCGGCAAGCCGGAAAGCGCTTCGCTCATCGGTGGTTGCGACCCTATGCCCCGCGCCTCACGAGGTCAAGCGAACGCTTTCGAACCGACGAGGAACGAAAGCAGTTCGAAATCTCGCGGCCTATGCGTCAGACTGCGCGCGCATGGACGACGATCGCCTCTTCGCCGGGCTCGACCGTCTGGAGATCGAGACGCCCTCCTGGGGCTACGGGAACTCCGGCACGCGATTCCACGTCTACCCCTGGGCGGGCGCCGCCCGCAACCCGGAGGAGCGGATCGCCGACGCCGGCCTCGTCAATCGGCTGACCGGCTGCTGTTCGCGCGTCGCGATTCACATCCCGTGGGACAAAGTGGCGGACTACGGCGCGCTCGCACGGCACGCGGAGTCCGAGGGCGTCGCCCTCGGAGCGGTCAACCCCAACCTCTTCGGCGAGGACGACTATCGCCTCGGCAGCCTCTGCAACCCGGACGAGCGCGTGCGCGCCCGGGCGCTGCGCCACCTCACGGAGTGCGTCGACGTCGCACGCGAGATCGGCTCGTCCGTGATCAGCCTCTGGCTCGCCGACGGCACGAGCTACGCGGGCCAGGACGACCTCCGTGCCAGGTACGACCGGCTCGTCACGGGGCTCGAGGGGACGTACGCACTGCTGGAGCCGGAGATGACGCTCCTCGTCGAGTACAAGTTCTTCGAGCCGGCCTTCTACACCATGGACCTGCCCGACTGGGGCACCGCGGCGCTGCTGTGCCGACGCCTCGGCCCGCAGGCTCGAGTGCTGGTCGACACGGGCCACCACCCGCAGGGCACGAACATCGAGCAGATCGTCGCGCGGCTTCTCGCGGAGGACCTGCTCGGCGGCTTCCACTTCAACAACCGCAAGTACGCCGACGACGACCTCATCGTCGGCTCGGTCGACCCGTTCGAGCTCTTCCGCATCATGTTCGAGCTCACGCGCGAAGACGAGCTGGAGCGGGTCGCGCTGCTGATCGACCAGTCTCACAACGTCGAGGGGAAGATCGGCGCGATGATCCTGTCGGTGGTCAACATCCAGACCGCCTTCGCGAAGGCCCTGCTCGTCGACGAGCCGAGGCTCGCAGACGCCCAACGTGCAGGCGACGTGCTCGGCGCGCACCTCGTGCTCCGCGAGGCGTTCGAGACCGACGTCCGGCCGCTCCTCGAGCGGTATCGCGATCGGCGCGGGCTCCCCGCCGATCCCGTCGCGGCGTTCCGCGAAGGCGGCTACGCCGAGCAGCGCGCGGCCGACCGCGGCACCGCCTCGGTCGAGAGCGCGTACGAGCGCGGTTGAGGCTCAGTCGAAAGCCCGCCGGCGCGGCCGCGGCACGAGCCGCTCGAGCTGCGTGACGTGACCCTGCTCGAGCTCCTCGATCGAGCTTGCGCCCAGCAGCTTCATCGTCCGCGTGATCTCCTCCGCGAGAATCGCGATGGCCCGGTCCACGCCCTGGCGGCCACCCGCCATGAGGCCGTAGAGATACGCCCGCCCGACGAGCGTGAATCGCGCGCCGAGCGCGATCGAGGCGACGATGTCGGCGCCGTTCATGATCCCGGTGTCGAGGTGGACCTCGACGTCGCGCCCGACCTCCCGGACGACGTCAGGCAGGAGGTGGAACGGGACCGGTGCGCGGTCGAGCTGCCTGCCACCGTGGTTCGAGAGCGTGATGCCGTCGACGCCGAGCGACGCCATTCGCCGTGCGTCGTCGAGCGTCTGGATGCCCTTGACGACGAGCTTGCCCGTCCAGCGCTCCCTCACCCAGGAGAGGTCGTCGTCGCCCAGGGTCGGGTCGAACATCGTGTCGAGGAGCTCGGCGACAGTCCCGTCCCAGCGGTCGAAGGACGCAAACGCCAACGGCTCGGTCGTCACGAAGTCGAACCACCACGCCGGCCGGCGGAGCGCGTCCAACGCGGTGCTCAGCTTGAGCCTCGGCGGAATCGTCATCCCGTTCCTTCGGTCGCGCAGGCGCGCCCCCGAGACGGGGACGTCGACCGTCACGAGGATCGCGTCGAACCCCGCTGCGGCGGCCCGCTGCACGAGCTCGAGCGAGCGCTCGCGGTCCCTCCACATGTAGAGCTGGAACCAGTTTCGGCCTCCCGGGTTCGCGGCGGCGACCTCCTCCACCGAGGCCGTCCCGAGCGTGGAGAGCGAGAACGGGATCCCGGCGTCGCCCGCAGCCGCGGCCCCCGCGAGCTCGCCCTCCGTGCGCATGAGGCGGGTGAACCCGGTCGGCGCGATGCCGAACGGCAGCGCCGACCGGCCACCGAGGACGTCGACGCCCGTGTCCACGATCGACACGTCGCGGAGGACACGCGGGTGAAACTCGATGTCCTGGAAAGCCTGACGCGCCCGCGCGAGGGACGTCTCGCCTTCCGCCGCCCCGTCCGCGTAGTCGAAGGCGGCCCGGAGGGTGCGGCGCTTCGCGAGCGTGCGCAGGTCGCCGATCGTGAGCGCCGTCGCGAGCCGGCGCTCCGTGACGTTCGGCCCGGGAAGATCGAACCCGACGAGCGGCCGGAGCTCGCTGAGTCGCGGCCGGCGCCGCCGGAGCCTCGTGCTCGCGGTCTGCTGCTCCGTCCGCCCCGCCACAGTTCGGCACGCTAGCGTGCCGCGGTCGATGCGACGCGTCTGCTTCCTCTTGCGGATCAAGCCCGAGCATCGCGCGGAATACCTCGAGCGGCACGAGCACGTTTGGCCGGAGATGCTCGCCGCGCTTCGCGAGACGGGCTGGCGGAACTACTCGCTCTTCGTCGCAGACGACGGGATGGTCGTCGGCTACCTCGAGACCGACGACTTCGAAGCCGCGGTCCGCGCGATGGCGGCAACCGCCGTGAACGCGCGCTGGCAGGCGGAGATGGCGCCCTTCTTCGACCTCGGCGGGCGACGGCCCGACGAGGGCTTCGTCCTGCTCCAGGAGTACTTCCACCTCGACTGAGGCGGGGCTGCCGGGCGGCGCCGGTCTCAGTCGACCGCGGAGACTCCTTCGAGCGGGATCAGGCTCGCCTCGGCCATCGCGAGCGCCGCCGGCTTCGCCATCTTCAGCCGCTTCGGCCGAGGCATGCCCGCCTCGATCCAGCGGTCGATCTCGTGGAAGAGCTCGTCGATCAGGATGTCCGAGGAGACCTTCTTCAGCACGCGGCCGTGCGCGTACACGAACCCGACGTCGCGGCCGCCGGCGATCCCGAAGTCCGCGTCTCCGGCCTCCCCCGGCCCGTTCACGGCGCAGCCCATCACCGCCACCTCGAACGCCTGCGGATAGCTGCGCAGCCGCTCCTCGACGACGACCGCGAGCGTCTCGACGCCGACGTTGTCGCGACCGCAGGACGGGCACGCGATCATCACCGGCCCGCGCTCCCTGAGGCCGAGCGCCTTGAGGATCTCCCAGGCGACCTCGACCTCCCTGACCGGGTCGGCGGTCAGCGAGACGCGCATCGTGTCGCCGATCCCGTCCATCAGCAAGGAGCCCATCCCGACGGCGCTCTTGATCGAGCCGGCGAACGGCGTCCCGGCCTCGGTCACGCCGAGATGGAGTGGATAGGGCACCCGCTCGGAGAGCATCCGGTAGGCGCGGATCATCGTCGGCACGTGAGAGGCCTTCACGGAGATCTTGAACTCGCGGTAGTCGAGCCGCTCGAGGATCGCGACCTGTTCGAGCGCCTCGACGACGAGCGCCTCGGCGGTGTCCTTCCGCGCGAGCTCGTCGAGGTGCTTCGGCAGGGAGCCGGCATTGGCGCCGATCCGCATCGGGATGCCCGCCTTCTTCGCCGCCCTGACGACCTGCTCCGTCCTGTCGGGGCCGCCGATGTTCCCGGGGTTGATCCGGACGGCATGGACGCCCGCGTCGATCGCCTCGAGCGCGAGCGAGGCGTTGAAGTGGATGTCCGCGATCACCGGGATCGGGGAGAGCCGGACGATGAGCGGCAGCGCCTGCGCGTCCTCGCGCTTCGGGACCGCCACGCGCACGATCTCGCAGCCCGCCGACGCGAGCGCGGCGATCTGCGCCGTCGTCGCCTCGACGTCGTGCGTCTTCGTCAGCGTCATCGACTGCACGACGACGGGCGCGCCCCCGCCGATCGGCACGCCGCCGACCCGGATCTGATGGGTGCTGGCCATGCTCCGGTCAGCGTAGCCGTGGGCAAGTTACAACTTGCAACTTGACGACCCCGGGCCACGACCGGCTGCCGCCGCAAGAGCCCCCGCCGACCGCGTGGTCGTTCGACGCGCCGCCCGACGACCATCCGGACGACCTCTGGGCCCTCGGTGCCGATCTCGAGCCGGGAACGCTGCTGGCGGCGTACCGGGTCGGCCTCTTCCCCATGCCGATCGGGCCGCGCCTGGGCTGGTTCTCACCCCGGCGGCGGGCGGTCGTGGCACTCGACCCGTTCGCTCCGTCGCGCTCGCTCGTGCGCGCGGCGCGGCGGTTCGAGATCCGGGTCGACACGGCATTCGGCGCCGTGGTCGCCGGCTGCGCGCGTCCCGGCGAGCCGGAGAGCTGGATCGACGCGGGGATCGAAGGGGCCTACACACGGCTCCAGCGGCTGGGCTGGGCCCACTCCGTCGAGGCGTGGGACGGGGAGGGCCTCGCAGGCGGGCTCTACGGCGTCGCGATCGGTGGCCTCTTCGCCGCCGAGTCGATGTATCACGCCCGCAGGGACGCCTCCAAGGCGGCGTTCGTCGCACTGGTCGGACGTCTTCGCGAGGCCGGCGACGCGGAGCATCGGCTGCTCGACGTCCAGTGGCTCACCCCGCACCTGTCGCGACTCGGCGCGACGGAGATCTCGCGTGCCCGGTACGGCGTCAGGCTGGCATCGGCACTGAGGCTGCGCTCGCCCTTCGCGTAGCGCGCCTCGTCAGGACAGGCGCCCGATGTCGTTCGTCAGGCCGATCACGAAGAGCAGCAGCACGATCCCGATGCCCACCACCGACACCCGCTCGTAGATCTCACGACGCACCGCTCGCCCGCTGATGCCTTCCGCGATCGCGAAGACGATGTGCCCGCCGTCGAGGGGCAGCAGCGGAAGCAGGTTGAGCAGCGCGATCGAGAGCGAGATCAGGCCGAGCACGAAGAGGAAGCTCTCGGTGCCCTGTTTCGCCGCGTCGGACGACCCCTGCACGATCCCGACGGGGCTCGAGATGTCCTTCCTCCCCTCCCCCGTGACGAGTCGTCCGAGTGACGCGCCGATCTCGCGCGTCACGCGCCAGGTGAGTCGCAGCGACTCTCCGGCCGCCTGAGCTGGAGGCAGGCCCTCGCCCGCCAGGACGAACCCGAGCCGGTACCGCCCGTCGCTGACGCGCGCCGACGTCGCAGGCAGGACGACCAGCGTGTTGTCACGCGCGACCACGAGCATGAGCGGCTTCCCGTTGGAGCCCGCGATGGAGTCCGAGATGTCGTTCGCCTCGACCTGCTTGTCGTCGATCGAGACGATCACGTCCCCGGGGCGCAGCCCCGCCGTCGCGGCCGGAGAGTCCGTCGACACCGAGTCGACCGTCGTCGTGGCGCGACCGACCGACGTCATGTACAGACCGGTGAAGAGGACGAGCGCGAGCACGATGTTCGCCGCCGGGCCGGCGGCGATCGCCGCCACCCGCTTCCACGTCGGCGCGCGCCAGTACGCGTCCGGGCCGAGCGCGTCGTCGAGGTCGTCGAGAGACTTCTCGAGTGCGGACGCGGCGGCCGGGGAGAGCGGACGCTCCCGCGCAAGCGCGCGCAGCACGTCGAGGGCGTCTCGCGCCGCAGCGTGGTCGCCTGCGCCGAGCGCGTTCCGGAGACGGCTGACGGCTCCGCCGAGCGACGGCGCCTCCTCGAGCGCGCGCGCCGTGCCGGCGTCGACGTCCACGGGCGCCGGCCGGTGCATCCCGGGGATCTTCACGAAGCCGCCGAGCGGGATCGCGCCGACGCCGTATTCGATTCCCCTGCGGGTCGTCTTCCAGATTGCGGGCGGGAAGCCGACATAGAACTTCCGCGGTCGCATCCCGAGGACGAGCGACACGCTGAAGTGGCCCAGCTCGTGGATGAAGACGAGCAGGCCCAGGCCGAGGATCGCGATGAAGATCGTCATGCCGGCTGCAGCCTTCGCGCTGCGAGCCGCCGAGCCTCCCCGTCCGCCTCGACGAGATCCTCGAGGTCGCGCGCGGGCGCACCGTCGACCGCGCCGAGCGTCTCCGCGACGACGTCGGCGATCTCCAGGAAGCGCAGGCGGCCGTCCAGGAACGCCGCGACGGCGACCTCGTTCGCCGCGTTGAAGGCGCACGGCGCGGTTCCGCCCCGCTCCCCCGCGGCACGGGCGAGGGAGACCATCGGAAATGCGTCGTCGTCGAGCCGCTCGAACGAGAGCGTCAGTCCGTCGAGGTCGAGCGCCTCGACCGCTGTCGCGGCTCGCTCGGGGTAGGTGAGCGCGTACGAGATCGGCACCCGCATGTCCGGGAGCCCGACGTGGGCGAGCAGCGCGCCGTCGCGGAACCGCGCGAATGCGTGGACGACCGAGGTCGGGTGCACGACGACCTCGATCGCCTCGTAGGGCAGGCCGAACAGCCAGTGCGCCTCGATCAGCTCGAGTCCCTTGTTCGCGAGCGTCGCGGAGTCGATCGTGATCTTCGGCCCCATCGACCACGTCGGATGGCGAAGCGCCTCGTCCGGAGTCACGTCGTCGAGCTCCGCCCTGGCGCGCCCGCGGAACGGTCCACCGGACGCCGTCAGGACGAGACCGGAGATCGTCTCGGACGCCCGCCCCTCGAGGCACTGGTGGAGCGCCGAGTGCTCGCTGTCGACGGGGAGCAGGAGACCGCCGCCGCGGCCCTGCGCCGCGGTGGCGAGCTCACCGGCTGCGACGAGGCTCTCCTTGTTCGCGAGCGCGAGCGTGACGCCCGACTCGAGCGCCCACAGCGTCGCCTCGACCCCGGCGAAGCCGACGACTGCGTTGAGCACGATGTCGGGCTCGCTCCGCTCGAGCAGCTCGACAGGGTCGCCGCCCACGTCGACGTGCTCCGCGCCGTGCTCCGCGGCGAGCCCGTCCAACGGTGTCGAGCGCGACTGGAGCGCGCAGAGCCGCAGATCGGGATGTGCCGCGACGACCTCGATCGCCTGACGGCCGATCGAGCCCGTCGCCCCCAGGAGGGCGACGCGTCTCACGCCGGGAAGGATGCCTGACGGCATCGACTCTCAGACCAGCGCGAGGAGCGTGAAGTACGCAGCGGGGCCGGCCCAGAGCAGCGAGTCGACCCGGTCGAGCACGCCCCCGTGGCCCGCGAGGAGCGTTCCCGAGTCCTTCACGCCGAGATCCCGCTTGACGGCCGACTCGAACAGGTCGCCGAGCGTCGCCGCGATCGCGATCGCGAGCCCGAGGACGAGCGATTCCCCCGTCGAGACGACGTCCTGCTCGTACAGGGCGAAGAACGTGACCGCGACGCCGACCAGCGTGCCGGCGACCAACCCCTCGACCGACTTCCCGGGCGAGATCGCCGGCGCAAGCCGATGCCGCCCGATCGCGCGCCCGACGAAGTACGCAGCCGTGTCGTCGGCGAACACCGTCAAGAGCACCGTGAAGATCAGCAGCCTCCCGTCGTCCGCGATGTCGCGCACGAGGAGGAGCTGCGCGAGCCCACCGCCCACCCACGCGACGCCGAGCAGCGTCGTCGCGAATGCCGCCACGGCGTTCTGGCGGACGCTCGAGACGAAAAACACCACGAGCGCGAGCGGCAGCGTGGCGAGAAGGCCGCCGAGCAGCCAGGGCAGCCCGCCGAGCATGGCTCCGAGGAGCGTCAGCGCGAGCCCGGCATAGCCGCCGAGCACCATCGGGTGCAGCCCGCGGGCCATCCCGTAGAGCTCGTGGAGCGCGAGGAGGCCCCCGACGAGCGCAAGGGCGAACAGCCACCAGCCGCCGGCCCAGACGATCCCCAGGACGACGGGCAGGAGGATCACCGCGACGAGGATTCGCGAGAGGAACGGGTTCACGGGCATCCCTCGCCCACGGCGCGGGTCATGCGAGGTCCCGAGCGCCGAAGCGGCGGCTGCGGACGGCGTACTCGTCGACGGCCGCGCGAAGGTCGTCGACGTCGAAGTCCGGCCAGAGCGTGTCGGTGAACACGAGCTCCGCGTACGCCGCCTCCCACAGGAGGAAGTTCGACAGCCGGAGCTCGCCCGACGTCCGGATCAGCAGGTCGACCTCCCCGAGCTCAGGGCTGTAGAGCCGGGTGGCGAGAGCGTCCTCGTCGACGTCGTCCGGACTGATCCCGTCCTCGACGAGCCCGCGCGCCGCGTGGACGAGCTCCGCGCGGCCGCCGTAGTCGAACGCGATCCAGAGGTCGAGGGTGTCGAGGTGCGCGGTGCTGTCCTCGAGCCCGCGCATCTTCGCCTCGAGCCACGGCTCGACCCTGTCGCGACGCCCGAGAAAGCGGGTTCGCACGCCCTGCGCCGCGAGGTCGGGCAGCTCCCGGTCGATCGTCTCGGAGAGGATCTCCATGAGATCGGCGACCTCTGTGTCCGGCCGCGACCAGTTCTCCGTCGAGAACGCGTAGACGACGAGCGAACGGACGCCGAGGTCGATCGACGCCTCGACCGTTCGCCGCAGCGCCCGGGTGCCCTCCCGGTGCCCGGCCTCGACGGGCAGACCGCGGCTCTCCGCCCAGCGGCCGTTGCCGTCCATGATGATCGCAACGGTTCTCGGGACTGCGCCCCGGGAACCAGGAGAACCTGAGATCGCTCCTCCCCTCGCCAGGGGTCCGAGCCTCCGGAGAGGCTCAAACCTCCATGATCTCGGCTTCCTTGTTCTTCAGCAGCTCGTCGATCCGCTTGACGTGGTCGTCCGTGAGCTTCTGCACCTGCGTCTCCGCGCGACGCTCCTCGTCGTCCCCCACGTCGCCGTTCCGGACGAGCTCCTCGAGGTGCCGCATCACGTCTCGCCGCACGTTGCGGATCGCGACCTTGCCCTCCTCCGCGTACCGGCGCACGAGCTTCACGAGCTCCTTCCGCCGCTCCTCGGTGAGCGCGGGGATCGGCAGCCGGATCAGCTTGCCGTCGTTCGACGGCGTCAGCCCGAGGTCGGACTCCATGATAGCCTTCTCGATCGCCTTGATCTGCGTCGGGTCGTAGGGCTGCACCGAGAGGAGCCTCGCCTCGGGGGCGCTGATCGTCGCCATGTTCGAGAGCGGCGTCGGCGTCCCGTAGTAGTCGATGGTGATCCGGTCGAGGAGCGCGGTCGAGGCGCGCCCGGTCCGGACGGAGTTGAACTCCGTGCGGGTGTGGTCGATCGACCCGTCCATCCGCCGCACGCAGTCCGCCAGGAACTCCTCGATCGCAGCCACCGCGCCTCCTACCCTTGGTTGTCGCCCGTCGCGGTCGTGACGAGCGTGCCGATCCTCTCACCCCGCGCGGCCCGCGCGATGTTCCCGTCCGCGAGCTCGAACACGTGGATCGAGACGCCGTTGTCCATGCAGAGGGAGAGCGCGGTGGTGTCCATCACCCTCAGTCCGCGCTCGATCGCCTGCAGATGGGTCACCTCCGGGAGGAACTGCGCGTTCTCGTCGGTGCGCGGGTCGCCGTCGTACACCCCGTTCACGCCGTGCTTCGCCATGAGGATCGCCTCGGCGCCGATCTCGAGCGCCCGCAGCGCCGCGGCGGTGTCCGTCGTGAAGAACGGGTTGCCGGTCCCCGCAGCGAAGATCACGACACGGCCCTTCTCGAGGTGCCGGATCGCCCGACGGCGGATGTACGGCTCTGCGACCTCCGAGACCGCGACCGCGGACTGGACGCGCGTCTGCGCGCCGAGCCGCTCGAGCGCGTCCTGCAGCGCAAGCGCGTTGAGCAGCGTCGCGAGCATCCCGGCGTAGTCCGCGGTCGCGCGGTCCATGCCCTCGGCCGCGGCCGCCATGCCGCGGTAGAAGTTCCCGCCGCCGACCACGATCGCGACCTCCGTCCCGGCCTCCTGCACCGCGACGACCTCGCGCGCGATGGAGGAGACCGTGTGCGGGTCGACGCCGTACTCGCGGTCGCCCATCAGGCTCTCGCCGGAGAGCTTCAGGAGGACGCGGCCGAAGCCCTGCTCCCCCGCGCCGCCCGCCTCGGGGCGCGCCTCCCTCGAGGAGGTCGCGCTCATCCGAGCTGCAGACGCTCGAACTCGAGCACCTCGGCGCCCTCGCCGGCGAGCGCCTGGCCGACCGTTGTCGCAGGATCGTGGATCCACGGCTGGTCGACGAGCACGCGTGCCGCGAAGAAGCGCTTCTGGAGCATGCCGTCGACGATCTTCTCACGTGCCTGCTCGGGCTTCGAGAGAACCTCGTCCGTGCCGGCAAAGATCTCGCGCTCCGACGTCACGAGCTCGTCGGGCACGTCGTCACGCCCGATCCACTCGGGCGACGACGCGGCGATGTGCATCGCGAGCTTGCGACCGAGATCGCCATTCCCCCCGCGCACCTGCACGAGCACGCCGAGCTTGTTCCCCGGCGGGTGCACGTAGGAGGCCACACGACCGCCGTCGACGGCCTCGAACCGCGCCGCGCCGGTGATCACGATGTTCTCGCCGAGCTTCGCCCCGAGGGCGACCCGCTCGTCCTCGAGCGCCGCCTCGGCGCCGGGGCCGTCGCTGTCGACCGTCTGGAGCGCTCGCTCGACGAACGCGAGGAAGTCCTCGTTCTTCGAGACGGGCTCCGTCTCACAGCCCACCGCCACGAGCGTGCCCTTGCCGCCGCCCTCGGCGACGCGCTCGAGCACCCGGCCCTCGGTCGTCGCCCGGCCGGCGCGCTTGGCTGCGCTGGCCATGCCCTTCTCGCGCAGGAGACGCGTGGCGACCTCGATGTCGCCGTTCGCTTCCTCGAGCGCCCGCTTGCAGTCCATCATCCCCGCGCCGGTCCGCTCGCGGAGCTCCTTGACGAGACTCGCCGAGATCTGGCTCATTCGGCCGCCTCCGTTGAGTCGCCCGCCGCGGCGGGCGTGCTGACCGGGTCCTCCGGCGGCGCCTCCTCCACGGGAGCCGGCTCGTCGTCACGAGCCGTCAGCTCCTCCTCGGTGACCCGCATCTTCGCCGCGGCGATCCCGTCGGCGATCGCGCGAACGACGAGGGAGCACGAGCGGATCGCGTCGTCGTTCCCCGGCACGACGTACGTCGCCTCGTCCGGGTCGCAGTTCGTGTCGACGAGCGCGATCACCGGCAGGCCGAGCCGCTGGGCCTCGCGCACCGCGAGCTGCTCCTTGCGCAGGTCGACGATGAACACCGCGTCCGGCTGGCGCTTCATGTTCGAGACGCCGCCGAGGTTCGCCTCGAGCTTCTCGAGCTCGCCGGTCATCGCGATGCGCTCCTTCGCCGGCAGCAGCTCGAGCTGTCCTTCGTCCTTCAGGCGACGCAGCTCCTGGAGGTAGCCGATCCGGTCGGAGATCGTGCGCCAGTTGGTGAGAAGGCCGCCGAGCCAGCGGTGCGCGACGTACGGCTGGCCGACGCGCATCGCCTCGCGCTCGATCGCCTCCTGCGCCTGCTTCTTCGTGCCGACGAAGAGGATCGTGCCGCCGCGCTCGGCGACGTTGCGGGCGAAGTCGTACGCCTCCTCGAGCAGCGCCTGCGTCTGCTGGAGGTCGATGATGTAGATGCCGCCGCGCTCGTCGAAGATGAAGCGCTTCATCTTCGGGTTCCAGCGGCGCGTCTGGTGGCCGAAGTGCACCCCGGCCTCCAGGAGCTCCTTCATGGAGACGACTGCCACGATTGGTCCTTTCGGTTGCTTGCGATACGCCGGCGTGCGCAGACGGAACCCAGGAGATTCCCAGGGCACCCCCGTCCGGAGGCGACGCCGGGTCGGCGGGACTCGAACCGGGGAATCGTAGCGGCACGTTGCCGCGCAACGTGCCTAGGTCTCGGCTCGGTCGCGTGCCTGCGCCAATGTTTCCGCGAGGTCGGGAGGCAGCGGGGACGCAAGGCTGATCCGCCCACCGGTGACCGGATGGTCGAAGGCGAGCGAGTGGGCGTGGAGAAACTGCCGCTCGAGCCCGAGGTCGCCGCGGATCCCGTAGACCGGGTCACCGCTCACCGGCAGCCCGATCGCCTCGAGGTGGACGCGGATCTGGTGCGTCCGGCCGGTCTCCAGCCTGGCCTCGAGCAGCGTCCGCTCGCCGAGGCGCTCCCGCACCTCGAACCACGTCACCGCGTCGCGCGGGGTGTCGGTGTCGAGCGAGCGACGCGTCCTGTCGCCGCGGTCGCGGCCGATCGGCGCGTCGATCCTGCCGGTCCGCGAACGGGGCGTGCCGCGCACGAGCGCGAGATACCGCCGGTCGACGCGGCGCTCGCGGATCTCCTCCGTCAGCAGCGCATGGGTCGCCTCGGAGCGGGCGACGAGCAGCAGCCCCGACGTGTCGCGGTCGAGCCGGTGGACGATCCCCGGTCGCTCGGCGTCGCCGCCTGCGGCGCCGAGACGGACGAGCCGGTGGACGAGCGTCTCTCCCGCGTGTCCCGCGGCGGGATGGACGACCAGCCCGGCCGGCTTGTCGATCACGAGCACGTGCTCGTCCTCGTATACGACGTCGAGCGGCTCGTCCGACGGCACGAGCGCCGTCTTCGCGGGAAGCTCGATCTCGAGCTCCTCCCCGCCCTCCAGCCGGTGGCTCTTCGGGCGCCGCTCGCCGTCGACGAGCACCGCGCCGTCGCGCACGAGGCGCTCGGCCGCGGTCCTCGTCCCCACGCCGGGAACGGCCGCCACGACCGCATCGAGGCGCCGCCCCGCGTCGGCCTCAGAAACGCGAGAGCGGTGACGTGCCAACCGAGGCGCTCGTCCGGTCCGCCGCGACGAACGAGAGGAACAGCAAGCCCACGCCGACGACGATGAACGTGTCGGCGAGGTTGAACGCCGGCCAGTAGTCGAAGTCGAGGAAGTCGGTCACGTGACCGAGCCGGAGCCGGTCGACGAGATTCGAGATGCTCCCGCCGAGGACGAGCCCGACGGCGACCGGAAGGAGTGGATGCCGCCGCGCCGAGCGGCCGTAGAACACGACCAGCGCGGCGATGGCGATCGTAGTGAGCGCGATGACGACGCTGGTCGCGTCCGAGAACAGGCCGAACGCGATACCCGTGTTCCGCACGCGGTGGATCGACAGGGGCCCGAGAACCTGGACGGAGTCGCCGAGCTCGAGCGCCCCAGCGACCACGAGCTTCGTCAGCTGGTCGGCGGCCGCGGCGGCCCCCGCGACGACGAGCAGCGCCGCCCACTGCGCCGGGCCGGCCGCGAGAGAGCGCTGCGCGCCGGGGATCGGCTCCAGGGCGTTCGTCGCCGAGCCCACGCGCACCTCGAGCGGCGGACGCGACGACGGGACGGCGCGTGCCGGCTCGCTCACTCCCGCTCCTCCAGCTGCCGGCAGGAGACGCACAGCGTCGCGTACGGGACAGCGTCGAGCCGCTCCTCGGGGATCGCCTGCCCGCACCGCTCGCATTTCCCGTACGTGCCGGCGTCGATCTTCGTCAGCGCCCGGTCGATCTCCCCGACGAGCTGCTCCGCGTTGTCCTCGAGCGACTCGTCCAGCTCACGATCGACCATCTCGCTCGCGTGGTCGGCGAGGTGCTGGTCGCCGGCCGCGCTCGACAGCTCGCCGTCGTCGACATCGCCTTCGACGATGTCGTGGGCGGCCCCGAGCACCCGCGACCGGAGGTCGTGCAGCTGGGTGCGGCGCTCGTCGAGGTCGACGGGCATCCAGCAAGAATAGTCGGCCTCACGACGGAGGCCGCCGCCAGGGTGCGCGGTCCGGCGCCGGCTAGCCGGCGAGGCGGTCGGTTGCCGTCCCGGCCGACTGGTCGGTGAGCCGCGGGGTGCTCGGCGAGCTGCGCTTCTCGTCCTCTGCAGGCGCCTCCTCGGCGTCATCGCCCTCGGAGAGCACGTCGAGCGCGGCGCGCATGATCGAGCGCACGCGTCGTGTCTCCGCGAGCAGCTGCTCCTTCTCCGCGATCGCGTCGCGAACGAGGCGACGACCCTCCGCCCCGGCCTCGGCGACGATGACGTCGGCCTCGCGGCGGGCCTGCTCCTTCATGTCCTGCGCCGCGCGCTCGGCGGACACGAGGGTCGAGCGGAGCAGCGTCTCGAGCTCGACGTGCCGTGCGACCTCGGCTTCGAGCTCGTGCACGCGCTCGCCCAGCTCCGAGCGCTCGCGCCAGACGTCCTCGAAGCTCTCCGCGATCTCCTCGATCGTCCGATGGACCTGCGAGCGGCGATAGCCGAAGAGACCGCGACGCATCTCCAGGTGGCGCACCTCGACGGGTGTCAGTGTCATGACCGACCCTCCTTCCTCCCAGCGACCCGGGCGGGCGACCGGTTCACAGCACACGCCCGATCAGGTTGTTGACGATGCGCTCCGCGATGTAGAGCGCGAAGACGGCGACGATGGGCGACACGTCGAGCGGGCCGATCGGCGGGATCACGCGGCGGAACAGGCGCAGGTACGGCTCGCATACGTCCATCAGGAACTGCCGGATGCGCTCGAGGGTGGGCGACGCGCCCGGGGGGAACCAGGACGTGATGATGTAGCCGAGGATCAGCAGGACGTAGACGCCGACGAAGACGGACACGAACCGCTGGACCGACGTCGCCGTGTCGGCCAGCACGAGAAAGCCGACGCTCTCGTCGCCCACGTCGCCGGATTCTCGCTGTGAGCGGCGGTTCCTGCGCTCTGCGGGGCTTCAGGCCTGGTTGAAGAAGCCGCCCGTCGGGTCGAGGGCGCGGGCTCGCTCCTCGGCGGACACCTCGACGTTCCGCGGCGTGAGCAGGAACACCTTGTCGGCGACGCGCTGCATGCTCCCGTCGAGCGCGTAGGTCAGGCCGCTCGCGAAGTCGATCAGCCGCTTCGAGAGCTCCGTGTCGGCGTTCTGGAGGTTGAGGATCACCGGCACCGAGTCCTTGAACCGGTCGGCGATCTGCTGGGCGTCGTTGAAGCTCCGCGGGAGGACGAGGTGGACACGCACCTGACCGCTGCTGTCGACGCCGCGCAGCCGCGAGCGCCGAGAGCTCGATCGCGATGGAGGCGGCTCGAGCTCCGCCTCGGAGACGCTGTCGGGCTCCGACCACTCCTGGTCGCGCCTGCGCGGAAGCCGGCGGACGTTCGCGCGGTCGCGGCGGCGGTAGTCCCGCTCGACCTCCTCGTCGCTGACCGTGAGATCCTCGTCCCAGTCCTCGTCCTCGGCGATGCCGAAGTAGACGAGCGTGCGGTTCCAGACGTCGGCCAGGCCCATGACGGCGCGTATCGTAACCCCGCCCGAGGACGCGACCCGTCCGCCGACGCGTGTCTCGGCGCTCGATCAGCCCCTCAGGAGAATGCTGCCGACGCGGATCAGGGTCGCGCCCTCCTCGACCGCGACGCGCCAGTCCTGCGAGGTCCCCATCGAGAGCTCGCGCAGCCCGTGCTCCGCGGCCAGCTCGCGGAGGCGCCCGAACCACGGCCGTGACGCCTCGGGGTCGTGCGCGAGAGGCGGCATCGTCATCAATCCCCGGAGCGTCGGGACGCGGGAGACCCACGCGGCGATCTCGTCGGGCGGGACTCCCGACTTCGTGGGCTCACCGGAGAGATTGACCTCGAGCAGCGACGGCACCGTGAGACGCCGCGCCGCAGACTCCGAGTCGACGGAGTGCACGAGCTCGCAGATCCCGTTGACGACCTTCACCTTGTTCGACTGGAGGTGGCCGATGAAGTGCCAGCGGAACGCGTCGCCGTAGGCTGCGTGCTTCGCCTGGAGATCCTGTGCGCGGTTCTCCCCGACGACCTCCACACCCGCCTCGGCAAGGACCGCGAGCGCCTCCAGGGAGGCGTACTTCGTCGCGACGACGACCGTGACGTCGGGTCCTGCCTCCTCCCGGAGCCGCAGGTAGCGCTCGCGGAGCACCGCGGCGGTCATCCCTCGAGCTCCCGCGCCCGGGCGAGAAGGACCTCGCGATCGTTCTTCGCCGGATCGTCGAGCACGTCGTCGAGAAGCCGGGCGAGCGCCGCTCCGAGGGCAGGGCCTTCGTGGAACCCGACGGCGATCAGGTCGCTGCCGTTCACGGCGAGATCCGCGAGGCGGTGGGGGCTCTCCTGCTCCTCCTCGATCGCGCGCGAGAGGCGCTCGAGCGCCTTCAGCTCGTCGGCGTCGACGTTCTTGACCGCGAGGTCGGCGCGCTTCAACCCGAGGAGCCCCCGCGCCTCCTCGAGCCGGTGAGCGGCGAGGAACCGCCGCGCCGCGGCGCCGTCCACCTCCCCGTCGAGGCGGAAGTCGTGCCCCGCGACGAGCCGCACGACGGCTTCGCGCAGGGCGTTGGGGTAGCGGAGGCGCCGCATGATCCGGCCGGTCGTCGCGGCGCCGGCGGCGGCATGCGACCGGTCCGTCCCGTCGGTCTGCGGCTTGGCGACGTCGTGGAAGAACGCGGCGAGGCGAACGGGCAGCGGGGCGCCCGCGTCCGCGGCCGACTGCGCCACGGCGAAGAGGTGCTCGTCGAGCGGCAGCGGCTGCCGCGGCGACGGAACCGAATAGCCGATCGCCGGCCCGAGCTCGGGGACCACCTCGACGAGCGCACCGGTGTCGCGCGCCAGCCGGAGCGCCTCCGCCGGCCGGCTTCCGAGGAGGAGCTTCGAGAGCTCACCCATGCCGTCGACCGCGACGCCGCCGCCGATGCGCTCGCCGGAGACGTGGCGGAGCCCGGCGGCCTCGGAGCGCATCTGCGCGAGCGTCTCGGGCGCGAGCGCGAAGTCGAGCTGCGAGACGAGCCGCAGGCCGCGCAGGATCCTCAGCGGGTCCTCGCGGAAGCTCTCCGGCGTGACCGTCCGCAGCACACGCTCGTCGAGGTCGGAGACCCCGCCGAACGGGTCGACGAGCTCGCCCGTCGCCAGCCGCTTGGCGATCGCGTTCACCGTGAAGTCGCGGCGGCGCATGTCGTCCTCCACGGAGGCCGTCCCGTCCGCGACGATCTCGAAGTCGTGGTGGCCGGGCCCGGTGCTGCGCTCGATCCGGGGCGGCGTCAGCTCGATGCCCGACGGCACGAGCGCGCGGATCGCCCGGTCGGAGGGGTAGAACCGCACGCCGACGAGCTGGCCGTGTACCTCCATGTCCTCGACGTTGCCGTGCGGCTCGAGCGCGTTGCGCAGCCCGGCGTGGTCGACGCCCGGCACGAGGAAGTCCTCGTCCGAGTGCGGGATGCCGAGCAGCTCGTCGCGCACCGCGCCGCCGACGATGTAGGCGTCGAGTCCGAGGGAGCGGACGTAGTGGCGGATCTCGGTCGGCACGCGCCGATTGTCACCCACCGCCCGGCGCGCCCGGGCGGTCTACAAGTGCGCGATCGCCTCGATCTCCACGAGCGCGCCCGAGGGGAGCCGCGCCACCTGGAACGTCGAGCGCGCCGGGGGCCGGTCGCCGACCTTCGCGGCGTAGACCTCGTTCATCCCCTGGAAGTCGTCGAGGTCGGCGAGGAAGACGCTCGTCTTCACGAGCTTGTCCAGCGAGCTGCCCGCCGCCTCCAGAATCGCCGCGAGGTTGGCGAGCGCCTGTTCCGTCTGGGCGCCGATGTCGCCCTCGACGGCCGTGTCGCCCGGCTTCAGGCCGAGCTGACCCGCCACGAACACGAGCTCGCCGGCGACGATCGCCTGGTTGTACGGCGCACCCTGGAACGGCGCCGGCGCTGCCTCGGTGCGGATCACGCTCTTCTCCACAGGAGCTCCTTGTCGCTGGACGTCTCCTACCCTACGTCGCGTCTCGATCGGGATGGTCGACTGGCGGCCCGAGCCAGCCCTTGTCCGCGGCGATACGCGCGGCGTCGGTGCGGTTCTTCGCGCCCAGCTTGCGGATCGCGGTGCTCACGTAGTTCCGCACCGTCCCCTCGGACAGGTGCAGCCGCGCTCCGATCTCTGCCGCGGTCGCCTGCCCGTCGGCAGCGACGGCGAGGACGTCGCGCTCCCTCTCCGTGAGCGGGCTGACGCCGTCGGCGATCGCGGCGGCGGCGAGTCCCGGGTCGACGACCCTGTTCCCCGCGTGGACGTCGCGGATCGCGGCGGCGAGCTTTTCGGCAGGCGCGTCCTTCAGGAGGAACCCCGCTGCGCCGCTCTCGATCGCGCGGCGGAGGTAGCCGGGGCGGCCGAACGTCGTGAGGATCAGCGACCGCGTCGAAGGATGCTCCCGAGCGAGCTCGGCGGCGGTCTCGATGCCGTCCTGGCCGGGCATCTCGATGTCGAGGAGCGCGACGTCGACGTCGTGCGTCAGCGCGGCCGGCAGGACGAGGTCGCCGCGACCGAGCTCTGCGACCACCTCGATGTCGTCCTCGAGCGACAGGAGGCTCGCGAGCGCATCGCGCACCATGCGCTGGTCCTCGGCGATCAGGACGCGAATCACGACGCCCGACCGGAGATCTCGAGCCGGAACCGGAAGCCCCCATCCGGCGCGGTGCCTGCCTCGAGCGTGCCGTCGACGGCGCGCGCCCTCTCGGCGAGCCCGGCGAGGCCGGAGCCCTCTCCGTCCGAACGTGCCGCGCCGCGCCCGTCGTCCTCGACGAGCAGGACGACCCCGTCCCCGTCCCCGTCCGGCGTCAGCCTGATCGTGCACGCGCGCGCCCCACTGTGCCGGGCGACGTTCGTCGCCGCTTCGCGCACAGCCAGCGCGAGCACGCTCTCGACGTCGTCCGACAGCGCGGGCGCGACGCCCTCGACCCGCGCTTCGACGCCGGCGGCGGAGAGCGTTGCTCGCGCACGGTCGAGAGCGTCCGCGACCCCGAGCCGCCGATAGCCGTGCACGGCCGCTCTCACCTCGGCGAGGGCCTCCCGCGTGACCTGCGCGATCTCGGCCAGCTCCGTCCGCGCGGCCTCCGGATCGTCGTCCACCAGGCGCCCTGCGAGCTCGCTCTTGAGCGCGATCAGGGACAGCGTGTGGCCGAGCAGGTCGTGGAGGTCGCGCGCGAACCGCTCACGCTCGTCGGCGACTGCTCGGCGGGCGAGCTCCTCGCGGACGGCTCGGAGCTCCCGGTTGGCCCGCGTGACGCTGCCGAGAGACGCGGTCAGGGCGCCGATCCCGAAGAGGCTCAACGCATACGCAGCGACGGTCGAGCCGTTCGAGCCCGTCACGGCCAACCCGGTCGCCACGGCCACCGCCGTGACGCTCGTCAGGACGACGGCCGCCGGCGTCGGTAGGAGCAGGCCGCCCGCGACGACGACGTAGAAGAACAGGAGCGTGAACGAGCGCGGTGCGCCGAGCGCCAGGCTGAGGCCGGCGAGCGCCGCGAGCGCCGCGAGAGCGAGCGCCACGGCGCGCTCGCCGCGCCGGGCAAGCCACCCGACCGGTGGGAGCAGCATCAGATAGAGCGCGAGGAAGGCGGCGAGGCAGACGACGATCGCCGCCGTCTGCCCTGCGGGCTCGGCCCCGTCGGCGAGGTCACCGACAGGGCCGATCAGGAAGAGCAGGCCGAACAGCTGCCCGACTCGAAGCTGCGCGGCACGTCGGAGCACCGCGCTCGTCCGCCTTCCGTCGAACGCGCGCACGTGCCTATGGTGCAGGATTGCCGCTCGGCGCCCTGGCCAGGGCCGGGCTCGAGGTACGACGGCGGTACACCGGCAGCGTTCCGGCGAACCCTGTGATGACGACGATCCCCGTCACGAGGTGCAGGCACATGAGCGCCACCGCGCTCCCACCGTCGGCGAGCCAGCTCGGGCCGCTCATCGAGGTGCCGAGCACGATTGCGCCGATGACCCCCCACGTTCGCCTCGGGTACCTGCTGTGCGCGTCGACCGACCGCGCAACGGGCCAGGCGGCGAGCGCTCCGACCAGTGCGGCCACCGCCACGTCGGCGGCATCGACGGTTCCGTCGCCGCTCGAGACGTCGAGCTCCACTCCGGCGAGCCGGAACACCGCCCAGGCGGCGACGGCGGCGGCGGGCGCGAGGACGACGGTGGCGATGCGGCGATGCGTAGTACGCGATGTCATGGCGTCTCCCTTCGGGTGGTTCGAGACTTCGGGTACGGCATCCATGCTCCCCGCGCCGAGGGCACTGCGGTAGAGCCGTCCGTCACCGATCCGACATGACATCCGTCAGTCGTTCGTCACGACCCGCCCGACCGGCGGGCTCGGCAGCGGGAGGCGGCTAGCGGGCCGGCGGCGCAGCGGCGCGCGCGAGCGCGACGCCGAGGGCCTTGAAGATCGCGGCGAGCGCATGCCCCGTGTCGTCGCCCTCCATCAGACGGACGTGCACGGTCAGCCCCGCCTCCTCGGAGAGACGACCGAGGAACCGCGCCGCGAGGTCGGTGCCGAGACCGCCCGCGCCGGTGAGATCGGCGTTGGAGGCGACGAGCGGTCGCTCCGAGCGCTCCACGACGACCATCGCCAGTGCCTCGTCGGCCGGCACGGTCGCCTCGCCGAGGGCGCCGTCCGCGAGCCGTGGACGAACCGCGCGGCCGAGCGCGGTGCCCGCCGCGTCGACCTCCGCCTCAGGGTCGTCGGGCTCGATCTCGAGCGTGAGGTCGAAGCCGCCCGCGCGGGCGAGCTCGGTGAGCAGGTGGTCGAGCACGGGGACGCCCGTCGCGACGTTGATCGCGCCGGCGCCTTCGCCGATCCTGGCGCCGCTCACAGGTCGGCGCGCTCGATGCGCGCGCCGAGCCCGCGCAGGCGCTCGTCGATCGACTCGTAGCCGCGGTCGATCTGGCCGACGTTGCCGATCGTGGAGCGCCCCTCCGCGCAGAGGGCGGCGATCACCATCGCCATGCCCGCGCGGATGTCCGGGCTCTCCAGCCGCTGCCCGTAGAGCTTCGCCGGGCCCGTCACGACGACGCGGTGCGGATCGCAGAGCACGATCCGTGCGCCCATCGAGACGAGCTTGTCGACGAAGAACAGCCGGCTCTCGAACATCTTCTCGAAGACGAGCACGGTGCCGTGCGCCTGGGTGGCGGCGACGACGGCGATCGACGTGAGGTCGGCGGGGAACGCGGGCCAGATCCCGCTCTCGATCTTGGGGATCTGGTCGCCGAAGTCGTCGACGACACGGAGCTCCTGATCGGCCGGGACGCGCACGGCGCTGTCGCGCACCTCGAGCTGGATCCCGAGCTTGCGGAACGCCGGCACGATCGAGATCAGGTCGTCCGGCTCGACGTCCTCGATCGTGATCTCCCCGCCGGTGACGGCGGCGAGGGCCGCGAAGCTCGCCACCTCGACGTGCTCGGAGCGGATCCGATACCCGCCACCGCCGAGCGACGGCACGCCGGTGATCTTGAGGACGTTCGAGCCGATTCCCTCGATCTGCGCTCCGAGCGCGACGAGGAACCGGCAGAGATCCTGGATGTGCGGCTCGCACGCCGCGTGCCCGACGATCGTCTCGCCGTCGGCGAGCACGGCCGCCATCACGGCGTTCTCGGTCGCCATCACCGAGGCCTCGTCGAGGAACATCCGCTTGCCGCGCAGGCCGTCCGTGCGCAGGTCGTAGCCGCCGTTCAGCTCGACCTCCACGCCGAGCTCCGCGAACGCGTGGAAATGGGTGTCGAGCCGCCGCCGGCCGATGACGTCGCCGCCCGGGGGCGGCACGGTCGCGCGGCCGAAGCGGGCGAGCAGCGGACCGGCGAGGAGGAACGAGGCGCGGATCTCGCGGCCGAGCTCGGGGTCGAGCGCCGTCTTCTCCACCGACGAGCTGTCGATGGTCACCTCGTTCGCGCCGCTCCAGGCCGCCTTCGCGCCGAGCGCCGAGAGGAGCTGCACCATCGTCTCGACGTCGCGGATCCGCGGGACGTTCGACACGACGACCGGCTCGCTCGCGAGGACGGTGGCGGCGAGGATCGGCAGCGCGCCGTTCTTGTTGCCCGCGGCGCGAACGGTCCCGGACAGCGGACGCCCGCCCTCGATCACGAACGACTGCATGCGGGGCGCTATCGTACCCGGCTCCGTGGAGGTGACCCGCGACAGGGCCTGGGAGACGCTGACGCGC
>DASXAW010000097.1:0-8299 GCA_036406535.1 Gaiella sp.
GGCGAGACGCTGACGATCCGCCACGACACGACCTCGCGCGAGGCGTTCGTCCCGGGCGTGCTGCGCGCGATCGAGGCGGTGCGCACGCTGCCGCCGGGCCTCACGGTCGGCCTGGAAGCGCTCCTGTGAGCTTCGCCTAGCGCGCCCGCAACGCGGCGAGCAGCTCCTGTTGGCGACGCTCCTGTCGTTGTTCGCAAGCGGGATTCCGCAGTAGCGGAGTCCCGCGCTCGGAGCCCCGCCTGCGGCGGCGCACATCCCTGAAGGCGCCCGCTGTCGCGGTCGCAAATGCCAACCGACTCACCCCCGTGCCCGGAGCGCCGCGAGCAGCTCCTGGTGGCGACGCTCCTCGTCCGAGACCTCCTCGTCGGCCGGCTTCCGGACGCGGGCCATGATCGAGTCCATCGGCTTGACGACGAAGAAGAAGACCGCGGCCGCGATCGCGAGGAACTGGATCACGGCGGTGATGAACGCTCCGTAGCGGAACACGGCGTCGTTGATCGTGAACGTCAGGTCGTCGAAGTCGGGCTTGCCGATGATCATCGCGATGATCGGCATGACGAGGTTGTCGACGAGGGAGGTGACCACTGCGGCGAAGGCGACGCCCATCACGAACGCCACCGCGAGCTCGACGATGTTGCCCCGCAGAAGGAAGTCTCTGAACTCCTTGAGCATCGTTGCCTCCCGTCGTCGCTTGTCCGTCGGGCGCCATCCTGACCGGAAACCCCTGTGACTACAATCGGCGAGGTGCTCGGCGAGGTCCTGACCGCGGTCGTCACCCCGTTCCGCGAAGACGGCTCGATCGACCTCGACGCGTTCCGCGGCCTCTGCGAGCACCTCCTCGACAACGGCTCCGACGGGGTCGTCGTCACGGGCACGACCGGCGAGGCGCCCACGCTCTCCGACGACGAGCGAATGGCGCTGTACGCCGCGGCTGTCGAGGTCGTCGGCGGCCGGGGAATGGTGGTCGCGGGCACCGGGACGTACTCCACCGCCCATTCGGTGCACCTCACCGAGCAGGCGCACGAGCTCGGGGTCGACGGGTTCCTCGTCGTCACGCCCTACTACAACAAGCCACCGCAGCGGGGGATCGTCTCGCACGTCCAGGCGGTTGCGGCTGCGACCGACCGGCCGGTGATCTTCTACGACATCCCGAGCCGCGTCGTCGTCGACGCCGAGCCGGAGACGATCTCGCAGCTGGCCGAGATCCCGAACGTCGCCGCGGTGAAGCAGGCCAAGCCGAGCCTCGAGGCGGCACGGCACGTCGTGTCGTGCGACCTCGACCTCTACGCGGGCGACGACGACCTCGTCCTCCCGTTCCTCGAGGTGGGCGGAGTCGGCGGAGTCTGTGTCCACACCCATGTGGTCGGGCCGCGGGTGAAGGAGATGATCACGCGCTACCGGGAGGGCGACGTCGAGGGCGCGAGGGCGCTGGACGACGAGCTCCGTCCCGCCATCGAGATCCTCCGCGTCCAGTCGAACCCGATCGCGATCAAGAAGGCGCTGCAGCTGCTCGGGCACGAGGTCGGCGGCCTTCGGCTGCCGCTCGTGGAGGCGGACGACGACGAGACGGCCGCGATCCGCGACTGCCTGGGGCGCCTCGGGCTGCTCGCCGCTGTCGCGTAGGGCATACGCGTCTTCCGGCGAAGCCGCCCGTAGACTCAGTTTGTGACACCGCTCCGGATCATCCCGCTCGGCGGGCTCGGCGAGGTCGGCAAGAACATGACCGTGCTCGAGCACGGCGACGACCGGATCGTGATCGAGGCCGGCCTCGCGTTCCCGCGGGACGAGCACCTCGGCGTCGACCTGGTGCTGCCGGACGTCTCGTACCTCGAGGGCCGCCGGGTCCGCGCGATCGTGGTCACGCACGGCCACGAGGACCACGTCGGCGGACTGCCCTATGCACTGCGCGCGCTCGACGTCGGCGAGGTCCTCGGCACGCGGCTCACGCTCGCGCTCGTGAAGTCGAAGCTCGACGAGCACGGGCTCGGCGCCACCACCGTGCTCACCGAGGTGGAGCCGGGTCAGCAGGCCGTGCAGCTCGGCCCCTTCCGCCTCGAGTTCGTGCGAGTCGCTCACTCGATCCCGGATGCGATGGCGGTCGTCGTCGAGACGCCTGCCGGTCGCCTCCTGCACACCGGCGACTGGAAGCTCGACCACACGCCCGTCGACGGGCTCAAGACCGACGTCGGCGCGCTCGCCGAGCTCGGCAGCCGTGGCGTCGACCTGTTGCTCGGCGACTCGACGAACGCCGAGCGGCCGGGGATGACCGGCTCCGAGCGGCTCGTCGGCGAGGCGTTCCGGCAGCTGATCCCGCTGCGCTCGGGGCGGATCGTCGTCGCGTCGTTCGCCTCGAACATCCACCGCGTGCAGCAGGCCGCAGAGGTGGCGATTGCGAGCGGCCGGAAGGTCGCGGTCGTCGGCCGCTCGATGCGGAAGAACATGAACATCGCCCGGAACCTCGGCTACGTCGAGCTTCCCGAGGAGTCGATCGTCTCGCCGAAAGAGGCGATGGATCTGCCGCCCGACCGAGTCCTCGTGCTCTGCACCGGGAGCCAGGGCGAGCCGATGTCGGCGCTCACCCGGATCGCCTACGGCGACCACGCGAACGTCGCGGTGGAGCGCGGCGACACGGTGATCATCTCCGCGAAGCCGGTGCCCGGGAACGAGTTGCGCGTGCACGACTCGATCAACCACCTCGCCCGGCTCGGCGCCGAGGTGCTCCACCAGGAGATCGCCCCGGTCCACGTCTCGGGGCATGCGTGCTCGGAGGAGCTTCGCACGCTGCTCTCGCTCGTCCGGCCCCGGGCGGTGATGCCGATCCACGGCGAGTACCGCATGCTCGCGGCGCACGCCCAGCTCGCGCGGGACGCGGGCGTCCCGGACGACAGCATCGTGATCGCCGAGAACGGCTCGGTCGTGGAGCTCACCCCGGACGGCGTGCGGATCGTCGATCGGGTGACCGCCGGCGTGACGTTCGTCGACGGGCTCGGCGTCGGGGACGTCGAGGACGTCGCACTGCGCGACCGACGGCGGCTCTCCGAGGACGGCGTGCTCATCGTCGTCGCGACCGTCTCGCTCGACAACGGCGGGACGACGATCTCGCCACCCGAGCTGATCGCGCGTGGGGTGGGGGAGGACACGGGACTCGTCGACGACCTGCGCGAGGAGGCGGGGCGCATCGCGGCCGAGCTCTCGTCGAACGGCCTCACGGAGATCAAGCTCGTCCAGGAGCACATCCACGACGCGATCGGCCAGGCCATCTACGACCGCACGCGACGCCGGCCGATGATCCTGCCGGTCGTGATCGAGGTCTAGCCGATGCGCGGCTGGGCGGACGTCATCGAGTGCCACGCGGCCTCGCCGCGCACGGCTGTGCGTCTCGTCGGGCAGCTGCGTGCCTGCGAGGCGGCCGCGCTCGCGTTCTGCAGGCTCCTCGAGCGGTGGGGCCGTGGCGACGCCGTGCCGCCCACGGCAGGGTCGCGCGAGGCGGCGCTCCGCCATGCCGCCGACCGGATCGAGACGGCGCTCGCGGGGCTCGAGCGCCCGCTCTCCGCGTACCTGCTCGAGCTCGAGCCCGAACGGACGGAGGGCCGTAGCTGGTACGGCGGACCCGGCGCCGGCGAGCTCGTCGAGTGGCGCCCCGTCCTCGAGCGGGCCGGCGTCGGCGCTTGCCCGAACCGCGTCGCGGCCGTCTACCTCGAGCTCGCCGTGCTCGTCCGGGCCCTCCAGGGGCTCGACGACGCCGCCCGGATGAACGCCCCGCCCGACCGCTCGTCGCTCTGGGCCGGGCTCTTCGACCTGCGCGATACGCTCTTCGCGGCCACGGTCGACGACCTTCGCGCCCTCGCGGCCTGAAGGCGCTGTCCGGTTAGGCTCGTACCCGAGAGGGAACGATCGGGCTGCCAACCAGACGACCGAGGAGGAACGACATGTCCGAGCACGAGCACGGCCCTGCAGACGGAGGCGCCGAGGGCGTCCCGGGCGAGCACGACGGGGGCGCCGACGGCGGCGCACACGGGCCTGCGGACGGAGGCGCCGAGGGCGTCCCGGGCGAGCACGACGGCGGCGCTGACGGTGGTGCCGATGGCGGCGCCGATGGTGGTGCCGACGGCGGCGCCGACGGTGGTGCCGACGGTGGTGCAGATAGCGGCGCCGCCTAGACACGGCGGATGAGCGTCGCAGCCAGGACGTCTCGGAAGCGCGAGGGCCCCGTCGACCACGACCGGGCCCTCGCGCGCTGTGTCGCGGAGCCGGACGGCTTCGCCGACGCGTGGGGCGAACGCCCGCTTCTCGCGTCCGCAGCGGAGCTCCCGGCGGGATTCGGCGATCTCTTCGGTCTCGAGGCGGTGGACGAGCTGCTCTCCCGCCGCGGGCTGCGCACGCCGTTCCTGCGGATGGCGAAGGACGGCGTCGTGGTCGACAGCTCCCGATTCACGCGCGGGGGCGGCGTCGGCGCCCAGATCGCCGACCAGGTGGACGACGCCGCGGTTCTGCGGCTGTTCTCGGAGGGGACGACGATCGTCCTCCAGGCGCTGCACCGGCTCTGGCCGCCGGTGATCGATTTCGCCGGACGACTTCGGGACGAACTCGGCCACCCGGTGCAGGTCAACGCGTACGTCACCCCAGCGTCGTCACGCGGGTTCTCGGCCCACTACGACGTCCACGACGTGTTCGTGCTGCAGGTCGCCGGCGAGAAGCGGTGGATCGTCCACGAGCCGGTCCACGCACTGCCACTGAGGACGCAGCCGTGGACGCAGCACCGGCGTGCCGTCGACCACGCCGCGAGCCAGACCCCTGCGATCGTCGACGCGGTGCTGCGCCCCGGCGACGCGCTGTACCTCCCGCGCGGCTATGTCCACTCGGCGGAGGCGCTCGGGACCGTGTCCGTCCATCTCACCGTCGGCATCCACGTGGTGACGCGTCAGACGTTGGCCGAGGCGCTCGTCGCCGACGCCGAGGCGGAGCCAGGGCTGCGCCGGTCGCTGCCGGTCGGTCTCGACCTCGCCGACACGGACGCGCTCGCGGACGAGGTCAGGGCGACGGTCGACCTGCTCTCCGCCCGCCTCCGCAACGTCGATCCGCGCGCCGTCGCCGCGCGTCTCCACCGAACGCTCGACGAGGCGATGCGGCCCGAGCCGGTCGCACCGGTCGCGTACGCCGCGGCCGCGGCGTCGCTGGCACCGCACGATCGCGTCCGACTCCGGACCGGAGCGGGAGCCCGGCTCGACTCCGGCCCCGACGGGCTGGCCGTCCGGACACCGTGGACGAGCGTCGCCGTGGAACCCGTCCTGGCAGCCGCGGCCGCGGCGCTGATCGAGGGCCCGGAGACCCGCGTCGACGAGCTCGACGGGCCGCCCGACGCCGTCATCGCGCTCGTCCGCACCCTGCTCGTCCGTGGGGTGCTGGTTCCGGCCGGCTGAGCCTCGGAGCGCCCGGATGAGAGACGCCCCGGAGCGCTGTGCGCCGGCGTCCGAGCGACGCGGCGATCCGCTGCTCGCGACCGCGGCGCCCGCCACGCGGTTCGTTCTCGTCGAGCAGCCCGGTGCGTGGGGCCGAAACGCCCTGCGGGACTCTCGCATCGCGGCTCCGGTTCTCGCGAGACTCCTCGAGCGCTGCCATGCCGCGGACGCCCGTCTGCTGCTCGTCCGCCGCGCGCACCGCGACCCGACGCCCTCGCGGGCGTTCGCCGTCGCCGACGCACGGCCCGGGCGGGAGGCGATCGCCTGGGGCCGTTTCGCGGAGGACGCGGAGCTGGCCGACATCGACCCCACCCGGTTCCCAGCCGCGCCGTCGGCCTCGCCGGTCTTTCTCGTCTGCACGCACGGCAGGCGAGACGCGTGCTGTGCTGCGCGGGGCTGGCCGGTCGCGGTCGCGCTGGGCGACGCATTCCCCGAGCAGACGTGGCAGTGCTCGCACGTCGGCGGCGACCGGTTCGCGGCGAACGTCGTGGCGCTGCCGCACGGCGTCTACTACGGCCGCGTGGCGCCGTCCGCCGCAGCGGCACTCGCACAGCGCCACGTCGAGGGACGGGTCACGCTGTCGTCGTTCCGCGGCCGTTCGTGCTTCCCGCCCTCGATCCAGGCCGCGCAGCACTTCGCCCGGCTCGAGCTCGCGGTGGAGGAGATCGACGCGCTGGCTCCGGTCGGGACGCAGCAGATCGGCGTCGACGAGACCGCGGTCACTCTCGCGCACCGAGACGACATCGTGACCGTCGTCGTGCGGGAGGGCGAGTCGGAGCCGACTCCGCGGCTGACCTGCGGCGCGACGATCCCGACGCGAATGCGGGTATGGGACCTCGTGGGACTCACGACGGAGTCCCGGTAGGAGCACGGTGGCCGGTCCACGCATCGCCGTCGTCGGGTCGATCAACCTCGACCTCGTCGTCCGCGTCCCGGCGCTCCCGCGACCGGGCGAGACGGTCGGAGAGGGAACGTTCGCACAGGTCCCCGGCGGGAAGGGCGCGAACCAGGCGGTGGCATGCGCGCGGCTCGGCGCGGAGGTGACGATGATCGGCGCCGTCGGCCGTGACGCAACGGCCGAGTCCGCCCTCGACGAGCTCCGCCGGGCGGGCATCGCGCTCCGCCTCGAGCAGAGCGCCGCGCACACCGGTGTGGCGCTGATCCAGGTGGACGCGGAGGGCGAGACGACGATCGCCGTCGCGCCGGGCGCGAACGCGACGCTCGGCGCGGTGGACCTCCCGGAGCACGACGCCGTCCTGTGCCAGCTCGAGGTGCCCGACGACGCCGTGCTCTCCGCGTGGGAGGCCGCCGCAGGGATGTTCTGCCTGAACGCCGCACCCGCGCGGCAAATCGAGATCGATCCCGACCTCACGGTGGTCAACCGCTTCGAGCTCGACGCGCTCTCGCGGCGCGACGGGCTCGTCGCCGTGACCCTCGGCGCCGAGGGTGCGGTGCTGCTCGACGACGGCGAGGAGGTGGCGCGAGCGACGCCACCGTCGGTCGACGCCGTGGACGGCACCGCCGCGGGGGACGCGTTCACCGCCTGCCTGCTCGTCTCGCTGCTCGAGGGCCGCGGCGAGGGCGAGGCGCTCGAGCGCGCCTGCGCCGCGGGCGCGCTCGCGGCGTCGCGCTTCGGCGCGCAGCCGTCACTGCCGACCGCCACCGAGGTGGACGCCGTGCTCGGCTCCGACGCACGGCGATAATCGGGCGATGCCGACGCCGATCGTCATCGACTGCGACCCCGGCCACGACGACGCGATCGCACTGCTGCTCGCGCTCGCGAGCCCGGAGCTCGAAGTGCTCGGCGTCACCACGACCTACGGGAACCAGACCGTCGAGAAGACGACGGCCAACGCGCTGCGCGTGCTCGAGCTCGCGGGCCGCACCGACGTCCCGGTCGCGCAAGGCGCGTCGGAGCCGCTCTCGAGGCCGTTGGCGGTGGCAGCCCACGTCCACGGCGACAGCGGGCTCGACGGGCCGACGCTGCCGCCGCCGAGCATCGAGCCCGCCGGCGCGCCGGCGGTCGAATGGCTGGCCGAGACGATCGCCGCCTCCGAGGTGCCGGTCACGCTCGTCCCGACGGGGCCGCTGACGAACGTCGCGCTGTACCTCGAGACGCACGGCAACGCGGGGATCGACCGGATCGTGCTCATGGGGGGCGCGATCGCCGAGGGCAACATGACCCCCGCCGCCGAGTTCAACGTCTGGGCCGACCCGGAAGCCGCGCAGCTCGTCTTCGACGCCGCGCTCGACGTGACGATGATCGGCCTCGACGTCACGCACAAGGCGGTCACCGGCCCCGGCGTCCAGCGTCGCCTGCGCGAGGCTGGCTCGATCGGCGTCTTCGTCGCCGAGCTCATCGACTTCTTCACCGTCTACCACCGCCAAACGTACGGCTGGGAGGGCGCCCCGATCCACGACGCCGTCGCTGTCGCGCACCTCCTGCGGCCCGGTCTCGTCGAGACGAGGCTCCGCAACGTCGAGGTCGAGCGGGTCTCCGAGCTGTGCCGCGGCCGGACTGTCGTCGACCTCTGGCTGCGGACCGACCGTCCGCCGAACGCCCACGTCGGGGTCGACCTCGACGGCGGGGCGTTCTTCGACCTGCTCGTCGAGCGGATCGCCGCGCTGTGAACTTGCCCGCCAAGCAGGATTCGGCAGGAGCTGAATCCTCCGGCTGATCCCCGCCTGCGGCGGGGCAGATCCCTGAAGGCGCCGCATTCGCGGCGCAACTGCCTCGGCGCTGAGAGAACGGGTAGGTTCGACCCGTGGCCGACGTGACGATGTTCGTGGAGGTTCCCTCGGGGTCGCGCAACAAGTACGAGGTCGACGCCGAGACCGGC
>DASXAW010000098.1:0-4368 GCA_036406535.1 Gaiella sp.
CGGAGGAGCTCGTGCTGGAGCCGGGCGCGCGTGATGGGATCGAGCGCGCCGAACGGCTCGTCCATCAGCATCACCGGAGGGTCCGCCGCGAGCGCGCGGGCGAGACCGACGCGCTGGCGCTCGCCGCCCGAGAGCTGCGACGCGTAGCGCGAGCGGTAGTCCTGCGCCGGCAGATCGACGAGGTCGAGCAGCTCGTCGACCCGGGCCGCGATCTCGCTCTTCGACCAGCCGAGGAGACGCGGCACCGTGGCGACGTTGTCAGCGACGGACATGTGCGGGAAGAGCCCGACCTGCTGGATCACGTAGCCGATCCCGCGCCGGAGCTCGGTCACGTCGAGTGAGCGGACGCTCGTGCCGCCGATCCGGATGTCGCCCTCGCTGATGTCGATCAGCCGGTTGACCATCTTCATCGCGGTCGTCTTGCCCGCGCCCGACGGCCCGACCAGGCAGCAGATCTCGCCCGCGGGCACGGTGAGCGTCAGCTCGCGCACGGCCGGCTCGGCGCGGCCGGGATAGCGCTTTGTCGCACGGTCGAACGCGATCTCGGCGGCGACGCCGCTCACGCGAGACAGCCTACAAGCCGGTCCACGACGCCCGAAGGTGTAGACATGGGCCCGTGCCGTCGCCCGTCTCGACGATCCGAGCGGCCGTCCTCCGCGAGCCGGGCGACGTCCGCGTCGAGGACGTCGTGCTCGACCCCGCGGGCCCGGGAGAGGTTCTCGTCCGCATCGCGGCCGCCGGCGTGTGCCACTCGGACGTGCATCTCGCGGACGGCTTGCTCGGCGAGGGCCGGTGGCCCATGGTGCTCGGTCACGAGGGCGCAGGCGTCGTCGAGCAGGTGGGGAACGGGGTGACGCACGTCGCGCCCGGCGACCACGTCGTGCTCTGCTGGGTGCCGTCCTGTCGTGAGTGCGCGGCGTGCCGTGCCGGGCGGCCGACGCTCTGCACGGTCGCCGCAACGCACAGCCTCTCGGGGACGATGCCCGACGGGACGACACGGCTGCGTCTCGCGGACGGGACTCCGCTCCAGCACGGCCTGATGACGGCCTGCTTCGCCGAGCGGGTCGTCGTGCCGGCGGCCGGGGCAATCCCGCTTCCGCGCGGGCTGCCGCTCTGGCAGGCGGCTCTTCTCGGCTGCGGCGTCATGACGGGCTTCGGCGCGGTGCGCAACGTCGCGCGGGTGCGAGCGGGGGAGAGCGTCGTCGTGATCGGGCTCGGAGGCGTCGGCCTTCAGGTGCTCGCGGCGGCGAAGCTTTCCGGCGCCTCGCCGATCGTCGCGGTCGACCGTGACGCGGCGAAGCTCGCGCGCGCCCTCGAGCGTGGCGCCGACGCGGCGGTCGACACGACGACGGACGAGCGCGTGATCCGAACCCTGCGCACGTTGACGGACGGCGGGGCGGACCACGCGTTCGAGGTCGTCGGGCTGCCCGAGACCATGCTGCTCGCCTGGAAGGCGCTCCGGCCGGGAGGGACCGCCGTCGTGATCGGCATCGCTGCGAAGGGCGCGGAGCTCCCGCTGCCGGCGCTCGAGCTCTCGACGGACAAGGGGATCCGCGGGTCGTTCTACGGCTCGGGCGATCCGGCCGCCGACCTTCCGGAGCTCGCACGCCTCGCGGCGGGCGGGCAGATCGACCTCGCCGGCGTCGTCACGCAGATGGACACGCTCGACGGCGTGGGCGACGCTCTCGACAGGCTTCGCCGGGGCGAAGGCGTCCGAACCGTGCTGGTCCTCGATCCCGACGTCGCGGGCGCCGGCGGGTAGCGACTAGATGAGCCCGCCGCGCGTCGCCGTCGCCGTCGCGGCGGCGCGGGACGACTGCCCGAGCTTTCGCAGCACGTTCGCGACGTGGCGATGGACCGTGTGCTCGCTGAGCACGAGTGACGAGGCGATCTCCTTGTTCGTCAGGCCCGCGGCGACGAGCCGTAGCACCTCGGTCTCGCGGGAGCTGAGAGGAGAGTCGCCGTTCGCCTCCGGCGCGGCCGTGTCGCCCAGGAAGCCGACGAGCGCGCGGCGGAGCGCACGCTGGTCGTCCATCCACGGGAGGTGTGCGTCACCGTCGAGGGCCACGAACCGTGCGTTGGGGAGCAGCCGCGCGATCTCACGGCCGTGCGAGATCGGGACGGTACGGTCACCGCGACGGTGGAGCACGAGCGTCGGCGTCTCCACGGCCGGGAGGTATCCGCGCGCGTCCGCCGTCAGGTCGAGGTCGAGGAACGCCGCTGCGACCTCCGCCGTCGCGGAGTGGCGCTGATACCGGCTCATCGCCTCGATCGCGGTGCCGTCCGCCTTGGGCAGGATCAGGCCCGCGAGCATCTGGGCCGCGAGCGGCCAGTTCGTCCGGACAAAGTCGACCATCGAGCGGCGCGTCGCCTCGGGCACGTCCGCCCGGGAGGCGTAGCTGCCGAAGAAGACGAGCTTCTCGATCCGCCCGGGCGCCAGGCTCGCGAGGCGAGCCGTCGCAACGCCGGCGCACGAGCACGCGAACAGCGACGCGCGGTCCTCGCCGCAGGCGTCGAGCACCGTGGCGAGGACGCGCGTCTCCGAGTCGACGGTGGGCGCGCTCCCCGCGTCCCTGTCCGAGAGGCCGGCGCCGATGCGGTCGTATCGGACGACGCGGTGCGTACGGGCGAGCTCCTCGAAGAACCCCCGGGCGGGCGGGTCCTCCCACTCCTCCTCGAGGTGGGTCACCCAGCGGCCGCCGAAGAGCAGCGTCGGGCCCTCGCCCACCGTCGCATACGCGATCCGGCGGCCGTCCAACTCGCAGAAGCGGATCTCCTGCTCCACTGACCCGTAGTCTCCATGGCCGGATCGGGCCATGTCAAGAAGATGGCCCGCCGGCGCGACGCGCAGACACCCGTCGCACCCGCACCATGGAGCAATGCAGGCCCGCTATGTCCGAGGGCTGACGATCCGTCCGCTTCGCAACGGGGACACCGAGACGGTCGCGATCGTGTTCGCGCGGCTCGGGTCGGCCTCCCGGCAGCGTCGCTTCTGCGGCGCGAAGCCGCGGCTGTCCGACGACGACCTCGCGACGCTCGCACGCGTCGACGAGACCCACCACGTCCTCGTCGCGTACGTCGACGGCGACGCGGCGCCGGCCGGGATCGCGCGCCTCGTCCGCGAGGGCGGGACCGGGGAGATCGCCTTTGAGGTCGCGGACACGCTCCAGGGACGAGGGATCGGCTCGGTGCTCGCGCGCGAGCTCGCCGCCGACGCGCGGGCGGCCGGCATCACGCGACTCGTCGCGACGGTATGCGGCGACAACCGCCCTGTCGTCTCGCTCCTCGGGCGTCTCGCGCAGTCCGTCGACGTGCGCTGGCGCGACGGCGAGCGCGAGTTCGTGCTCTCGCTCGTCGAGCCGACGCCGTCGTAGCACTCGTCGCACTGCGCGTACGATCGAGGGCGACGCAGACGGCGCCCGTGCGCCGACACCGACCGACGGAGGCACGCATGACCACAGTCTCGGAAGGCCCGCGCACCGTCGAGGAGGCCGTCTCGGGTCTCGGCGTCCGCGCGCAGGCGTTCATCGACGGAGGCTATGTCGACTCGGCCTCCGGCAAGACGTTCGACTGCGTGAGCCCGATCGGGGGCGAGGTCGTCGCGAAGGTCGCGGCGTGCGAGGCGGAGGACGTCGACCGTGCCGTCGTGGGAGCGCGCGCGGCGTTCGAGTCGGGCGTCTGGTCCCGGCTCGCCCCGAAGAAGCGCAAGAAGGCGCTCCAGCGCCTCGCCTCGCTCATGTCCGACCACGCGGAGGAGCTCGCGCTGCTCGAGACCGTCGACATGGGCAAGCCGATCCGCGACGCGCGCAACGTCGACGTCCCGCTCGCGACCGAGTGCATCGGCTGGTACGGGGAGGCGATCGACAAGGTCTACGACGAGATCGCCCCGACCGGCCCGGAGGCGCACGTCTCGATCGTCCGCGAACCGCTCGGGGTCGTCGGTGCGGTCGTCCCGTGGAACTTCCCGCTGATGATGGCCTCGTGGAAGATCGGTCCGGCGCTCGCCACCGGAAACAGCGTCGTCTTGAAGCCCGCCGAGCAGTCGCCGCTGACCGCGCTCCGGCTCGCCGAGCTCGCCTCCGAGGCAGGCATCCCGGACGGGGTGCTCCAGGTCGTGCCGGGCTTCGGCGAGACCGCGGGACAGGCGCTCGGCCGCCATCCCGACGTCGACATGATCGCGTTCACCGGCTCGACCGAGGTCGGCAAGCTCTTCCTGCGCTACTCCGGCGAGTCGAACATGAAGCGCGTCGCGCTCGAGTGCGGAGGCAAGTCGCCGCACATCGTGACGAAGGAGTGCGGCGACCTCGACGCCGCCGCCATGGCGGTCGCGTGGGGCGTCTTCTACAACCAGGGCGAGGTCTGCAACGC
>DASXAW010000099.1:0-8812 GCA_036406535.1 Gaiella sp.
GCGTCCGCCCAGGTGTCGCCGACGCCCGCCTCGACCGCGAGCGCCGGGTCGAGCGGGTACGCCCCGACCATCTCGTCGCGAACGAGGTCGCGCACGGCGCTCGTCTCGACCTCGGGCACCTCGAGGAGCAGCTCGTCGTGCACCTGGAGCACGAGCCGCGCGGCGCGGCCCTCCGCGCGCAGCCGCTCGTGGATGCGCACCATCGCGACCTTGATCACGTCCGCTGCGGTGCCCTGCATCACCGTGTTCACCGCAAGGCGCTCGCCGAGCGAGCGCGTCTGCCGGTTCGAGGCCCGCAGCTCGGGGATCGGCCGGCGTCGGCCGAGCAGCGTCGTGACGTACCCGTCCGCGGCCGCCTGCGCGATCGTCCGCTTGATCAGCTCCTGGACACGCGGCAGCCGCTCGAGGTACGCATCGATCAGCTCCTGTGCCTCCTCGCGCGGGATGCCGAGGTTCTCGGAGAGCCCGAACGACGAGATGCCGTAGACGATCCCGAAGTTGACCATCTTGGCGGTGTCGCGCTGACCCCGGGTCAGCTCGGCCTGGGGGATTCCGAAGACCTGCGACGCGGTCGCGGCGTGGATGTCCTCGCCGCGCGCGAAGGCGTCGCGAAGCACCGGCTCGCCGGAGACGTGCGCGAGGATCCGCAGCTCGACCTGGCTGTAGTCGGCCGAGAGGAGCCGTGTCCCGTCGGCGGCGACGAACGCTGAGCGGATGCGCCGCCCGAGCTCGGTGCGCACGGGGATCGACTGGAGGTTCGGGTTGGTGGTGGACAGCCGTCCCGTCGCCGCGACCGCCTGGTTGATCGTCGTGTGGAGACGCGCGTCGGCAGGGTCGATCAGCGCCGGCAGGGGGAGCAGGTACGTGTTGAGGAGCTTCGTGAGCTCCCGCCATTCCTCGACGACCGGCACGATCGCATGGTCGTCGCGGATCGCCCGGAGGACGCGTGCGTCGGTCGAGTAGCCGGTCTTGCCCTTGCGCCCCGCGGTGAGGCCGAGCTTCTCGAACAGGATCCGTGCGAGCTGCTGCGTCGAGCCGAGCTGGAACTCCTCGCCGGCGAGGTCGAGCGCCTGCGCCTCGAGCTCCTCGACGCGCTCCGCCAGGCGCGCGGTGATCTCCCCCATCCGGTACGCGTCGATCTTGATGCCCGCCTGCTCCATGTCCGCGAGCACGACGGTCAGCGGAAGCTCGACCTCGTCGTAGAGCTGCTCCGAGCCCCACTCGCGCAGGCGCGCCCGCAGCTGCGGGGCGAGCCTGCGCGCCGCCTCGGCGTGCCGGACGAGCGCCGCGGTCTCCTCCTCCGCCGCAGGCTCCGGGACGAGCTCGACACCGTGCTCGCGCGCGAGATCGTCGAGCGCATAGTCGGCGCGCCCGGGGTCGACGAGGTACGCCGCGAGCAGCGTGTCGTCGGCGGGGGGGCTGCCGAGGCGCAGCGTCTTCGCGTCGTGCGCGGCGATCCGGCCCGGGTCGAGGATACGGCGGAGCTCGCCAAGGGCGGCCTCGGAGACGATGACCTCCTCCCCGGCGCTCACCCCGACCCGGCCGTCCCGCCAGGAGACGCCGAGGAGCCCATTCCGTTGATTCAGGACAAGCTCTTCGACGGCCGCCTCGCGCCACGGCACGTCCTCGGTCTCGGAGACCGGGGCCGCCGCGGGAATCGCCTCGTCGAGCGTGTCGACCCGGCTCAGGAGGCCGCGGAACTCGAACCGCCGGAAGATCTCCTTCAACGCGGAGCGATCGGGGGGCGAGGAGACGAGTTCGGCCGGATCGACGTCGAGCGGCAGGTCCCGGCGCATCGTCGCGAGGACCTTCGAGTCGCGCGCCTGGTCCGCGTGCTCGTGGACGGAGCGACTGCGGGCCGGCGAGAGCTCGTCGGCGTGGTCGATCACCTCCTCGAGCGAGCCGTACTGGGCGATCAGCTGGCCGGCCGTCTTGTCCCCGATCCCCGGGATGCCCGGGATGTTGTCCGAGGTGTCGCCCTTCAGCCCGATGAAGTCGGGCACCTGGTCGGGTCGCACGCCGTAGCGGAGCTCGACGCGCTCGGGCGTGTAGACGTGGACGTCCGCGACTCCGCGCGGGGTCATCATCAGCGAGACGTTCTCGCTGCACAGCTGGAACGCGTCGCGGTCGGTCGAGACGACGCAGGTCCGGATTCCCGCCTCGTCCGCCCGCGTGGCCAGCGTCGCGATCACGTCGTCAGCCTCCCAGCCCTCGAACTCGAGGTTCCGGTACCCGAAGGCCTCGACGATCGGCCGGAAGTGCGGGAACTGCTCCGCGAGCAGGTCGGGCATCGGGCGGCGCCCCTCCTTGTACGTCTCGGCGAGCTCCGTCCGGTGCGTCGGCCGCGTGTCCCAGGCGACGGCGACGCCGTGCGGCTGGTAGTCCGACAGCAGCTTGAAGAGCATGTTCGTGAAGCCCAGGAGGGCGTTGGTCGGCTGCCCGTCGGTCGTCTGGAGCTCCTCGGGGAGCGCGAAGTAGGCGCGGTACGCGAGGTTGTTGCCGTCGACGAGGAACAGCTGCGCGCCGCGCACGGGGCCGTCGTCGAGCTGGAGCTCCTCGCCCGTAAGCGTCTTCGGACTCACCGTGCGAGCGTAACCGAGCCCGGCGCGCGCCTACGATGGTCGGATGCCCGGCAGCGTCACCACCGGGTCGACGAGGTTCTCGCCGCTCGCGGAGGGGCACCTCGACGGCGCCGCAGTGCTCCTCGCGGCGCGTCATGCGGCGGGTCGTCGCGCCGAGCCCGCGCTCGACGCGCGCTTCGAGGACCCTGCCGCATCGCGCGACGAGATCGCGGCCCTGCTCGCGCGAGACGGCGCCTCCGGCGTCGCAGCCCTTCGAGACGGCGAGGTCGTCGGCTACCTGCTCGGCGTCCCGCTCGACGAGAGCTGGGGGCCGAACGTCTGGGTCGAGCCGGCGGGGCACGCGGTCGCGGAGCCGGAGCTCGTGCGCGACCTCTACGGGGTCGCCGCCGCCCGCTGGGTCGAGGAGGGCCGCACCTGGCACTACGCGATCGTCCCGGCGACGGATCCGGAGCTCGTCGACGCGTGGTTCCGTCTCGGCTTCGGGCACCAGCACGTCCACGCGATCCGCGAGCCGCTCGGCGTGGAACCGGTCGCGCCCGAGGGCATCCTCCTCCGGCGGCCCCGGCGCGGGGACGTCGACGTCCTCGCCCGCGTGGATCGTTCGCTCGCCGAGCACCAGCTGCTCTCCCCCGTCTTCTCGCGGGTCACGTTGCCGACGCTCGAGGAGACGCGCGCCGAGTGGGACGAGGACTTCGACGACCCGACGTACACGACGTTCGTCGCCGAGCGTGACGGCGAGATCCTCGGCGCGGCGATCGGCTGCGCGATCGAGGTCTCGTCGGCGCACCGCAGCCTCACTCTGCCGCGGGGAGCGGGTTTCCTCGGATTCGCCGCGGTGCTCCCGGAGCATCGCGGGCTCGGCGCCGGCCGCCTGCTGGGCGAGGCAGTCCTCGCCTGGGCGGGCGACGCGGGCTACCCGGCCGTGGTCACCGACTGGCGGATGACGAACCTCCTCTCGTCCCGCACCTGGCCGCGACTCGGCTTCCGGCCGACGTTCTACCGCCTCCACCGCGCGATCGCCTGAGCCCACCCGAGCACGGGGAGGCCCACCCCTAGGATGGCCGGCGTGCGCGTTCCGCTCGCGTCCGGCTCGCGACTCCCGCTCGTCACCCTGCCCGACGACGCGGTGCTGCTCGCACCCCCGCCTCCGCTCGACGCCCTCGTGGATGTCGGCGCGGCGGTGACGGAGGCGCTCCGGTATCCGCTCGCGGGCCCGCCGCTGCGGGAGATCGCGCCGCGCGGCGGTCGCGCGACGGTCGTCGTCCAGCCGCCGGCCCTGCCGCTCCCCTCGGTCGCCGACGACCCCCGCCGCGACGCGCTCGCCGCCGTTCTCGACGCGCTCGCGGCCGCGGGCGTGGCCCCCGACCGGCACACCGTCCTCGTCGCCGGGGGCCTCGGTCGCCGGGCGGGGCGGCATGAGCTGGAGGGGCTGATGCGGCGCGACCGCGCGCGGAGCTTCCACGGTCGCGTCGTCGTCCACGACTGCGAAGCGGAAGACCTCGTACGGATCGAGCTCGGCGGCCGCGCCCACCTGGTCCATCCCGCGCTCGTCGAGACCGACGTCGTCGTCACGGTCGGCGCCGGAGAGACCGTGTTGAGCGGAGGAGCGACCGCCCTGCTCGACGCGTGCGGCCCGTCGACGATCCGGGCGTCGACCGCGGCGTCGCTGCTGGAGCCGTCCGGCGCCGCGGGCTGGCGCCTGGCGGGCTCGCTCGAGGCGGAGCTCCGGCGGCGCGTCCCGCTCGTGGGGCTCTCGCTCGTCCTCGACCGGCCGCGCCTGGCGGGCGCGTACCACGGCTATCCGTGGGACCCGGCCGCGCGGCGCGCCCTCGCGCGCTCGCCCGTCCGTCGCATCGTGAACGCCGCGCCCGCCGTGGTCCGGCGCTGGCTGATCGGCCGCTTCTCCCACGACCTCGGCGCCGTCGCCGCGCTCGCCGGGCCGCCGTCCGTCGCGCACGCGGAGGCGCTCCTCCGCGGCTCCGTCGTGCTGGGGGCCCGCCTCGAACGGCCGCTCGACACGATCGTCGTGCCGCTCGCGCACACCGGCCTCGGGCTCCCGCGGGAGCCGCTGAACCCGATCACCGCCGCCGCGCTGGGCCTCGGCCATGCGCTCCGGCTCTGGCGCGACCACCCGCCGCTCGCCGAGGGCGGCACGGTCGTCCTCCTCCATCCGTTCAACCGCGTGATGGGCCACGGTCCCCAGGCGCCCTATCGGACGCTCTTCACGGCGCTCAGAGACGGCGGCCGCCCGCGGGTCCGTGCGGCCGAGGCGACCGCGGCCCGCGACCGGCGAGCCCTCGCCGCCTACCGCTCCGGGGCCGCGCCGCACCCGAGGCTCCCGTTCGCCGACTGGGACACGTGCGCGACGGTGCTCGACCGCGCGGGCGCGGTGATCGTCGGCGGGTGCCGCGACGCGGGCGCCGCCCGTGCGCTCGGCCTCGTCCCGTCCCACAGCGCCGCCACGGCGCTCGCGATGGCGCGGGGGCTGTCGGGAGAGGAGGGCTCGCTCGGCGTGCTGCTCGGCCCCCCGTACCCCCGGATCGTCGTCGCCGGCGAGCGCTGAGTCCTGCAGGCCGCGCGGGCCAAGAATGTCGCGGCGGCGAAGCCGACGCCTTCCGGGATCTGACCCCGCCGCAGGCGGGGGATCGAGCGCCGGACTCCGCTCCTGCGGAATCCGGCTTGCGAACAAGCCTCAGTCGAGGCCGAGGTAGGCCTTGCGGACGGCCTCGTTGGACTTGAGCTGCGAGGCGGGCCCCGCGAGCGTAATGCGGCCGGTCTCCATCACGTAGCCCCGGTGAGCCGTGTCGAGCGCCATCAGCGCGTTCTGCTCGACGAGGAGGACGGGCGTGCCCTGGGCGTTGATCGTGCGGACGATCTCGAAGATCTTCTCGACGAAGATCGGCGCGAGGCCCATCGAGGGCTCGTCGAGGAGCAGCAGCTTCGGGCGGGCCATCAGCGCGCGGCCGATGGCGCACATCTGCTGCTCGCCGCCGGACATCGTCCCGGCCTTCTGCGTCCGCCGCTCGTACAGGCGCGGGAACAGCTCGAAGACGCGGTCCATGTCCGCCTGGAAGTTCTCGCGGTCGGTGCGCTGGAACGCCCCCATCTCGAGGTTCTCGGTCACCGTCATGCGCGGGAACAGCCGTCGGCCCTCGGGGCTCTGCGCGATCCCGTTCTTGACGATGCTGTGCGGCGCGGCGGTCGTGATCTCGGCGCCCTCGAAGCGGATCGAGCCCTGCCGCGGCCGGTTGAGCCCGTTGATCGCCCGCAGCGTGGTCGACTTCCCGGCGCCGTTCGCCCCGATCAGGGTCACGATCTCGCCCGTCCCGACCGTGAGCGACACGCCCTTGAGCGCGTGGATCGCGCCGTAGTAGACGTGCACGTCGTCGAGCGAGAGGATCTCGCCCGTCACCTTGGGGTCCGCCGCCGGATGCGTGGTCGAGGTCACGCGGCCGCGCCCTTGCCGAGGTACGCCTCGATCACGCGCTCGTCCGCCTGGATCTCCTCGGCCAAGCCCTCGGCGATCTTCGCGCCGTACTCGAGCACGGTGATCCGCTCGGAGACGCCCATCACGACCTTCATGTCGTGCTCGATGAGGAGGACGGAGAGGCCCTTCTCGTCCCGCACGCGGCGGACGAAGGCCGTGAAGTCGGCCGTCTCCTGCGGGTTCATCCCTGCGGTCGGCTCGTCGAGCAGGAGGAGCTTCGGGTCGGTCGCAAGGGCACGAGCGACCTCGAGCCGACGCTGGTCGCCGTAGGGCAGGTTTCCCGCGCGCTCGTTGTGTCGCCGCGGCAGACCGCAGTACACGAGGAGCTCGCGCGCCCGGTTGCGGGCCTCTGCCTCCTCGCGCTTCACCCGGCCCGTCCGCAGGATCGCGCCCAGGATTCCGCTCTGCAGCCTGCAGTGCATCCCGACGAGGACGTTCTCGATCGCGTTCATCTGCGAGAAGAGGCGGATGTTCTGGAAGGTGCGGCCGATCCCGAGCGCGGTGATCGCGTGTGGCGGCATGTGCACGACCTCGGTCCCGTCGAACACGATCGACCCCGAGGTCGGCTTGTAGACGCCGGTCAGCTGGTTGAAGAACGTCGTCTTGCCCGCGCCGTTCGGCCCGATCAGCGCGACGATCGCCCCGCGCGGGATCGTGAAGTCGATGTCATCGGAGGCGAGGAGGCCGCCGAACTCCTTCCGGACCTTCGTCGCGACGAGCAGATTGCCGTCGGCGCTCATCAATCGTCGCTCACGTTCCGGTCGGTGAGCGCCCCCTCGGTCTGGACGTCGTAGAAGGGCGTGTCGTGGACGCCCTCCTCGAGCTCGATCTTGTGGCGACGCTCGGGGATGAGGCCCGCGGGACGGAAGAGCATCATCAACACGATGATGACGCCGTAGATCCCGAACTGGTACTTCGTGGGATCGAAGTCGAGCCCCGCGTCCTGGATCTTGCTGCCGATCGTCGAGAGACCGCTGAAGTTGAGGTAGGCGAGGATCATCCCGCCCACGGTTACGCCCCAGATGCTCCCCATCCCGCCGAGGATGACCATGCACAGCAGGAAGACGGAGATGTTGAAGTAGAAGTCTGCGGGGAACGCGCCGGACTTGAAGCTCGCGTAGTACGCCCCCGCGATCCCGCCGAAGAAGGCGCCGAGGGCGTACGACCAGGTTTTCGTCCGCATCAGCGGAACGCCCATCGCGGCGGCCGCGGTCTCGTCCTCGCGGATCGCGATCCAGGCGCGCCCGAGCCGCGAGTCGCGGAGGCGGACGGAGCAGAACACGGTGAACAGAAGGAGCAGGAAGGCGATCAGGTAGTACCAGCGGTCGCGGTACTCGGAGGCCTGGAAGTTCTCGGGCAGGCCGATCGCGCTGAGCACGGGGAACCCGACCGGGTCGATCGGCGCGATGCCGAACGTGCCGTTCGTGAGGTTGAAGCCGCCGAAGCTGTCGCCGTTGCGGACGACCTGCGGGATGATCTCGCCGAAGCCGAGCGTGACGATGGCGAGGTAGTCGCCGCGCAGCCGCAGCGTCGGCAGCCCGATGAGGATGCCGGCGAGCATCGTCGCGAGCCCCGCGATGATCAGGACGACCCACATCGTCATGTGGATCCCGACGAGGTCGTTGTTCACCGACGAGCCGAAGTGGAACGTGACCTGCTCGAAGTGCTGCGACGCGAGCCAGCCGGCCGTGTACGCGCCGACCGCGTAGAAGGCCACGTAGCCGAGGTCGAGGAGGCCGCAGTACCCGACGACGATGTTGAGGCCGACGGCCATCATCGTGAACGCGATCATCACGACGACCGTTCCCGTGGTCGGCATGAAGTCGCCGATCAGGGGGAGCGTGCTGAGCGACTCCTCGATGAACGGGTAGAGGATGCCGAGCGCGATCACGGCCGGGACGAGCCAGACGTTCGGGTTGTCCCGCGCCCGGCTCCTCAGGTTGTCGAGGTACGCGCTCATGCGCCCTCCGGCGTCTGCTCGCCCAGCAGGCCCTCCGGCCGGAAGACGAGCACCGCGATCAGGATCCCGAACACGATCGAGCGTGTCCAGTCGCCGCCCGGCGCGTGCCAGGTGAGGCCCTCGTTGAACGACTGGACGAAGCCGATCACGAGGGCGCCGACGACGGCGCCGGCGAGGTTGCCGATGCCGCCCAGCACGGCCGCGGTGAAGGCGATGAGCCCGAGCTCGAAGCCGGTGTCGTAGCGGATGTTGTACTCGAGGAGGAACACGAGCCCGGCGACGGCCGCGAGCGCGCCGGCGATGAAGAACGTCACGGAGATCGTCCGGTTGACGTTGATGCCCATCATCGCCGAGGCCTCGGTGTCCTGCGCGACCGCGCGCATGGCCTTCCCCTGCCTGGTATAGCCCACGAACCAGCTCAGCACGACGAGCGCGGGGACGATGATCGCCAGCGCGAAGATCAGCTTCCACGTGAAGTTGACCTCCCCGATCGTGAACGCCGCCCCCTGGGGGATGAGGTCGGATCCGCTCTCGTAGTCGACGCCGTAGAGGGCGAGCGAGATGTTCGAGACGATGAACGACATCCCGACCGCGGTGATCAGCGGCGTCAGCCTCGGCGCATGCCGGAGCGGCCGGTAGGCCACCCGCTCGATCGTGGCGTTGACGACGGCGAACAGCGGGATCGTGATCGCGAGCGTGATGACGATCCCGCCGATCACGGCGAGGTTGCTCGAGCTGCCCGTGAGCCCGAGCACGGACAGGAGCACCGTGCTCGCCACGAGG
>DASXAW010000100.1:0-42358 GCA_036406535.1 Gaiella sp.
TAGTTGTTGAACATGCGCGTGACGACGCCCGGCAGCCCGAACGCGTCGTGGTAGTTCATCGTCAGGAAGTCCGCGGCGACCTTCGCGGTCGCGTAGATCGACTTCGGGTTGATCGGCGAGCGCTCGTGGAGGATCAGCGCACCGGCGTCGTCGAACGTGTGGTGGTCGGTGACGTCGTCGCGGACGTTGCCGTACTCCTCCGACGTGCCGGCGGTGTCGAACTTCTCGAGCTCGAGACCCCAGTCGACGACCGCCTGGAGCAGGTTGAGCGTCCCGACCGTGTTGGCCATCACGGTCTCGTAGGGCCGGTGCCAGGACTCGCCGACGTGCGCCTGGGCGCCGAGATGGAAGACGTACGGCTTGTCCGGCGCGTCGCGGAGCTCACGCACGAGGTAGTCGATCGAGGTGCGGTCGGTGAGGTCGGCGAAGTGCACCTTCAGCTCGTTGCGCAGGTGCCCGATGTTGTTGAGCGCGCCGCTCGAGGTGGCGCGGACGAACGCGTGGACGTTTGCGCCGAGGGCCACGAGCGCGTCGGTCAGGTGCGAGCCCATGAACCCGTCGGCGCCAGTGACGAGGACGGTGCGGCCGCCGTAGACGTCCGCGAAGTCGCGCCGCAGGTCCGCGAGGTCGCTCTCGCTCCAGATCGTGTCGTTCGCCATCGAGTCGTGTGACGCGCGCTCTACGCTTCCGCGTCGGTGGACAAGCTTAGATGGTTGACCGGCAATCGCCCCGAACCGGATGACGCCCCAGACACGGCGGCGGATCGCCCCGTCCGGGCACGGCCCGTAGAGTCCGCTACGAACCGCGCCCGCCCCGTGCGCCCGCCTAGGTCTGTGACCCCCCCGGACGTCACGCCGATTACCGGTCAACCATCTCCCGCCTCGATCGGCCTGGGCTCCCTCGCGACAGGGGCCGTCACGGCGCTCGCGATCGCCGTGCAGACAGGGCTTGCCGCCGTCGTCGGCGTGATCATCGCGCGGGAGCTCGGACGCACCGCCGAGACCGACGGCTTTTTCGCCGCATACGGGGTGTTCATCGTGTTCGCACTCGCCGCGAACGCGTTTCGCGTCACGCTGCTGCCCCGCCTCGCGCGGGCCCGTGACGACGGGCGTCTCTCGTCGGAGACCGTCGCGTACGCCGTCGCGATGGCGACGGTTGCGGTGCCCGCCCTCGCCGTCGCGATCCTGGCCGCGCACCCGATCGCCGACGTCCTGACGGGCTCCGGGCCGACCGAGGCGCTCGACGCGGCGGCGGAGGCGCTGCCGTGGATGGTGGTCGCAGGGATCGGCCAGTTCGTCGCCGGGCTGCTCGCCAGCGCGCTCGCGGCGCTCGACGACTACGTGGTCGCCGCCGTCGGCTACGTGACGGGCAGCGTCGTCGGCCTCGCGCTGATCGTCCTGCGGATCGACCAGGACGGGACGATCGCGGTGGCGTGGGGCATGACGCTCAACGCGGCGATCGCGACGCTGCTTCCTGCCGTGTGGCTGGCCCGACGTGCCCGTTCGGAGGCCATGCCCGCGGCCGCCGCGCGTGCCGACCTCTCCGGCACCGGGACGAGGCTCCTGGAGCTGCTCGGCGGCGCCGCCCTCCCGTTCGCGTTGCAGGCCGTCTACCTCGTGTGCCTCCCGCTCGCGGCGCGCGAGGGGGTCGGTGCGGTGACGAGCTTCGGCTACGCGTACCTGCTCGCGGCCGGCGTCGTCGGCGTGACGGCGTCGTCCCTGGGCCTCGTCACGGCCGTGCCGCTGACGCGAGCGGGTCTCGACCCCTCCAGGGTGGCGCGGCACGTCGACGCGTCCTCGTGGCTCGCGCTCGTCGTCGTCGCTGCGACGGCGGGCGTCTTCGCGGTCGCGGGCGCGGAGATCGTGGAGGGGGTGCTCGGCTCCTCCTACGGCGAGGGCGTCGGCGCGCAGATCGGCCGGCTCGTCGTCGCATTCGCCCCGTACATGGTCGTCTCGGTCGCGCTCTCGGTCACGTTCCCGGTGGTCTTCGTCGCGCAGCGCGCGGGACGTCTGCCCCTCGTCGCAGTGGCGGTGCTCGCCGCGCACGTGCCGATCGCCTTCGCCGGACAGGCCCTGGCCGGGCTGTGGGGCCTGGCGATCGCGCTCGCGATCTCGACCGCTCTCGCCCTCGCCTGGTTGCTCGTGCTCCTCGACGCCCTGCGGGCGACGGTCGGAGACCTGCTCACGGCGACGGTCGTCGTGGGCGCGACCGCCGCGGGGAGCTTCGCCGTGTGCGCCTGGCTGCTCGGTCCTGCCGCCGCCGCGACGCTCGCCCTCGTCGTCTACGCAGCCGCGGTCCTCCTGTTCAGGCCGCCGGGTCTCGTGCGCTCCTGGGCGTACCTGCGTGCCCTGCGCTGACCGGTTCTAGACTCGGCGCATGGGACTCTGGACACGGGTTCCCCGCGGCGTGCGCGATCGGCTCGGCGGCGTGCTACCGGACTGGTGGTGGACGTGGCTGCACCAGCTCCGGGAGATCGACGTCGACCGCGAGTGGCAGGGAGCGGCGATCCTCCGCTCCGCTCATCCCTCGCTCGCCGTGGGCACGAGCGCGGTGGACGCCTTGCGAGCGGCCGAGGTCCGCGTCCACTCCCAGAACGGCGAGGACGGAATCCTCGCGTACCTCCTCGATCGGATCGGCCCCACCACGCGGCAGGTCGTCGAGTTCGGGATCGGGGACGGCACCGAGTGCTGCGCCGCGAACCTCGTCCTCGCCTTCGGCTGGGCAGCGCACCTGCTCGAGGCGAACGCGGAAGACGCCCGGGCGGCGGCCGCGCTCTACGCCGACCGGGCCGGCGACCGCGTGCACGTCGACCACACGGCGGTCGAGCCGGACACCGTCGACGCGCTGCTCTCGCAGCACGTCGAGCAGGTGTTCGATGTGCTCTCGCTCGACATCGACGGGAACGACTACTGGGTGCTCGAGGCACTGCAGGCCGTGCGGCCGAGGGTCATCGTCGTCGAGTACAACGCGACCTTCGGGCCGGAGCGGTCGGTGACGATCCCGTACACGCGCGGCTTCGACCGGTACCGCGCGCACGCGTCCGGCTTCTACCACGGCGCCTCGCTCACTGCGCTCGCGCGGCTCGGCGAGCGGAAGGGCTACGTCCTCGCCGGCTGCGACTCGCGCGGGACGAACGCGTTCCTCGTCGACGCCGAGGCGGCGGCGGCTTCGGTGGAGGCTGTCAGCCCGGCGGAGGCGTTCGCACCGCTCTTCGAGCGCGCGCACCTCACGGTCGAGGAGCAGTTCCGCCAGATCGCGCACCTGCCGCTCGTCGAGGTGTAGCTCAGCCGGCCGCCTCCGCGTACGCCCGCTCGACCAGCGTGGCACTTCGCTCCCACGTGTACTCCGCCGCACGTGTGCGGCCCGCCTCGGCGAGTCCGGCCGCACGCGCCTCGTCGGAAAGCACGCTCGAGATCCCCTGGGCGATCGCCTCGACGTCGCTCGGATCGACCGCGAGCCCCGCGCCCCCGTCGACGAGCTCCTCGGTCGACGTCCCCGTCGACGTGACCACCGGAGTCCCGTGCGCCATCGCCTCGACCACGGGGAAGCCGAAGCCCTCCAGCAGGCTCGGGAAGCAGAAGACCGCCGCGCCGGCGTAGAGCGCGCCCAGGTCGTCGCGCGAGACCCAGCCGACGCGATGGATGCGCAATCGCACGGAGTGGGGGAGCCCGTCGAGCACTGCCTCGACGTCCTCGTTCCAGCCCGGGGGCCCGACGAGCGCGAGGTCGACCGTCGGCTCGACCTGCGCGAAGGCGCGGAGGAGCCCGCGGAGGTTCTTCCGTGGCTCGACGGTGCCGGTCCAGAGCACGTAGTCGCGCTCGAGCCCGTACCGCGTTCGGACGGCCGCGACGTGCTCGTCGATCACGGGCTCGACCCGGACTCCGAGCGGCACGTGGCGGAGCCGGGCCTCGTCGAAACCCGCTTCCCGGCAGCGTTCGAGGGTCGCGAGCGACGAGCAGAGGACGAGCCGGGCGTCGGACAGCGTGAGCTCGAGCGCTCTCCGGAAGAACCGCAGCCCCTGACGCGAGAACATCTCCGGGTAGTCGAGGTACGAGAGATCGTGGACCGTCGAGACGACCGGCCGACTCGCGGGAGGCATCGCGATGCCGGTGGCATGGATCACGTCGACCGGGCCCGTGGCGTGCTCGACCGAGGGCCGGCGGAGGCGATGCCACGCTTCGTAGAGCGCGAGCCGTGGGAGCGGCAGCTGCGCCACTGCGATCGGCGGGCGCCACGGCTCGGGTGGCTCGGCGCGATGTCGCGCGGCGACGCCGGCGAGCTCGACGTTCTCCCGCGCGTCGATCGCACGCGCCAGCTCGAGCGCGGCGACCGCCGTGCCGCCCGGCACGGCGTGCCAGCACTGCTCGAGCGTGAAGGCGACCCTCACCGCGTAGACTCCTGCGCGTGCCGCACCCGGGTGATTCTCCCGTGCGCGCGCGGCGTGCGCTGGTCACCGGTGTCGGCGGGCAGGACGGGTCCCTGCTCGCTCGGCTCCTGCTCGACGAGGGCTACGAGGTGGCGGGCGTCGTACGGCGCGAGCCCGAGGCGTACGCAGAGAGCCTCGGCGACCTCGTCACCCGGATCGAGCTCGTGCGTGCCGACCTGCTCCGGCAGCCGTCCCTGGTCGAGGCGCTGCGGACGACTCGCCCGACGGAGGTCTACAACCTCGCCGCCCCCTCGTTCGTGCCCCGCTCGTGGGACGAGCCGATCCTCACGGCCGAGTTCGCGGCGGTGGGCGCCACCTCGATGCTGGAGGCGATCCGCGAGGTCGACCCCTCGATCCGCTTCTACCAGGCCTCGTCGAGCGAGATCTTCGGCGAGCCCCGGGAGACCCCGCAGACGGAGGCGACAGCACCGAGCCCGCTGACGCCCTACGGCGTCGCGAAGGCGTACGCGCACTTCATCGCGGCGAGCTACCGCAAGCGGTACGGAATGTTCACCGCGTGCGGGATCCTCTACAACCACGAGTCGCCGCTCCGCCCGATCCAGTTCCTGCCCCGGAAGGTTGCGCGGGCGGCGGCGGCGATCTCGCTGGGGCTCGAGCAGGAGCTCGTGCTCGGCGACCTCGCCGCGCGGCGCGACTGGGGCTACGCAGGTGACTACGTGCGCGCGATGTGGCTGATGCTCCAGCACACGGAGCCCGACGACTACGTGGTCGCGACCGGCGTGTCCCATTCGGTCGAGGAGCTCGTCGAACGTGCCTTCGCGGCGGTCGGGCTCGACTGGCGCGACCACGTTCGCTCCGATCCCTCGCTCTACCGCGGCGCCGTGGAGCTGCACGACCTCGTGGGCGACGCCTCGAAGGCTCGCCGGGTGCTCGGCTGGACCCCGGAGGTGAGCTTCGAGGAGCTGGTCGAGCTGCTGGTCACGTCGGATCTGGAACGGCTTCAGGGCGCCAGCGCGTAGACCTCGTCGTGCGCCCGCGCTGTCGCCTCCCAGGTAAACGAGGCCGCATGCTCCGGTCCGCGTGCGCTCAACTCGGAGGCTCGAAGGCGCGTCTCGGTCACGGCTTCGGCGATGGCGTCGACGTCGTGCGGATCGAAGAGGACCGCGGCGTCCCCCAGCACCTCGGGGAGCGAGCCCGCGTTCGACGACGCGACCGGGCAGCCGCAAGCGAGCGCCTCGAGCGGCGGCAGGCCGAAGCCCTCGTACAGCGACGGGAAGACGACCGCGGAAGCGCGCCGGTACAGGGAGACGAGCTCGCCCGTCGGCACCCCGCCGAGCGTCTGGACGCCCGGTGGGAGGCGGGTGGCGTCGTGGCCGACACCTGTGAGCACGAGGCGAAGCTCCGGCTGCTCGGCGCGGAGCCGCGCGAAGGCCTCGAAGAGGCGCGCGTGGTTCTTGTGCGGCCAGGGCCGCGCCGGATAGAGGAGGAACGGCTCACGCTCGACCCCCGGGTCCGGCGAGAAGAGCTCGTGGTCGACCGCGAGGTGGATCGCGTGCACGCGACCGGGGTCGAGACCGAGTCGCTCGACCACGCGTCCGCGCGTCCACTCGCTGATCACGACGACCCGGTCCGCCTTTCGCGCGGCGCGGTCGTAGGCGATCCGCCGGAAGACGCGTTCTCCGCGGGGGAAGAGCTCGGGCAGGTCGAGATGCTGGACATCGAGGAGCGTGAGGATCGTCGGCCGGTCGACGGGCGGGACGGGGACGGTGAGCGGGTAGTGGACGACGTCGGCGCCGGCGAACGTGTCGGCCAGCGCACCTGGGCGAGTCGACGCGCCGGCCATCGCGCGGAGCCGACCCGGGATCGTGGTCGCCGCCGGGTAGCCGGTTGCGACGACGGTCTCGAGCCCGGCCCCCGCCTCGGGCGCGAGCGTCGGCACAAGCACCTCGTAGTGGTGCTCTCCGACCCGCGCGAGCGCCCGGCAGAGCTCGCGTGCGTACGTCTCCGACCCGCCCGAGATCCCCGGGACGAGCGTGAGCAGCGACAGCCCGACCCGCATCCGGCGATCCTAAGGCGACAGGAGACCCGGCTACACTCCCGCCGTGCCGGACGAGGCGACGGACAACGGGTTTCCGTCGGCGGAGGACGTCGATGTCGAGGCGCTCTTCACGGCGTTGCGCGAGGAGATCCGCCGCTCGGGCGCCGACCCGGGAACCGGGGGCGAGCGCGGCGAGAGCGACCGGCTGGCGGCACGCGCCGAGGCGGAGCGGCTCTGGCCCGTCTCCGCCGACAGGTCGCTGCGCCTACGGCCCGGTGTCCGCGGGGGGCTCGGCACGCCGGTCAAGGCCGTGCTGCGGAAGCTGATGCGCTGGTACGTCGAGCCGCTCGCCTACGATCAGCGCTCGTTCAACGCCGCGGCGCTGAGGCTGGTGGACGATCTCGAAAGACGTGTCGCCGGGCTCGAGCGCGAGCTCGGTGCGCTCCGCAAGGCGGAGCGCACGTAGTGGTCTCTCCGGGAAATCCGACCATGCTTCGCGTGGCTGCAAACGCTTCGCAGGCCGTCGTCCTCGGTCGCCTCGAGACCTTCGGGTATCGGGGCTCCCTGCGTCCAAGGCCTGCTCGGTTTTCGCCGGCGAATCACGCCCGGATTTCCCGGAGAGACCACTAGAGGGCGACATGCGGATCGCGGTTCTGCGCCCGCAGGTGCCGTTCGCGCGCGGCGGCGCCGAGATCTTCACGGACGAGCTCGTTGCAGAGCTCCAGGCACGCGGGCACGAGGCGGATCTCCTCTCGGTCCCGTTCAAGTGGTATCCCGGCGCGCGCGTGTTGACGCAGGCGTTCGTCTGGCGGATGCTCGACCTCGAGGAGGCGGACGGTCGAAAGATCGATGTGGTCGTCGCGACGAAGTTCCCCTCGTACGTCGTCCGTCACCGCGAGAAGCGCGTCTGGCTCGTCCACCAGTTCCGGCAGGCGTACGAGCTCGACGGGACCGAGCTCGGCCAGTTCGGCCCTTCTGCGGAGGATCGCGCTCTCCGGCGTCGTGTCCAGGACCTCGACCGCCTCGCGCTCGGCGAGGCGACGCGTCTCTTCGCCACCTCCGCCAACGTCGCGGGGCGGCTCGCCCGCTCCACGGGCCTCGAGGCCGAGGTGCTGCCCCACCCGCCGCAGGCGCTCCCCTACCGCATGGAGCCGGCGGAGGGCTTCATCCTCTCCGCGAGTCGGCTCGACCTCGCGAAGCGGATCGACCTCTTACTGGACGCCGCAGCGCTCGAGCAGAGCTTCGACGTGGTGATCGTCTCGGACGGGCCGGATCGGGACAGGCTCGAGGAGGTGGCTCGCGCACGCGGCCTCGACGGACGCGTCCGCTTCGAGGGTCGGGTCTCGGCGGAGCGGCTCGCGGAGCTGTACGCGACGTGCACCGCGCTGTTCTACGCGCCGATCGACGAGGACTTCGGGATGGGCCCGTACGAGGCGTTCCTCTCCGGGAAGCCGGTGATCACGACGACGGACGCCGGCGGCCCGCTCGACGTCGTCCACGACGGGGAGACGGGGCTCGTCGTGGCGCCGGAGCCCGCGGCGATCGGCAAGGCGGCGAGCTGGCTCCGCGCGCACGAGGCCGAGGCCGCCTCCTTCGGGAGGGCCGGCAAGGCGCTCGCCGACGAGGTGACGTGGGATCGCGCGATCGCGAGGCTCCTGTCGTGAGGATCGCCTACTTCTCGCCGATGCCGCCGGAGTCGTCCGGGATCGCGGACTATTCGGCGCTTCTCGCGCCTGCGCTTCGGAAGCACCTCGACGTGACGGTCGTCAAGCGAGGCACCAAGCGCCCCCCGCGCGACGTCGACGCGGCCGTCTACCACATCGGCAACAACCCCGACGCCCATGGTTGGATTCTCGACGCGCTCCGTCGGGCCCCCGGCATCGTCGTGCTCCACGACTTCGTCCTTCACCATCTCGTCGCCGGGGTCACGATCGGCCGTCGCGACGGGCACGGATACCTCGACGCGCTGGAACGGGAGCACGGCGTCGTCGGGCGCCTCCTCGGTCACGGGGTGCTCGACAAGCGGATCCCGCCGCTCTGGGAGGCGAGACCCGCGGACTTCCCGCTCGCCGGCGAGGTGCTCTCGCTCGCAACGGGCGTCGTCGCCCACTCGCGCTACGTCGAGGAGCACGTCCGCGGCGCGGGCTACGCAGGCCCGGTGACGGTCGTGCCGCACCCGGCGTGGCCCGAGCCGCAGGTCCCGCCCGCGGAGATCTCAGGCGAACCGCTGATCGGCGCCTTCGGGAACGTCAACCAGAGCAAGCGGGTGCCGCAGCTGCTCGAGGCGTTCGCGCGGCTTCGCGCCACGCATCCGGGAGCCGTGCTGCTCCTCGTCGGAGCAACCTCGCCCGGCTTCGATCTCGAGCGGCGGCTTCAGCGGCTCGGGCTCGACGACGCGGGGATCGTGCGCGAGGGCTACGTCGACGAGCGCAGGCTGTGGGCGCTGATGGGAGCCTGCGACGTCCACGTCAGCCTGCGGTCGCCGACGATGGGCGAGACCTCCGGCACCGCGATCCGTGCGCTCGTTCTCGGGAAGCCGCTCGTGGTCTCGAATGCCGGTTGGTTCGCCGAGCTGCCCGGCGACGTCGCGCTGAAGGCGACCGTGGGAGAGCAGGAGTCGGCGGAGCTCGAGGCCGCGCTGAGGCTCCTCGCCGAGCGGGCGGACGTGCGACGGGTGATGGGCGAGTCGGCGCGGAAGCTCGCGCAGACCACGCACGAGCTCGGCCGGGTCGCGGAGCTCCAGGCGGCGGCGTTCGAGCGCACGGCGGGTGGGGAGGCGGTCGGTGCGGAGGTGCTGCGCGAGGTGACCGAGGCCGCCGCCTCGATGGGAGTCGCGCCGGGCACTCCCGAGGCGTCGGAGATCGCAGGTCGACTGTCCGAGCTCGACCGCCTCGGTGGGTAGCTCGCTGCGCGAGCGGGCGGCCCGGATCCCGGACGTCGCCTGGCTCACGGGGATCATCGTCCTCTCCGTGCTCGGCCGGCTGTGGCTCGTCCACGAGATGCCGGGCCCGTACATCTTCGTCGACGAGCTGATCTACTCGGAGCTCGCGAAGAGCCTCGCCGACACCGGCTCGTTCGCCATCCGAGGCGTCCCGGTGCACGGGTACAGCATCCTCTACCCGGCCCTCATCGCCCCGGCCTATCGGCTGTTCGACGCGCTGCCGGACGCATACGCGGCCGCGAAGGCGACGAACGCGGTCGCGATGTCGCTCGCCGCAGTGCCCGCCTGGCTCCTCGCCCGTCGGGTCGTCGGTCGTTGGCCGGCGCTGCTCGCGGCTGCGCTGGCCCTCGTCGTGCCGTCCATGGCGTACACCGCGACGATCGTCACGGAGAACCTCTTCTATCCCGTCGCGCTGCTCTTCGCATGGGTGCTCGTACTGGTGCTCGAGCGACCGACCCTCGTGCGCGTCGGCCTGCTCGCCGTCGTGCTCGTCGCGGCCATCGCGACGCGTTCGCAGGCCCTGGGCTTCGTCGCGGCCGCGGTGCTCGCGCCCTTCGTGCTGGCGCTTCTGCGCTGGGACGCGAGGGTGCTTCGGCCCTTCCTCCCGTTCGTGGGCGCGGCGGTCGCGATCGTCCTCCTCGTGCTCGGCGGCCAGCTCCTCCGCGGCGGTTCGCTCTCGGACCTTCTCGGCGCGTACAGCGTGGTGGGGGAAGGGGGCTACGACGTCGGGCAGGTCCTGCGGTTCTGGCTCTGGCACGTGGAGGTCGTGACGCTCTACATCTGCGTCGTTCCCGTCGTCGCGCTCGTCGTGCTGCTGTTCCAGGCGCGGCGGCTGGCGCCTGCGCTCCAGGCGCATCTCGCGGCGACGCTCTCCCTCGTGGCGACCTCGACGCTCGTCGTCGCGGCGTTCGCATCGCGCTTCGCCTCCGACCGTGTGCAGGACCGGTACCTCTTCTTCCTCGCGCCGCTCCTCGGGATCGTGCTGCTCGCCTGGGTCGAGCTCGGGGCGCCGCGCCCGCTGCTCGCGCTCGGCGTCGGCGCCGTGGTCGCCGTCGGTCTCGTCACCGCGTTTCCCTACGACCGCTTCGTCGGCGAGCCGGCGAAGTCCGACACGTTCTCGCTGATCCCGCTGTGGACGGTCAACGAGTACCTCGTCGGCGGCTCCTACCGGCTGACCGTCCTCCTCGGCGCGCTGGTGTTCCTCGCGATCCTGGCATTCGTCCCCGCGCGGAAGGCCGTGGCGGTGCCGCTCGTGCTGCTCGTGCTCTTCGTGTTGCTCTCGGGCGCCGTCTGGTCCGGCCCCCACGGCGTGCTCAAGGCGGGGAGGGGCGCGCTGTTCACGGGCATCCGGGGCGTCGACCGCGACTGGATCGACCGGCACGTGCCCGGCGACGGTTCGGTGGCAGTGCTGTGGACCGGCCGCGCCGATCGGTTCACGGTCAACCAGAACGAGTTCTTCAACCGCGCGCTCGGGGACGTCTACTACACGACCGCGCCGACGCCCGGCGGCATCGGCGAGATCGCAGTGACGCCGGACCCGCAAGACGGAACCCTGCGCACGGCCACGGGCGAGACGATCGACACGCCGTACGCGCTGCTCGACGGCTCGGTGAGCCCGGACGGGCAGATCGTCGCGCGCGACCTCCCGCTCGGGATCACGCTGTGGCGGCTGCTGGGCCCGTTGTCGTCGACGACGTCGCTGACCGGCATCTACCCGAACGACACGTGGTCGGGCCGGAACGTGCGCTGGACAAAACTCCACTGCCGTGGCGGGGAGCTGGACGTCGCGCTCCATTCCGACCCGAACCTCGTCGGCAACGAGCTGACACAGGTGCTCGCAACCGTCGTCGGGCGACCCGTCGCGCGGATCTCCGTGGCGGCAACCGGCACGGCACGGCTTCGCGTGCCGCTCACGGCGGTCGACGGGAGCTGTGCGGTGGACTTTCTCGTCACGCCGACGCGGATCCCCGCCGATCGCATCGCGGGAAGCACCGACACGCGTCCGCTCGGCGTCCACTTCGACTCGTTCGTGTACCAGCCGCCGGCATGAGGGTCGTCGTCGACGTCTCGCCTCTCTCGCATCCCCGCACGGGCATCGGCAACTACATCCGTGGCTCGCTCGCGGGGATGGGCGAGGCCGCGGCCGGGCGGCACGACCTCCTCGCGTTCGCGCCGACGAGCCTCCGCGGCCCGGCGCGAATCCGCGCCGCGCTCGACGGCCTCTCGGTCGGTCGGAGACTCATTCCCTTGCCCGCGTCGCACGCAGTGCGCACGGGATGGAGCCGGCTCGGGCATCCCGCGGTCGAGCGGGTCGCGGGGCGCCTCGACGCGTTCCTGTTCAGCGAGTGGATGTACCCGGCCCAGCGCGGCGGCGTGCGCGCCACCGTCTTCCACGACCTCGTCCCGCTCCACCACCCCGAGTGGTGCACCCCGCGCACCGTGTCGATGCACACGCACAAGGCGCGGAACGCCGCCGCCACCTGCGACGTCGTGTTCGCGAACTCCCGGTTCACGGCCGCCGATCTCGGCGAGACGCTCGGCATCGGGCCCGACCGGATCGTCCACGCGCCGCCCGGCCTTGCGGAGGGGCTCGGGCCGGAGGGCCCCGCCGCGGACCTGGGCGGGCCGGCGCTCCTCGGCCTGGGCACGATCGAGCCGCGCAAGAACCTCGCGCGCCTCGTGGAGGCGTGGCGCCTGCTCGAGGGAGAACTGGGGCTCGTCCTTGTCGGCGGCGAGGGCTGGGGCGACCGGCCAGACCTGGCCGACCCGCGGATCCGGCGGCTCGGCTACGTGACGGACGGTGAGATCGCGACGCTCTACCGTGGCGCCGCAGTGCTCGTCTACCCGGCCCTCTACGAGGGCTTCGGGATGCCGGTGATCGAGGCAATGGCCTGCGGGACGCCGGTCGTCGCGTCGGCAGACGCCTCGCTGGACGAGGCCTGCGGCGACGCGGCGGTGCGCGTCGACCCACTCGACGCCGAGGCGATTGCGGCCGGTGTGCGGGAGGCGCTCGCGCGGCGTGACGAGCTCGTGCCGCGAGGCCTCGCCCACGCTGCGCGGTTCTCGTGGCGCGACACCGGCAGGACGATCCTCGCGGCGCTCGAGGAGCGCGCCTGATGGGCGACCGCCGCCCCGAGGAGGTCGCCGTCGTCGTCCGCCGACCCGGCGAGCACGGCGCCGAGTACCTCGTGGTGCTCCGCTCCGCGGAGAAGCTCGGCTACTGGCATCTCGTCGCCGGAGGCGTCGACTGGGGCGAAGAGCCGGCGCAGGCAGCGGCGAGAGAGCTCGAGGAGGAGACGGGGCTCGTCGCCGAGCCTCGCCCGCTCGGGGGGTCGCTCGCCTACGACCTCGCGGGCGACCCGGAGCCGGTGCGTGCCCGCTTCCCGGCGGGCACGGAGCGGATCACGGTCTGGCCGTTTCTCGCCGACGCGCCGGCCGGCTGGGAGCCCGAGCTCGACCACGAGCACGTCGCCGCGCGGTGGCTCGACCCCGAGGGCGCCCTCGCGCTCCTCCGCTACCCCGAGCCCCGCGAGGCGGTACGGCGGGCCGCATCGTGAGCTTGTGTTGAATCACCACAAGCTGAAGGTCGGGATCGACACCTCGCCGCTCGAGCAGACCCGCGCAGGGACGGCGCGGCATGTCGAGGGTCTCCTCGGGGCGCTCCGCGATAGGCCGGAGCTCGAGCTCGTCGGCCTCTCGGCGGGTGGGTCCGGCCGGCTTGCGAGCGTGCGACGGGATGCTCTCTGGTACCCGCTTCGCCTCGGCCGTGCGTCCGCGGGGCTCGACGTCCTCCACTGCACGACCTTCCGTGCGCCGGTCCGCCCGCGCGCTCCGCTCGTCGTGACGGTGCACGACCTCGCCCTCCTCCGTCATCCCGAGGCGTTTCCGCGCTGGCATCGCGCGACGGGCACGCGTGCGCTTCGGGCGGGCGTCTCGGCGGCGGACGCGATCGTCTGCGTCTCGGCGTTCACCCGCGACGAGCTCGTCGAGCTCCTCGGCGTCCCCGCAGAGCGGACGAGGATCGTCCCGAACGCCGTCGATCCCGTGTTCACGCCCGCCGGCGAGCGGGCCGATGGCGACTACGTGCTCGCGGTCGGCACCCTCGAGCCCCGGAAGAACCTTCAGGCGGCCGTCGAGGCCGCACGGCTCGCCGGCGTCGAGCTGCGGGTCGCGGGAGCGGCCGGCTGGGGCGGCGTCGGCGTCGAGGGCTGGGTCGGCGAGCCGACCGACGAGGAGCTCGCAGCGCTGATGCGCGGCGCAAGGTGCCTCGTCTACCCCTCGCTGTACGAAGGGTTCGGCCTCCCGGTGTTGGAGGCGATGGCATGCGGCACGCCCGTCGTGACGAGCCGAGGCGGAGCGACCGAGGAGGTGGCCGGCGGAGCCGCAGTCCTCGTCGACCCGTCCGACCCGGAGGCGATTGCGGCCGGGATCCACGAGGCCGGTCGTCTGCGCGACGAGCTCGTCGCGGCAGGCCGCGAGCGGGCTTCCGCATTCACGTGGCAGCGATCCGCCGACGTGGTCGAGGCGCTGTGGCGGGAACTCGCATGACGCTCGTCGTCGTCGACGCCGACGTGCTCGGCCGCAGGCGGACGGGCGACGAGAGCTACGTCAGGAACCTCCTGCGCACGCTGCCCGGCCCCGCCGCGGAGGCCGGGCTCCGGATCGCGGCCGTCACGCGCCACCCCGGGCTCGTCCCGGACGGGATCGAGCCGGCCGCGCTCCCCGTGCGCTTCCAGGAGCTCCGGATGGCATGGTCGCTCCCGCGAGCTCTGCGCCGGCTCGGCGCTGCGCTCGTGCACACGCAGTACGCGCTGCCGCTGCACTCACCGTGCCCGGCCGTCGTCACGATCCACGACCTCTCGTTCGAGGACGACGATGCCGAGCTGATGGGGCGACGTGACCGCTGGACCTTTCGCCGCGTCGTACCCCGCGCTGCGCGAGGCGCCGCACGCGTGCTCACCGTCTCGGAGCGAACGCGCCGCGACATCGTCGACCGCTACCACGTCCCGCCGGAGCGGGTGGTCGTCACTCCCAACGGCGTCGACCCCGCGTTCGGGCCCGACGGCGCCGGTTCCGACCCGGAACGTGCTCCCTACGCGCTCGCGGTTGGGGCGATCCAGCCGAGGAAGAACCACCTCGCGGCGCTCGCGGCCGCACGCGAGGCGGGGCTCGAGCTCGTCGTCGTCGGGCCGACCAAGGACGAGCGGGTTGCCACCGAGCTCCGTGCCGGTGGGGCTCGGCTCGAGGGATACGTCCCCGCCGAGCGCCTCGCGGCGCTCTACCGCGGGGCCGTCTGCCTCGTCCAGCCTTCGCGGTACGAGGGGTTCGGGCTTCCCGTGGTCGAGGCGATGGCGTCGGGCACTCCCGTCGTCGCCGTTCGCGAGCCGGCGCTCGTCGAGGTCGCCGGTGAGGCCGCCGTCGTCGTCGACGAGACACGGCTCGCGGAGGGGATCCGGGAGGCCGTCGCCGACTCGGCGCGGCTGCGTGCCGCCGGGCTGGCCCGCGCGAGCACGTTCTCCTGGCAGCGGACGGCCGAGGCGACGGTGCAGGTCTACCTCGAGGCGCTCGGACGATGACGGACGTCTCGGCGATCGTCATCTCGCACGGGCATGCGGCCGAGCTCGGCTCCCTGCTCCCCGTGCTCGGGCCGCACGTCGACGAGCTCGTCGTCGTCGCCAACCTCCCCGGCTCCCTGCCGGCCGAGCTTCCCCCTGCGACGCGCGTCCTCGAGAACGCCGCGCCGCGCAGGCTCGCGGAGAACGTCAACCTCGGGATCGCGGCGACGTCGGGCACGTGGGTCCTCTTCTCCAACCCCGACGTCGTGCCCGCGCCGGACGCGGTTGAGGCCCTCCATTCGTTCGCCGAGACGCGACCGCGCTGCGGCATCGCGGGCCCGCGCACCGCCTGGCCGGACGGCTCGTGGCAGCCGACGCGGAGGAGCTTTCCCACCGTGCGCGGCACGCTCGTCCGACGGACGCCGCTCCGCCGCATCTTCCCGCCGCTCGAGCGTCAGACCTCGCACTACCACCTCGACGAGGACGTCGACGGGCCGCTCGAGGCCGACTGGCTCCTCGGCGCGTTCCTCCTGATGCGGCGCGAGATGCTCGACGAGCTCGGCGGCTGGGACGAGGGGTACCGCCACTACGTCGAGGACATCGACCTCTGCTACCGGGCGATGCGCGCGGGCTGGGAGCGCTGGTACGTGCCGGCTGCGCGGGTGACGCACGACTGGGCACGGGTGACCGACCGCAGCTTCCTCTCGCGGCACACCCTGTGGCACGCGCGCAGCATGGCCCGCTTCCTGACCCGGCACCCGGAGACGCTCGCGCGGCTGTGAACGACAAGGCGGGTCAGTTCGCCGGCAAGGCGGAGCGGTGGTCGGAGACCGCGTATGCATCGCCGGACGCGTATCTCGCGCACCGCGCGGAGCTCGTCGCGACGCTCGGCGTGGCGCTCGTGCCGGGCGACGAGGTGCTCGACCTGGCCTGCGGCGACGGCGGGCTCGGACCGCATCTCCTGGCGCGGGGCCTGGCCTACCGCGGCGTCGACGCCGAGTCGGCCATGGTCGAGGCGGCCTCGAGGCTCCTCGGCGAGGCGGCGGTCGTGGAGCAGGGGGAGCTCGACACGTACGAGCCGTCCGCGCCGGTCGCCGCGACGACGGTCTTCCGCGCGATCTACTACGCGAAGAACCGGCCGGCATTCTTCGCGCGCGCGCGCTCGTTCACGGAGCGGAAGCTCGTGTTCGACCTCAACCCGCGCCAGTACCGCGTGTCGCAGATCGTCTCGGAGCTCGAGGCGGCGGGCTTCGGCCGCGTCGCGATGCGGCCGTTTCTCGTCCCGCAGACGCGACGTCTCCCGGGCGCGGCGATCCGCGTCGCGATCGCGCTCGAACGGACGCCCCTCGCGCGCCTCGCCCTGCGCCGGCGCTTCACGTACGTCGTCGCCGCGGTCGTCGACGACTAGGGCTGGACCGAGAAGTCGACCTGCGCGCCGAGGGCGCGCGCGTCGCTCGAGTTCTTCGGGTCGACCTTGCGCGGGACGAACGTCTCGATCCCGACCTCCGCCCGCCACGGCCCGTCAGGGGTCGGCAGGACGACCGTCCGAGCGCCGCAGCCCGGCACGTACGTCGTCTCGGAGCCCGTGACACGGCCGATCGCCGGCTGCTTGTCCGAGCCGCGGACGAGGTCTCCGATGCGCACCCGGGCGACCCCCGGGAGCCGGACGCCCTTCGGGCAGAACACCTGCCGCGAGAGCGAGACGACGAGGGTGCCGCGGCCGCCTCGCGTGACGTCGAACTGGTTGTGCGCGGCACGCGCGGGAACCTCCGGGTTGCCGGCGTCGCCGATGATCCAGCCGTCGGCCGAGACACCGGTCTCGTTCGAGCGCAGCCGGATCGGCCTGCCGTCGAGCCGGACGAGGGAGGCGTTCGCCCCGGGGTTCGAGGCGACGGTCTCGCCGGCGACCTCGACGCCGTTCGCCGCGAGGACGAAATCGGTTTCCGGGTTCGGCCACAACGTCCCGTCGACGTCCTGCAGGTCGGGTGTGAGCGTGTGGCCCGGCCCGGGGCCGGTGCCGTCGACGCTCCAGACCTTGTCGATCGACCTGTTCCAGAACTCGACCGAGGCGAAGCCGAGCGGGTTGTCGTTCATCCGCTGGCCGAGGACGACGGTCGTCCCACCGCCGGCGGCGCGGTCGACCCAGTCGTCCGGCTTCGGGAGGTTCGTCTCGACCCGGGAGGAGAAGTCGTGCTCGCCGATCGAGGCGTACGTCTCGGCGACGACGTTCCATCCGAGCACCGCGACCGCGCTCGCAGCGGTCACCGCGAGCGCGAGCCGCGCCGGACGGAGCGGCGTGGCCGTGAGGAGGAGCAGGACGACGGAGAGGATCACGAGGACGACGAGCGCGATCGCGATCCGGTCCTTCGGCCAGGCCCATTCCCGGTTCGCGAGGGCGAGGATCGCGAGCCCGTGCGCCTCGTAGTACGGGAAGTTGTCGAGCCCGCGCTCGATCGGCGTCCACACGACCAGGCCGAGCACGACGGCGCCCGACACGACGACGGCCCACACCGGCGCCGCGGCCCGCTCGAAGAGGTACGCGGTCGCGACGAAGGCGAGTGGCGTGAGATAGATCAGGTTCCGCTCGACGACGAGGCTCGAAAAGCTCGTCGACAGGTACGTCCCCTTGATCGCGGCGTACCAGCCGAAGCTCGCGACGGCGCCCGCGGTCACCGCGACGAACGCGCGCACCCCGGGGCGCTCGCGCTCCCGCGCGGGCACGCCCAGCACCGCGAGGAGCGCGATCGCCGGGACGATCCCGAGCCCGATCGCGAACGCGCCGCCGGCCCAGCTCCCGTACTCGACCATGCGGCCCTTCCAGAGCGTCGTCGCCGTCTCCCACTCCGCCGAGCGATGGCCCGCGAACGCCACGACCGCGATGAGCGCGCCCGCAGCGAGGATCCAGAAGCCTGCGGCGTCCCAGGTCGACCAGGCCGCGCGGTAGCGGCGCATCGATGCCGACCGCCAGCCGAGCACCAGGAGGCCCGCTGCGAGCGCCCCGAACACCGCGACGAGCTGGGACCGGACGAGGACCGCGAGGACGCACGCTGCGAACGCGAGCGCGAACGACGCTCTCGTCGGACGGTCGGTCGCCCGCACCGCGAGCCAGAGCGCGAGTGCCGCCGCCGGGTACGCCCAGGGCTCCTCGACGAGGATCGGCGAGTACGACAGGGCGGGCGCGGCGATCGTCCCCACCGCGGCGAACAGCGCCCACCCGGGCGGGACGAGCATGCGCGCGAGGAGGTACGCCGGGAAGATCGCGGCCGCCATCACGAACGCCTGGACCGTCTTGATCGTCTCGTACGCGCTCGCAACCGGGTGGATCCACCAGAACGGCGCGGTGAGGTACGGCACGAGGCTCGTGAACCCATACGGCTCGCCGCGTCGCATTGCGTGGCCGGTGTCGGCGATCGCCCGCGAGATCTGCGTCGTCTCGAGCTCGTCCGTGAAGATCGTGGGCGTCTCGCGCCGCCAGGCCTGCCAGGCGTAGAACGTCGCGAGCAGGAGGTATGCGCCGACGAGCGGGATCAGCCGCTCGACGCGCACGCGCGTCTCGCTGAGGCCGCCCGCGACCGACCCCGTCGCCGTGGCGCCGGCGGCGGTCACTCCGCGAGCGCCTGCGAGACCGGCCGGCCCGTGGCGGTGTCGCTCGCGACCACGCGGTGGTGGACGCCCGCTGCGTCGCAGGCGTCGATCAGGCGCGCGAGCCGCTCCTCCGGGACGTCGGGGACCGCGATCACGAGCTCGTCGGCGGCGGTCGCGCGCAGCACCGCACCCGCGTCGTCCGAGGTTCCCAGCACGGGGACGCCCTGGACGCGGCGGCGGTGGAGACGCGGGTTGTCGTCGAGGAAGCCGACGACGCGGACCTCGTCCGACGGCCGCAGCGCGCGCACGAGCCCTCGACCCGCGTTCCCGGCGCCCAGCACGAGCACGCGCTTGCGCCCGTCCTCCGAGCCGCCGGCCGCGGGGACGAAGCGGACGAGCGACCGGGAGAGCACGGCCAGGGCGGCTGCAATGAGCGCATAGAGCGGGAAGAGCCCGCGAGGAAAGTCGCCGAGGTCTCTCGTCGCCTCGACGATCGCCCAGGCGGCGAGGCTCGCGACGAGCGACGCGAGGGCGATCGTCGCAAGGTCGCCCGCCGTCGCGTAGCGCCAGACGCGCCGATACACGCCCACGAGCACGTAGACGACGTACGTCGTCCCGAGCACGATCGGCAGGACCGCCTGGAGCGTCCCGCGCTGGAGCTCCGTTCCGCGACCCTCGACGAGCGCCAGGTAGACGAGAAGGAGCAGGCCCCCGACGATCGCCGCGTCGACGGCCAGCTCGATCAGCCGGCGCGGTTGCACCGTGATCGCGTGGCGGAGCGACGTGTCGCCGGGCCGCCCCTGCCGTTCGTGCTCCGAGAGCTCGGAGAGGAAGCTGCCGAACTGGACGAGGAGCGCGAACGTGACGAGGACGCCCAGCGCCGTCACCGCGGGCCGGTCGAGAACGTTGTACGCGACGCCGGTCGCCCCGAGCGCCACGCCGATCAGCGCGAGAAGCACGACCGCCCGCGTCTCCGAGAGGCCGTAGTAGACGAGGCGGTGCGATGTGTGGTCCTTGCCGCCCTGCGTCACCGGGCGGCGCTCCGCGAGCCGACGGATCGTGACGAGCGTCGTGTCGAGAATCGGGATCGCGAGCACGAGGAGCGGGAGCAGCATCGTTGCGACCGTCGTCCCGGCGGTCGTCCAGCTCGCGGCCAGTCCGAGGACCGCGAGGAGGAAGCCGAGGAGCTGGCTCCCCGAGTCGCCCATGAACACGCGCGCGCGGTCGCCGGGGCGCAGGTTGAACGGCAGGAAGCCGATGCACGCGAACGCGAGCGAGAGCGAGAGCACGAGCACGAGGTCGTTCTCGTGCACGGTCGACGCGTCGATCGCGAAGTAGGCGCACGCGACGGTGGCGAGCGTCGCGGCGAGGCCGTCCATGTTGTCGAGCAGGTTGAAGGCGTTCGTGATCCCGACCAGCCAGACGAGCGCGATCGCGACACCGAGGACGTCGTTCGACACGAGCTCGACGCGGAGGCCGGCCGCGATCGCGATCGCGGCGGCGCCGAACTGCGCGGCGAGCTTCGCGACCGGGCTCAGGTGGCGGACGTCGTCGAGGAGCCCGGCGACGAAGACGAGGCCGCACCCGGCGACGATCCCGGCGAGCAGCCACGTCGGCTCGATCACCCCGGCCGCGAGCGCGAGCAGCACGCCGGTGAGAAGGCCGGTGGCGATCCCGACGCCTCCGAAGAGCGGCGTGGCGCGGTCGTGCCAGCGGGCGCCCGTCGGCATCGCGACGAGGCGGCCCCCCAACGAGGGGGAGCGCAGCAACGTCCAGAGGACGACCGAGGCGACCGGCAGCGCGGCGAGCGTGATGGCCGCTTCCACGGGCGATCATTGTAGGGGCCGTTCCAGCCCTACAATCGCCCGCGATGAGCGTCTACGCAGACGTTTTACGGTATCGCGAGCTCTTCTCGAGCCTCGTGCGCCGCGACCTGCGGGCGAAGTACAAGGGATCGCTGCTCGGGCTCGCCTGGACGCTCGCGCTCCCGGTCACGCTGATGCTTGTCTACCTCGTCGTCTTCTCCGTCCTGTGGAAGGCGCAGGCGACCGATCTCGACGACTACTGGCTCTTCCTCCTCTGCGGGCTGCCGCCGTGGGCGTTCTTCGCCTCGTCGCTCCAGACCGCGGCCCGGAGCCTCGTCGAGAACGCGCCGCTGATCCGCAAGGTGCGCTTCCCGCGCCAGCTCGTGCCGCTCTCCGTCGTGGCGACCCAGCTCGTCGCGTTTGCCGTGATGACGGTGATCGTGCTCGGCCTCGCGTTGTGGTTCCGGCCCGACAGCCGCGACACCGCGTGGGTCGCGCTCCCGGTGGCCGCCGTGATCGTGGTCTTCGTCGCCGGCTTCTCGCTCGCGGTCGCCGCGCTCAACGCGGTGTTCCGTGACGTGGAGTTCGTGGTCGCAGCGGCGCTCCTGCCGTGGTTCTTCCTGACGCCCGTGCTGTACCAGCTCGACGATCTTCCGGGTGCCGAGTCGCGGCCGTGGCTCGTCGACCTGATCCACTGGGGCAACCCGCTGACACCCGCGATCGAGAGCTACCGGACGCCGCTCTACGCGGGCGAGCTGCCGCCCGCAGCGGATGCGATCTACCTCTGCGTGGCGGCAGTCGTGGCGCTCGTCGTCGGCGCGGTCGTCTTCAACTCCGTCGACGACCGGATCGCGTCGGAAGCCTGACGACGGCATGGCCCTCGAAGAGCCCGTCGCCCGAGTAGGCCGGAAGGCCGTCGTGCTCGGCTGCCTCGAGCCCCTCGACGAGCGAGGGCAGCAGCAGCGGGTGGTCGAGTCTCGGGTTGCGCCCGCCGGGCGCCCAGGTGCGAAGCGCACGGGCTGCCCGCCGCCGCTCGAGGAACGCGCCGACCGGCACGACGGCCGGCCCGACCGCGTCCCAGCCGTCGGCATGCGCATCCAGCAGGAGGCGCGACCAGTCGGGCGCGGGCTCGGCGCCCGCGACAAGGTGTCCCGTCGCCGCGGGCGTGTCCGAGACGAGCGGCTCCTCCTGCGCAGCGAGCGCGGCCGCGGTCCGCTCGTCGGAGCCACCGTGCACGACGACGGCGAGCCGGCGCGCGGCGATCCCGGGCTCGACGTCGACCTCGACGTCGAGCGTCTCCACGCCGACCTCCGAGAGCCAGAAGCGGTGCTCCTCGACGAGGTCGAAGCGAAGCACGTAGCGGCCGGGCGGCCGCGGCGCGACGAGCGGCACGTCGAGCGCGACCGTCTCGCCCGGCCCCACCGGTCGGGGGAACGCCGTACGGAGCCCGTCCCAGAGGATTGCGTTGCGATGGCGGTCGAGCCAGTGGTACGAGAGCTGGAGGCCGTCCGCGCCGCGTGAGCGCCAGGTCGCAGCGCCGCCGTTCTCGAGCACGACGCGCGCGATTCCAGACGCGCCCGCCCGTTGCGGCGGGAGCGTCCACTCCCGGAAGAGCGGTGCGAGCGGGTCCACGGCGGCCGAGTGTAGAGGGCCGCTCCGCGAGGGCTACGCTCCTGTGGTGAACGAGCCTCTTGTCGTCCGCGCCCTACGCCGCGAGCCCGTCGAGCGGACGCCGGTCTGGTTCATGCGCCAGGCGGGGCGCTCGCTCCCCGAGTACCGCGCGATCCGCGAGCGGCACGGCTTCTTCGAGGTCGCCGAGACGCCCGAGCTCTGTGCCGAGGTGACGCTCCAGCCGGTCAGGCGGCACGGCGTCGACGCCGCCGTGATGTTCGCGGACATCATGACGCCCGTCCGCGGGATGGGGGTCGACGTCGAGCTCGTCGAAGGCGTCGGGCCGGTGCTCGACCACCCGATCCGCTCGGCGCGCGACGTGGAGCGCCTCGTCGTGCCCGACCCCGAGCAGGCGTTCGCGCCCGTCCTGGAGGCGGTGCGCCTCGTTCGCCGCGAGCTTCCCGCCCACGTCGCCGTGATCGGGTTCTGCGGCGGGCCGTTCACGGTCGCCAGCTACCTCGTCGAGGGCCGTCCGAGCCGTGAGCTCGCGCGCACGAAGGCGCTGATGCTGTCCGAGCCCGCGACCTGGGACGCGCTGCTCGCGAAGCTGTCGGACGCGTTCGCCGCGTACGTCGCGGCGAAGGCGCATGCGGGCGCCGACGCGATCCAGCTCTTCGACTCATGGGTCGGGACGCTCTCGCCTCCCCTCTACCGCGCACGCGTCGCGCCGTGGAGCTCGCGCGTGCTGACGGCGGTCGACGTGCCGACTATCCACTTCGCCACCGGCGCCGCGCACCTCCTCGAGGAGCTGGCCGCGGCGGGTGGCGACGCCGTGGGGCTCGACTGGCGCGTGCCGCTGGACGAGGCGTGGGCGACCGTTCCCGACCGGGCCGTCCAGGGGAACCTCGATCCGGCGGTGCTCCTCGCCCCGTGGGGGGTCGTCGAGCGAGGGGCGCTCGACGTGCTCGCACGCGCCGGTGGACGGCCGGGGCACGTCTTCAATCTCGGGCACGGCGTGCTTCCGGAGACCGAGCCCGAGGCGATCACGCGGCTCGCGCACCTCGTGCGCGAGCGGACGGAGGCGGGGGTCGCCGCGTGACCAGCCCGGCGGTGATCCTGATGGCCTACGGCTCGCCCGACCGCCTCGCCGACGTCCCGGCCTACTACGCGGACATCCGCGGTGGGCGGCCGATCGCGCCCGAGCACCTCGACGACCTCGTCACCCGCTACCGGGCGCTCGGGATAGACGACTCGGACGCGCCGTCGCCGCTGAACGCGATCACCGAGGAGACGCGCGCCGCGCTCGAGCGCGAGCTCGAGGTGCCCGTCCTCACCGGGATGCGCCACTGGGATCCACGGATCGCGTCGGCCGTGGAGGCCGCGCTCGAGCTCGGCCACGAGCCGCTCGTCGGCCTCGTCCTCGCACCGCACTGGTCGACGCTCTCGATCGCCCGCTACGAGCAGCAGTTCTCCGACGCGGTCGCGGGCCGCGCGGAGACGCGCTTCGTCCGCTCGTGGGGAACGGAGCCCGGCTTCGTCGACCTGCTGGCGCGGCGCTGCAGCGAGCGCGTCGCGGAGCGGACGCACGTCGTCTTCACCGCGCACTCGCTCCCCGCCAGGATCCTCGAGCAGGGCGACCCCTACCGGGAGTCGCTGCTCGAGACGTCCGCGCTCGTCGCAGACCAGGCGGGCGTCGACGACTGGTCGTTCGCGTTCCAGAGCGAGTCGCCGACGGGTGAGCCGTGGCTGGGCCCGGACATCCTCGACCACCTGGTCGCCCTGCACGGCGCGGGCGTCACGGATGTCCTCGCGTGTCCCGTCGGGTTCGTCTCCGACCACCTCGAGATCCGCTGGGACCTCGACGTCGAGGCGGCCGACCTCGCCCGGGTGCTCGGCATGGGCTTCACGAGGATCGAGATGCCGAACGCGGCGTCCGAGATGGTCGGCGCGCTGGCCGGGATCGTGCGGCGCGAGCTCGCCGCCGTGACGTCGTGAGGGCCGGAGCATGACACCCGGGACGATCGACGTCGACACGGTCTCCCGGCGCTTCGTCGTGCGGGCGCGGGAGACGTACACGCTGAAGGAGCTCCTCGTCGAGCGCGGCCGGACCGGGGCACAGGAGATCTGGGCCCTCCGCGACGTCTCGCTCGCGATCGCGCCGGGCGAGTCGGTCGCGCTCGTGGGGCGAAACGGGTCCGGCAAGTCGACGTTGCTCCGCCTGATCGCCGGGATCATCAAGCCCACGCGGGGCCGAGTCTCGGCCGGCGGTCGCGTGGGATCCCTCCTCGAGCTCGGCGCGGGGTTCCATCCCGACTTCACCGGTCGCGAGAACGTCGAGCTGAACGGCATGCTCCAGGGGCTCGGCCGCGCACGGATCCGCGAGCGCTTCGACGAGATCGTCGCGTTCGCCGAGCTCGAGCACGCGATCGACCGACCTGTGCGCACCTACTCCTCCGGCATGACCATGCGGCTCGGCTTCGCGATCGCGGCGTTCCTGGAGGCGGACGTCCTCCTGCTCGACGAGGTGTTCGCGGTCGGCGACGAGAGCTTCCAGCGGAAGTGCTTCGGTGTGATCGCGGCCTTCAAGCAGCGCGGGGGGACGATCCTCTTCGTCTCGCACGACGCGTCGGCGGTCGAGCGCCTGTGTGATCGCGCCGCGCTGCTCCGCGACGGCACGCTGGCCTTCGACGGCCCGGTGCACGAGGCGATCACGCGCTACCGACGTGCCCTCGCCGACGACGGCGGCGCGCCGCGCCAGGACGGGGCAGCACGCACGGGGAGCGGAGAGGCGAGGCTCGCGAGCGCCCGGCTCGTCTCGACGGACGGAGAGGAGCGCGACCGCTTCCTCGCGGGAGAGCCGTTCGGTCTCGAGATCACGCTGACCGGCGCGGTGAGCGCGCCGTCGCTGCATCTCGAGCTGCGGGACGGGTCGGGGCTTCTCGTCGCGGAGGAGCTCGTCGACACCGCGACGCTCGGCTGGGACGAGCGTGACGGTGGGCTCGACCTGCGCCTCGACGTGCCGGCGCCGCCGCTCGAGTTCGGCCGCTTCGACCTCGGCCTCGCGCTCGTCGGCCGCGACGGCCGGCTGCTCGACCGTCTGCCGCGCGGCCTCCCGCTCGTCGTCTATCCGGACGGCGAGGGACGCGGCCTCGTGCGGCTCGCAGGAACCTGGCGCAGCGCCGCGAAGGATGCGACCCGATGAGCTACAAGACCTGCCCGGACTGGCCCGCGCTGATGGAGCTCGCGCCCGATCTCCAGTTCAAGCACATGTCCGTCCGCAACGCGCAGCTCCCGTTCGAGGTCGTCGCACGGATCCCGGGATCGCTCTCGCTCGACGAGGTCGAGATCTGCTGCGACATCGAGCACCACGTCGTCAACGCCGCCCACACCCATCCGGATGTCGTGGCGGCGCTCGAGGGGACCCATTGGTTCGAGGTGAACGAGTGGGCGACGACGGGGCCGGGCGCCGACTCGAGCGGCGCAGCGCCGCACGCCGCCTGAGAGCGGTGCGGCCCGGGAAGGGCGACGTGCGCGCGTAGGCTCGTTGCATGCTCGTCGTTATCCCGTTCCGGGAGGAGGGGAAGAGCCGGCTACCGGAGGAGCTGCGCCGCGAGGTCGCGCTCGCGATGCTCGGCGACGTGGTCGAGACGGCGATGTCGGTCGGCGACGTGAGGGTCGTGACGGCGGACGCCGCCGGCAGGCTCGTGGCCGACGAGCTCGGGGCGACCGTCGTGGACGATCCCGGCGAAGGGCAAGGCCCGGCCGTCGCCGCGGCGCTCGAGGGCACCGACGGGATCTGCCTCGTGCTCAACGCCGACCTTCCGCGGGTGCGGCCGTCGGACCTCGCCGCTCTCGCCGTCCCGCCGAAGCTCGGCCGCGTCGGGATCGTCGCTTCCGCCGACGAGCGGACGAACGCGCTCGGCCTGCCGTATCCCGAGGTCTTCCGCCCGCTGTACGGACCGCGCAGCGCACGGCGGTTCCGTGCCCACGTCCTCGACGTCGGGCTCGACTTCGAGGAGCTCGCGCTGCCGAACCTCGTCGCGGACGTCGACACGCTTGCCGACCTCGGCGCGCTCGGCCCGCGCGGCGGCGTCCGCACGCGGGCTCTCGTCGAGGCGATCGCGCGGTGAAGGTCGTGTGCCTGTCGGGCGGCGTCGGCGGCGCGAAGCTCGGGCGCGGCCTGTACGACGTCCTCGGCCCCGACCTCACCGTGGTGGGGAACGTCGGGGACGACCTCGAGATCTTCGGCCTCTACGTGTCGCCGGACCTCGACTCGGTCCTCTACGCGCTCGCCGGCCTCAACGACGAGGAGCGCGGATGGGGCCGCGTGGACGAGACGTGGCGGACGCTCGACTCGGCAAGGGCCTGGGGCGCCGACGCGTGGTTCCAGCTCGGCGACCTCGATCTCGGGCTCCACCTCGCCCGCGCCGACGCGCTCGGGCGCGGAGAGCCGCTCTCGGTGGCGACGCGCGGTCTCGCCGCGGCCGCCGGCCTCACGGCGACTCTCTTGCCGGCGACCGACGACCCGCTTCGCACCCACGTCGTCACGACGGCGGGGACCTTCGCGTTCCAGGACTGGTTCGTCGGCAGACGACACGAGGACGACGTCGACGAGCTGCTCTACGCGGGCGCCGACCGCGCGGCGCCTGCACCGGGCGTCCTCGAGGCGGTGGAGGCGGCCGACGCGCTCGTCTTCGCCCCGAGCAACCCCTACGTCTCGCTCCGCCCGATCCTCGCCGTCCCGGCGATCCACGACGCGATCGCCGCGCGCCGCGTCCGCTGCGTCGCGGTCAGCCCGCTGATCGGTGGTCGTTCGGTGAAGGGCCCCCTCGACCGTATGCTCCGCCGCATGGCGGGCGGCACCGCACCGGTGCATGTGACACGGTGTTACGAGGGCTTGATCGACGCCCTCGTCATCGACCGCGCCGACGCGCCGGCCGAGGCCGACGTGCCCCTCGTCGTGACCGAGACGCTGATGGAGGACCGCGCGGAGTCTCGCCGTCTGGCGGAGACGGTGCTCGAGGCCGCCGCGTGAGGGTCGCCGTCGTCGGCGGCACCGGCAGCTTCGGCAAGGCGCTGGCCCGAAGACTCGCGGCAGCGGGGTACGACGTGGTGATCGGGTCGCGCGACGAGGCGCGCGCCGCCGAGGCGGCGCAGGAGCTCGGCGTCGAGGGCGCGACGAACGCCGACGCGTGCCGCGGCGCCGGCCTCGTGGTGCTCGCGACGAAGGCCGACGCCGCGCTCGAGACGGCGAAGGAGCTGCGAGCCGCGATCGGCGGCACGCCCCTGCTCTCCGTCGCGGCGGAGCTGTCCTTCGAGCCGCTGGGCGTCGTGCCGACGACGGACGGCCGGTCGCTCGCCGCGCGCATGCAGGAGGTCGTCGACGGGCCTGTAGTGGCCGGCCTTCACTCGCTCGCCGCTCGCAACCTCGGCCGCGACGAGCCGCCGGAGGAGGACGCGCTCGTCTGCGGCGACGACGCGGACGCGAAGGCGCTCGTCCTCGATCTCGCCGAGCGGATCACGTCCGGTCGCGCGATCGACTGCGGGCCACTCGCGTCCGCCCGGGCGCTCGAGGGCCTGACCGCAGTGATCGTCAACGTGAACAAGCGCTACAAGGCGCATGCCGGCGTGCGCCTTTCCGGTATCCGCTGAGCGGCAACGGCGTCAGCGTGGTGCCGCTCGAGGGCATCCCCGAGCTCGGCGAGGGCGACGACCTCGGGCGCGAGCTCTACGAGGCCGCCGAGCGGGCCGGGGGGCTCGAGTCGGGCGACGTCGTCGTCGTCGCCCAGAAGGCGGTCTCGAAGGTCGAGGGCCGCGTCGTCCGGCTCGCGGACGTCGAGCCGTCAGAGCAGGCGCGCGAGCTCGCCGGGCCCGACGGCGACCCTCGGCACCTCGAGGTGATCCTCCGGGAGAGCGTCGAGGTCGTCCGCAGCAGGCCGCCGCTCGTGATCGCGCAGACGCGTCACGGCTTCGTCTGCGCCTCCGCGGGCGTCGACGCCTCGAACGCGCCGGAGGAGGGGACGCTCGTCCTGCTTCCACTGGATCCCGACGCGTCTGCCCGCGGCCTCCGGGAGCGGCTCGCGGAGCTCGCAGGCGTCGACGTCGCCGTGATCGTCAGCGACTCGTTCGGCCGTGCCTGGCGCCAGGGGACGACCGACGTCGCGCTCGGCGTCGCCGGCCTCGCGCCGCTCCGCGACCTGCGGGGCACGCGCGACGCCGTCGGCCACGAGCTGCGCACGACGCAGATCGCGGTCGCGGACGAGATCGCGGGCGCCGCCGAGCTCGTGCTCGGCAAGGCGAGCCGGCTCCCCGCCGCCCGCGTGCGCGGGCTCGACGTGCGCGGCGAGGGCAGCGGCATCGACCTCGTCATGCCGCGCGAGCGCGATCTCTTTCGCTGACACGCCACCCTGCGCGGGAAAGGAGTGGAGCGACGCCCGCGGTAGAGTTGCGCCATGCGCACGTACGCGATCTGGGGGACCGCGACGTCCCCGGCACACGAGGAGTGGGTCCGTTCCGTGGGGAACGAGTTCGAGCGGGACGAGTTCGAGCGGGTCGACGACATCGCTGAGGCCGACTTCGTCCTCAACATGTTCGACGCGGAGCAGCCGAAGGCGTTCCGGCGGCAGTCGCGGGGCACCTACTCGGCCTCGTTCTACGAGCTCGACGAGGTACCGGACGACGTGCTCAAGACGAGCTACCCGATGCTCGTGCGCACGCTCGCGAACGTCGTCGTGCTCCACGTCCCCGGGCAGGGCGTGTGGTTCACGACGATGGAGCGCGGCACCTACGAGATCTCCGACGATCCCCGCGAGGTCTTCGAGCGGCTCGCCCCGCTCGCCAAGTCCAAGCTCGTGATCGACAACGAGTTCGTCGCCGACCTCGAGCCTGAGCTGTGGGACGGCGACGAGGTGACGGCCGACATCGGCTCCGCCGGCAAGCGGATGCAGGAGCTCGACCTGCTGCCCGCGCCGTTCCCCGTGCACGAGTACCTCGGCGAGCGCGACCTGCGGCACGTCATGCGGCTCTACCAGGTGGGCGGTCTCTCGTACGGGAACCTCTCCGCGCGCAAGGACGCGACGCGTTTCTGGATGAGCGCGAGCGGCGTCGACAAGTCGCAGCTCGAGGTTGCCGGCCGAGACATCCTGCTGGTCTCGGGCTACGACGAGGCGAACGCGCGGATGCGGATCAGCGTGCCGCCGGGAATCGAGCCGCGCCGCGTCTCGGTCGACGCAATCGAGCACTGGATGATCTACCAGGCGCATCCCGACGCCGGCGCGATCCTCCACGTGCACGCGTGGATGGAGGGCATCGCCGCCACCGACATCAACTACCCGTGCGGGACGCAGGAGCTGGCGGAGTCGGTCGCGACGCTCATCGACCACGAGCCCGACCCGGCGCACGCCGTGATCGGCCTGCGCAACCACGGCATCACGGCGACCGGCGACAGCCTGACGGAGATCCTCGACCGCATCGAGTCGAGCATCCTCCGCCAGGTCCCGATGACCTGAGGCTCGCCGCTACACCTCGGGCTCGCGGAGCACCCGCCACACGGCGAGGATCACGAGCAAGGGCACGAGCACGACGTCGTTGACGAGGCACCAGACGCACCACGCGTCGATCACGAACGCCTGCAGGGTGACGAGATACACCGCGAACCCCGCGGCGCCGAGCCCGATCGCCGCCACGAGCGTCTGCGCGAGCTCGGAGTCCCAGGCGACGAGCGCGAGCACGGCGAGCCAGGCGATCAGGCCGAGCAGTGCGACCGGGATCCCGGCGAGCTCCGCATACGAGGACTCCTGGACCGTCTCGCAGCCGCCGGAGCTCGTGCAGATCAGCGCGTCCGGCTGATAGTGGACGTAGGTCAGATACCCGGCGACGGCGGTGCCCGCGAGCGCTACCAGCGCGATGCACGCCCGCAGCGCGCGGTCGCTCACGCCGTCACTGGCTGAGCGCGTCGTCGAAGATCGGACGGAAGGCGTCGATCGAGAACGAGCTCGGCTGCACGACGTACGGCTCGCCGTTCCCGATCTGCACGAAGAAGGTCGGCGTGCCGGGAACGCCGCGCCTCGCGGCCTCGGCCGCCGTGTCGTCGATCTGCTGCGTCACCTCGCTGCTCGCGGCGTCCGTCTGGAGGCGCGCCCAGTCGAGGCCGTTCTCGTCCGCGAGTCGCTCGAGCAGGTCGTCGGTGACCCAGCCCGAGTTCTCGTCGCCCTGACTTGCGTAGAGGGAGGCGACGTATGGCCAGAGCTTTCCCTGGTTGCCCGCGGCGAGTGCGTACCGAAGCGCCTTCTCCGAGTCCTGCCCGAGGAACGCCAGCCCCGCGAAGCGGAGCTTCACCTTCCCGGGCCGGACGTAGTCGTCGACGATCTGCGAGAACCCGTCCTCCTGATAGGAGCGGCAGATCGGGCATTGCAGGTCCTCGAACTGGATCATCGTGACGGGTGCGCTCTGCGACCCGAGCTCGGCGCCCTTCTGCGGGATCCCTGCGAAGAGGGCGGTGGAGCCTCCGCCGGTCGTGCCGGTGCTCGTGTCGCTGTCGCCTCCACCGGCGACGACGACGCTCACGACGACGAGCGCCGCGACCACGGCGACCGCGCCGGCCGCGGCGATGAGGAGGTTGCGCTTCCGCGTGTCCGGGTGGCGCGGCGGGGGCTTCCTCGGCTTCGGCGGCATGCCGCCTCAGTCTGCCTGCAACGGTGCCGGCCGGGCTCAGCGATCGACGACGACCGGCACCTCGACGACGTGGAGCGGGCTTCCGTCCTCCGCGGACGACTCGAATGCGACGATCGTCGCAGACCCTTCGAGGCGGGGGACGGCGAGCTCGGTCTCGAACGTCCCGCGCGTCCCGGTACCCGACGTCGCGGTCGTGAACGCTCGCATGACCACCTCGCCCGCGTCGTCTCGGACCTCGAAGGAGACCGTCGCCTCGAACACGTTCGCGGTGCCGCGCACCCGGATCGGGCTCGTGACACGGTCGCCGGGAAGCGGCGACTCGACCACGATCGGCGGCAGCCGATCCTCGACCCCGGTCGTGGTGCCGGCCTCGTCGGAGCGCTCCGAGCCGTCGCAGCCCGCGCCGAGCAGCGACACCGCGACGAGCGCTGCTGCCGCTCCCCGTCTCATCCCGTCGCCTCGAGGGCGAGCGCCGCGAGGGTGCGGCCGACGACGGGCGCGAACTTGAACCCGTGGCCGGAGCAGGCGGAGCCGACCACCACGCGCCCGTGGCGCTCGAGCACGAAGCCCTCGTCCGCCGTGCTCGTGTAGATGCACGTCTCGGCGCCGAGTGTCTCACCCGCGTGCTGGTAGCGCGACGCCGCCCAACGAGCGACCCAGGACGCCACGCTCTCGTCGGCCGTGCCCACGTCATCGGGGTCGGTGACCGGCCCCGCGTGGTGCAGCCCGGCCTTCAGCCCGCGGCCCGGAGCCGGGAGCGAGTACGTCGAGGTGCCGGGCCGGGCGACGCCGCCCTCGCCGGGTGCGGGGATCCCGGCGTAGTCGATGAGCGGCGGCAATCCTTCCGCGCCGGGGAGATCGACGTACACGACCGTCTCGCGCGTCGGCACGACGGGGAGCTCCACGCCGACCGTTCCCAGCAGGCGCGGCGCCCACGCCCCCGCGGTCACCACGACCGCGCCCGCGACGAGCTCGCGGTTCGGGAGGCTCACGTGGACGGATCCGCGGCCGAGCGCGAGGCTCTCCACGGGCGTTCGCTCGCGGACTTCCACGCCGCCGTCGACCGCGCCGGCGAGCAGGGCGGCGTGCGCGCGATCGGCATGGAGAAAGCCGCCGTCGCGCTGGAACACCGCGTTCTCGCCGGCCTCGAGCCGGAGCGGCCAGCGTGCGGCAACCTCGTCGGCCGAGAGCGTCTCGAACGGCACGCCGCACGCCGCGAGCGCCCGCGCGGTCGCGGGCGCCGCCGGGCCGAGGTCGATGACCCCGACACGCTCGAGCACCCGCTCGCTGCGCTCCTCCTCGAGCGTCCGCCATGCATCCCCCGCGGCCTGGGCGAGACGGACGAACCGCTCGTCGCCGTAGTTGAGCCGGTGGATGCGCGACGTCCCGTGACTCGAGCCGCGCGTGTGACCCAGCTCGAACTGCTCGAGCAGGACGACCGACCGGAGCCCGTTCGCGAGCGCCCGTGCCGTGGCGACACCGACGATCCCGGCGCCGACCACGACGATGTCGGCGTCCCGTCTCACGCCGCGATCCTACGGGGCGGGCTCGCTCAGCTCGCCGAGACGGTGGCGACGGCGCGCGCGGCCCGAGTCGCGGCCCGCGACGCCGCGCGGGACAGCGCCTGGTATGCCTTCGCGAGGTCGCCGGGGTCTCCGGCGGCCTCGGCCGCCTCGACCGCGCGGACGGCCTGCGACACGTCGGAGTCGAGCGGCTCCTTGCCGTACGCGAGCTCCGCCTCGGTGATCCCGATTCGGCGCGCGAGCTCCCGCATCACCTGGAGCGAGGGAATGCGCTCGCCGCGCTCGATGCGCGAGATGTACGCCGCGCTGCAGCCCGGGAACGCGAGCTCGCGCTGGCTGATCCCGGCCGCCTCACGCGCCGCGTGAAGCCGTCTGCCGACGGCGACGGGATCATCGTAATGCGGCGTTCTGGGGCGCTTCAGGATCATGCGCGACTATCATGGCACGGTAGGCAAGCCAAGTGAATACCCCCGCATGCGACGATCGGGGGGTGGATCTAGACCTTGGCGCACTGTTCCGTCCGGGGGGTCGTTCGAGCGGTTGGAGGCGCATGCCTGCGGTCGCCGGAGAGGCGATGATCGCCACGAGTCATCCCCTGGCGACGGCCGCCGGGCTCGAGGCGTTCGACGCCGGTGGCAATGCCGTCGACGCCGCGCTCGCCGCCGCGGCGATGCTGCCGGTGACCGAGCCGACCGACAACGGGCTCGGTGGAGACGCCTTCGCGCTGGTCTGGCGCGACGGCGCGCTGCACGGGCTCAACGGGTCGGGCCGCGCGCCGCGCGTCGTCGACGAGATCCGGGTCGACGAGACCGGGCCGCGGTCCGTGACGGTCCCGGGCGCCGTCCGCGCCTGGGCCGACCTCGCCGAGCGCTTCGGCCGGCTCGGCCTCGACCGTGCGCTCGGCCGGGCCGCGGATCGCGCCCGTCGAGGCGTCGCGTGCTCGGCGCGAATCGCGCACAAGTGGGCACGCGAGCCCGGCGCACCGTTTCCCGCGCCCGGTGTGGGCGAGCGGTTCACGATTCCGGGCCTCGCGGAGACGCTCGAGCGCATCGCGGACGAGGGCCCGGACGCGCTCTATCGCGGGCCCGTCGCGGAGGCGATCGCTTCGGTGTCCTGGCTCGACGAGAACGACCTCGCGGAGCACCGCTCCGAGTGGGTCGAGCCGCTCCGCTACGACTACCGCGGGGTCGAGGTGTGCGAGCTGCCGCCGAACGGGCAGGGCGGTGCGGCGCTTCTCGGGCTCGCGCTGTACGACGGGCTCGAGCCGGGCCTGCATTCGCAGATCGAGGCGATGAAGCTCGCGCTCGCCGACGCGTACGCCTACGTCGGCGACGGACCCTGGCCCGAGGCGCTGCTCGACGCGGAGCACCTGCTCGCCCGCCGCAGACTCGTCGCCGCGGACGGCACGCTCGACCCGGAGCCGTCCGTGCTGCCGCGCGGCGGGACGACCTACCTCTGCGCGGTCGACGCGGACGGTACGGCGATCTCGCTGATCCAGAGCGTCTACGGGACCTTCGGCTCCGGCGTCGTCGCGCCCGGAACCGGCATCGCGCTGCAGAACAGGGCGGCCGGGTTCGTCGAGGAGGAAGGGCACCCGAACCGACTCGCGCCCGGCAAGCGGCCCTTCCACACGATCATCCCCGGGATGCTCCTCGAGGGAGGGTCGCTGCTCGGGCCCTTCGGCGTGATGGGAGGGTCGATGCAGCCCCAGGGTCACATGCAGGTGGTGCTGCGGCTCGTCGACCACGGCGACGACCCGCAGGCGGCGCTCGACGCGCCGCGCTGGCGCGTCGGCGTCGGCCGCGAGGTCGAGCTCGAGCCGGGGCTCTGGGACGCCGAGGAGCAGCTCGCCAGACTCGGGCACGACGTGATCCGCGCCGGCGTCCAGCACCCGTTCGGCGTGGGGCAGGCGATCCTCCGGGTCGGCGAAGCGCTCGTCGGCGGCTCGGACGGCCGGGGCGACGGCTTCGCGGCCGGCCGCTGACGCTCAGCCGGCGGCGTCGCCGTCCGACCGGCGTACGGCCGCGAGCGCGTCCTCGACCGTCGGGTACAGCTGGAGCGCGGTGCCCTCGCCCGACCGGCGGACGACGTCCCGCACCTGCCCGAGGTTCCGCGCGACGAGCAGTCGGACGCCTCGTCGCTCGAGGTCCTCGGTGAGCTCCGCCAGCATCCGCACGGCGCTCACGTCGACGTAGGGCATGCTCTCGGAGTCGAGGACGATCGCGCGTGCGTGCTCGGCATGCGCGCGGATGTGGCTGCGCACCCAGTCCGCGTTCGCGAAGAACAGGCCGGACTCGGGCCTGAGCACGACGACGCCGGGGACCTGCTCGTTCTCGGGATGGCGCTCGAGGTCGGTCCACTGCGCCTCCGTGCCCGGCGCGCGCCCGAGCACGGCGACGTGCGGCCGTGATGCCCGGTAGACGAGGAGGAGGAGCGAGACGCCGATCCCGATGAAGAGGCCGGGCAGCGTGTCGAACACGAGGACACCGAAGAGCGCGGCGAGCGCGGCGACGAAGTCCGGGCGCGCCGCGACCTTGCCGAGGACGTTGGTGCGCACGCGGTAGAGCTCGCGCAGGGCGCGAACGTCGACGAGTTCGACGAGCGCGGCGATCACGACCGCGGCGAGCGTCGCCTCGGGCAGGGACTCGAAGAGCCCCGTCAGGAAGAGCAGCGTGACCACCGTCAGCACTGCGACGACGATCCCTGAGACCTGACTCCTAGCGCCCGCGGATCCGTTCACCGCGGTCTTCGAGAGGCTGCCGTTGACGACCATCCCGCTCGAGAGCCCGGCTGCGACGTTCGCGGCCCCGAGCCCGAGCAGCTCCCGGTTGGCGTCGACCTCGTAGTGGTTGCGGCTCGCGTAGGTCTTCGCCGCGCCGAGCCCCTCGGCGAACCCGACGAGCATCACGCCGACGCCGGCCGGCGCGAGGTCGAGGTAGTCGCGCCAGCCCACGTCGGGAAGCCCGAGCGAGGGGAGCCCGCTGTCGATCGTCCCGACGATCGACACCCCGTGCGCGTCGAGGTCGAAGAGCTTCACGGCGAGGATCCCGGCCAGGACGACCACGAGCGAGCCGGGGACCCTCGGCGCACGCTCCTTCAGGACGACCACGAGGACGAGCGAGGCGAGTCCGACGAGGAGCGTCAGTCCGCTCGTGCCCCCGAGGTTGCCCAGCAGGTGCCACAACTGGTCGAAGAAGTCGTCGCCTTCCTTCTCGACGCCGAGCAGCTTCGGCACCTGGCCGACGATGATCGTCAGCGCGAGACCGACGATGAACCCCTTGAGGACCGGCTCCGAGATGAAGTTCGCGAGGAAGCCGAGGCGCGCGAGGCCGGCGATCAGCGCGAGCGCGCCGACCGTGATCGCGAGCGTCACCGTCAGCTCGGCGAACTCGTTTGCGCCCGCGGGCGAGAGGTCCGCGACGGCGGCCGCCGACAGCGCGGCGGTGGCCGCCATCGGCCCGATGACGAGATGCCGCGAGCTGCCGAAGGCGGCGTAGAAGATCAGCGCCCCGGGCGCGGCGTAGAGCCCGACGACCGGGGAGACGCCGGCGATCGTCGCGTACGCGAGCGCCTCCGGCACGAGCACCGCCCAGACCGTGAGCCCCGCGACGAGGTCGCCGCGGAGCCAGCCGCGGTCGTATCCCCGCAGCGAGGTGAACACCCGGCTACCCGCTGAAGCCGGCGATCGCGTCGCCGATGAGCTTCGCGCCGATGATCAGGCAGATCACCGCCATGATCACAGGGTTGTGCTGCGCCATCCACGCCTTCAGCCGAGCGAGGATCGGGCCGGCGCGATCCCCCATGGCGAAGTAGATGGCGACTGGTGCGCCGACGCCGATCGTCCCGATCAGCGCGAAGACCGCGTACGCGACGACCTGCTCGCCGCCGGGGATCCCGGTCTGCGCGATCGCGGCCGCAGCGCCGACGGCGAGCAGGAGGTTCTTCGGGTTCGCGCCGGCGAGGACGGCGCCGGCGCCGGCCGCCTTGGCCGGCGAGAAGGCCTCTATCGCGCCCATCCACTTGGGCGTCGGCGCCTCTTCGCCGTCGTGCGGCCGCGCCCGCCATTGCCTCAGCGCGATACGGGCGAGCAGCAGCCCGAGGACGAGCTTCAGGACGTCGACCCAGGTCGCCGGCTCGCCGTCGTCGTTCGCATCGGCCGGCCCGGCGACCAACAGGACGATCGTCCCGACGACCGCGAGGCCGACGAGCCAGCCGGCGACGAAGGCAGGCCCGTTCGCGCGCGCCTTCGGCGTCACGAGCATGAGGATCACGGCGATGATCGGCAGCGGGCTCAGCGCCACGCCGACGGCGAGCGAAAGCGTCTGCCCGATCGCGTTCCCCATGTCGGCGTCAGCCGCGAACGACGGCGGGGCGCGTGAGCGACCAGATCACCCAGACCGCGAGCGCGATCTCGAGGATCGACCAGAACGGGTAGTAGGGGATGAAGAAGAAGTTCGCGATCGCGCTCAACATCGCGAGGCCGATCGCGACGCCGGCGGCCCACGCGCGACGGGCGAAGAGGAAGTACCCCGTCACGACGAGCAGGATGCCGATGATCAGATGGATCCAGCCCCACGCGGTGGTGTCGAGGTCGAACGTGTAGTTGCGGGTCACGACGTAGAAGTTGTCGTCGAAGATGGCGACCAGACCCGAGAGCGCCTGGAAGATCCCCATGAGGACCAGGACGGTCGCCGCAAAGGTCATCCCCCCGACGGCCCATCCGGAGACGGGCGGGACGTCGCTTCGCTCGTAGTCGCTCACCGCTGCTCCTCCTGACTTCCCACAACGCCGCGACCGGCGGCACCGCCCGCCTCTTCGTGCGTTGTCATCCGTGACGGCCCGGCCAGTATTCGCCGGTTGTCGAGAGCGTGTCAAGCCGGCGCGCGGCGGTTGTCGCTTGGTGGGACCCGACCGACCGGACTAGATTCGAGAGGCCGATCACGACCTCGGAGGTGCCGCAGATGAGCAAGCCGTTCAAGGGCAGGATCGAGCTCGACGTCCGCGACTCGGTGCCCGATTGGGACGCGTTCCTCCCCGACAAGGCACCCGAGGGGGCGCCGAACGTGCTCGTCGTGCTCTACGACGACACCGGGCTCGCGGCGTGGTCGCCGTTCGGCGGTCGCATCGAGATGCCGACGCTCCAGAAGATCGCGGACAAGGGCCTCATCTACAGCCAGTGGCACACGACGGCGCTCTGCTCGCCGACGCGCTCGACGTTCCTGACGGGTCGGAACCACCACCAGAACGGCTTCGCGTCGATATCGGAGGCGGCGACCGGCTTCCCCGGGTACTCCGGCCACATCCCCCCGGAGAACGGCACCATCGCGCACATGCTGCGGGAGCGCGGCTGGAGCACGTTCTGGATCGGGAAGAACCACAACGTGCCTGTCGACAGCTGGACGATGGGGTCGTCCAAGGCCGAGTGGCCGCTGGCGCAGGGATACGACCGCTTCTACGGCTTCATCGGCGGCGAGACGAACCAGTGGTACCCGGACCTTGCCGAGGACAACCACTACGTCGACCAGCCGTACCAGCCGGAGGACGGCTACCACCTGTCGAAGGACCTCGCCGACAAAGCGCTCGAGTTCATCCGCGACTCCAAGCAGTCGGAGCCGGACAAGCCGTGGTACCTCTGGTTCTGCCCGGGCGCGAACCATGCCCCGCACCACGCCCCTCAGGAGTACATCGACCGCTACAAGGGCAAGTTCGACGACGGCTACGAGGCCTACCGCGAGTGGGTTCTCCCACGGATGATCGAGAAGGGCATCCTCCCCGAGGGCACCGAGCTGACGCCGCTCAACCCGATGGAGCAGGGCACGGTTCTCCCCTCCGACGCGGTGCGCCCGTGGGACTCCCTCTCGGGCGACGAGAAGCGCCTGTTCTCCCGCATGGCGGAGGTCTATGCCGGCTTCTCGGAGTACACCGACGCGCAGGTAGGACGGATCGTCGACTACCTCGAGGAGTCGGGCCAGCTCGAGAACACGCTGATCTTCTACTGCGCCGACAACGGCGCCTCGGGCGAGGGCTCCCCGAACGGCTCGGTCAACGAGGGGAAGTTCTTCAACGGCTGGCCGGACACGATCGAGGACAACATGCCGCAGATCGACGAGCTCGGCAGCCCCTCGACGTACAACCACTACCCGACCGGCTGGGCGGCGGCGTTCTCGACGCCGTTCCGCATGTTCAAGCGCTACTGCTACCAGGGCGGCGTCTGCGACCCGATGGTGATCTCCTGGCCGAAGGGGATCGAGGCAAAGGGCGAGGTCCGTCACCAGTACCACCACTCGACCGACATCGTCCCGACGATCCTCGAGTGCTGTGGTCTCCCGGTGCCCGAGGTCGTCAACCACGTGAAGCAGAGCCCTCTCTCGGGCGTCTCGATGAAGTACTCCTTCGGGGCCGCCGACGCGCCTACGAAGAAGGAGACGCAGTACTACGAGATGCTGGGCTCACGGGGCATCTGGCACAAGGGCTGGAAGGCGGTCGCCGAGCACGGACCGATGATCGCCAAGGGCGGGTTCGACAAGGATCGCTGGCAGCTCTTCCACACGGATGACGATCGCTCCGAGCGGAACGATCTCGCTGACGAGAACCCCGACAGGCTGAAGGAGCTCGTCGACCTCTGGCACGAGGAGGCGAAGGCGAACAACGTCCTCCCTCTGAGCGACCTCGGCATCACGGGCAAGGATCTCGAGCGGAGGATCGAGCTCGAGTACCACGTCCCGGTCCCGCCGAGCGGCCAGTACGTGTACTACCCGGGCACGAGCGCCGTCCCCGAGCACTCGGCTGCGAACACGCACGCCGTCTCGTTCAAGATCCTCGCGGACGTCGAGTTCACGCCCGACACAGCGGGCGTGATCTACGCCCAGGGCTCGCGCTTCGGGGGCCACGCGCTTTTCGTCAAGGACGGCACCCTCTACTACGTGCACAACTTCATCGGCATCCCACCCGAGCAGCGCGTCTCCGCGCCCGCGCCGACCTCCGGCCGACACATCGTCGGAGTCGAGTTCACGAAAGAGCGGCAGGGCGAGCGGCGAGAGTCCCATGGGCCTCTCAAGCTGCACATCGACGACCAGGTGGTCGCCGAGGAGGAGATTCGCACGATGACCGGCTACTACGCGCTGTGTGGCGAGGGGCTGTGCATCGGCTACGACAGCGGCGACTCGGTCAGCTCGTTGTACCGCCCGAAGTTCGAGTTCTCGGGCGGCGAGCTCCTCAAGGTCGTGTTCGACGTTGCCGACGACGCCTACGTCGACGTCGAGCAGCACCTGGCCGCCGCGTTGGCCCGCGACTGACCCGGAGGAGGAGCAATGTCGTACGATGCGAGGTCGGGCCACGGCTACCAGTACGGCGGTCCCGCCTTCCCGGGCGGGATCCTCGTGGGCATCGGGCTGGGGATCATGCTCGGCGACTTCTTCGCCTGGCTCCTGATCGGGCTCGGCGCCGGATTTGTCCTGATGGGCTTCATCGCGGCGATTGCCCGTCGCTGAACAGTCGACGAAGGAGCGTGAGTGTCCGAGCGCGATGTGCTTCCGATCCCCGACCGGCCGTATACGGGCACCGTCTTCGAGGATGCAAAGGATCCCGAGGCAGCCTTCCCGGCGATCGAGCCGCTACGGCCGCCGGCGGGCGCCCCGAATGTCCTCGTCGTCCTCATCGACGACGCGGGGTTCGGCGCGTCGAGCGCGTTCGGGGGCCCATGTCACACGCCGACGGCCGAGCGTCTCGCGGGCGACGGCCTGAAGTTCAGCCGCTTCCACACGACGGCGCTCTGCTCGCCGACGCGCGCGGCGCTGCTCAGCGGGCGCAACCACCACACGGTGGGGATGGGAGGGATCACGGAGATCGCGACCTCGGCGCCGGGCTACAACTCGATCCGCCCGAACACGTGCGCGCCGCTCGCCGAGACATTGAAGCTCAATGGCTACTCGACGGCGCAGCTCGGGAAGTGCCACGAGGTACCGGTCTGGGAGACGAGCCCGCTCGGGCCGTTCGACTCGTGGCCGAGCGGTGGCGGCGGGTTCGAGTACTTCTACGGCTTCATCGGGGGTGAGACGAACCAGTACTACCCGGCGATCTACGAGGGCACGACGCCGGTCGAGCCCGACAAGACGCCCGAGGAGGGCTACCACTTCACCGAGGACATGACGGACAAGGCGATCAAGTGGATCCGCCAGCAGAAGGCGCTGATGGGGGACAAGCCGTTCTTCGTTTACTACGCGCCCGGAGCCACCCATGCGCCGCACCATGTCCCGGCCGAGTGGTCGGCGAAGTACAAGGGCAGGTTCGACCAGGGCTGGGACGCGCTGCGGGAGGAGACCCTGGCGCGACAGAAGGAGCTCGGCGTGGTCCCGCCCGAGACCGAGCTCACGTCCCGGCCGGACGAGATCCCCGCCTGGGAGGACATCCCCGACGACCTCAAACCCGTCCTGTCCCGGCAGATGGAGGTGTACGCGGGCTTTATGGAGCACACGGACCACCATGTCGGCCGGCTCCTGGACGCGCTCGACGACCTCGGTGTGTTGGAGGACACGCTCGTCTACTACATCGTCGGCGACAACGGGGCGAGCGCCGAGGGGGACCTCCACGGCTCCTTCAACGAGCTCCTCAACCTCAACGGCGCGAGCGCCCTCCAGACGACCGAGTTCATGGCCTCGCGGATCGACGATTTCGGCACCCCCGCTGCGTACAACCACTACGCGGTCGGCTGGGCGCACGCGATGGACACGCCGTACCAGTGGACGAAGCAGGTGGCCTCGCACTGGGGCGGGACGCGAAACGGCGCGGTCGTCCATTGGCCGCGGGGAATCCGCTCGAAGGGCGAGGTGCGGCATCAGTTCCACCACGTGATCGACGTCGCCCCGACGGTGCTCGAGGCGGCCGGCCTGCCGGAGCCGACGCAGGTGCACGGTGTGACGCAGCACCCGATGGAGGGCGTGAGCATGCGCTATGCCTTCGACGACGGGGAAGCGGGCGAGCGGCGCGAGACCCAGTACTTCGAGATGTTCTGCAACCGCGGGATCTACCACGAGGGCTGGACCGCGGTGACGCGTCACTCGGTCCCGTGGGTGATGGAGCCGCTGCCGCCGTTCGCGGATGACGTGTGGGAGCTCTACGACACCTCGACCGACTGGAGCCAGGCGCACGATCTCGCGGCCGAGATGCCCGAGAAGCTCGAGGAGCTGAAGGCCCTCTTCATGGAGGAGGCGCGGAAGTACAACGTGCTCCCGCTCGACGATCGTCGCGTGGAGCGGTTCGACTCGGACATTGCGGGACGACCGACGCTGATCAAGGGCAGTTCCCAGCTGCTCTTCGGGGGGATGGCGCGGCTGAGCGAGAACGCGACGATCAACGTCAAGAACAAGTCGCATTCCGTGACGGCGGAGGTCACCGTCGCCGACGAGGGCGCAGACGGCGTGATCATCTCCCAGGGCGGCGCCTACGCCGGCTGGAGCCTCTACCTCGATGGGGGGAGGCCGACGTACTGCTACAACCTCTTCGGCCTCCAGCAGTTCCACGTCCGCGGCGACGCGGCGGTGTCCGCGGGCACGCACCAGGTCCGGATGGAGTTCGGCTACGACGGCGGCGGGCTCGGAAAGGGCGGCACCGTGACGCTCTACGTGGACGGCGCCAAGTGCGGTGAGGGTCGGGTCGAAGGCACCGTCCCGATGGTCTTCTCGGCGGACGAGACGTGCGACGTGGGCTCCGACACGGCCTCGCCCGTGAGCGACGACTACTCGTCGGCGGGCAGCCGGTTCGCGGGCACCGTCGAGTGGGTGCAGATCGACATCGACGCCGCCGCCGAGGATCTCGACCATCTGATCTCGCCCGAGGAGCGGCTCAACATCGCGATGGCGAGGCAATAGCGGGCATGGCGGCGACCGCCCCGGACGGAATGGCATGGGTTCCCGGCGGGACGTTCGCCATGGGCTCCGAGGACTTCTATCCCGAGGAACGGCCCGTGCACCGCGTCAGCGTCGACGGGCTCTGGATGGACGAGAAGCCCGTCACAGCCGCCGAGTTCCGCCGCTTCGTCCGGGAGACGGGCCACGTCACCGTCGCTGAGCGGGTGCTCGATCCCGACGACTATCCGGACGCCGACCCCGAGCTCCTCGTTCCGGGCTCGCTCGTCTTCCGAAAGACGCCGGGCCCGGTCGACCTCGGCGACTACCGCAACTGGTGGGAGTACGTCCCTGGCGCGCACTGGAAGCGGCCCGGCGGCAAGGGCACGACGATCAAC
>DASXAW010000101.1:0-20959 GCA_036406535.1 Gaiella sp.
GTGAAGCGGGGTGCGATGGGGCAGCGGCGACCAGCAGCTGTCACGCCCGTGCTCGAAGCGCGAGTCGCAGCGGCTCGAGCTCCGCGGGGCAGTGGTGGAGCGCCGCAAGTATCGCGCGACCCTCGTGCGGCCCTATGAGCAATTCCTCTTGATTCCGGTCGACGGCGTATCCGATCGTTTCCGCCAGGTCGAGCTCCCCGGCGTCCTGAAGGCGCCGAGCAAGCAAGGCGACCGCGCTCGCCGAAACAAGTACGCCGGCGACGAACATCGTCGCGGCGCTGATTCCCGTTCTGCCAACCGGCAAACGGCAAGGTCGTCGCGTTCGCCCGACGCGGTCGACGCCGTTCCCGGTGAGCTACTCGATCGGGATTTCGAATCTGGCGATGATGCCGGGGTCGCCGCCCTTTGCGAGGAGCGCGGGATCGGGGTCGCGAGTCGCCACCCACGCGTATCCGTGCTCGGGGTAGGCGACCACGTCGGGGAAGCCTCCCGCGCTGATCGCGAGGATCTCGACCGGCTCGCCGGTCGGGTTGCCGAACGCGTGGAGCCCGGCCCGTCCCTCCGGGCAGAAGACGACGTCTCCGGGAGCCAGTGTCTCCTCGCCGTCCTGGTTTCGGAACGACGGGCGGCCGCTGAGGACGAAGAACGTCTCCTCCGCGCCGTAGTGCATGTGCATGCGGCTCTCCGGCGCGCCGGGGGCGAGCTCGTACAGCGTTGCTCCGAGTCGCGCGTCGTCCGGCCGCCAGAACACGCGACGGCGCACTCCCTCCTCGTCGCGATCTCCGTCCCACAGGTCGGAGAAGAGGTTCTGCCGTGTCATCGTGATCCTCCGTGGTAGCGGTGGTTGCAGCGGCGGCAAGGCCTCGAGCCTGGTCACGCTGCCGAAGAAAACGCGGCACTGCCGCGGCTGCCGCTACCTCGTCGCCGGATCCACAGGGCGGATCGTAATGACTTGCCGGCCGCGCTGACGGCTTCTCGGTCCCGCCCCGAGCGGAGGACTTCCCCGACCTCGGAGGAACATGCAGCCGTCGTCATTCGCCAAGGAGTGAGTCATGGAGACCAGGCACGAGCGTCGGTTCGCGATCGTCGGCGAGGGGTCGCTCTTCGACGGGGCCGCGTACTGGGCGACGCTGGTGGGCGTCTACCTCATGGTCGGCGGCCTCATGTTCTACTCGGGCAAGGAGAAGTTGTTCGACGACGACGGGAACGCACCGGCGGGAATCAAGGAGCAGTTCAAGGGAACGTTCATCGACACGTTCCCAGGTACCGATGCGGCGTGGGTGATCCTCGGAATCCTCGAGTTCGGCGTCTTCCTGCTCCTGCTCGCGAGCTTGCTGTTCCTCGAGTTCCTGCCGCACCGGGAGAAGCTGTTCCTGCAGCTGGGGCTCGCGGTCGCGATGCTGACGTTCGCGTGCCTCGCGTTCGGGCAGACGGCGACGAAGCAGTTCTCGGGCACGGCGTCGCTCTACACGTACTTCGGCTCGACGGTCGTGATCCTCATCCTCGTGAGCCTCCTGCCGCCGAACCGTCCCGATCGCTGGCTCGGTGGTCTCGGCAGCCGCTCCGACTGACTGCTGCCGGGCGCGTTCCGTTCCGCGCTACGTGAGGACCCAGACGTCGTCCTGGATGATCGGCACCTCGGTGCCGCCCGACTCGACGCCGAGGGCCGAGACTCCGGGGCCCCCGACCATGAAGTCCGTGTGGACGATCGAGTCGTTGTAGCCGCAGCGTTCGAGCTCCGCCTCGCTCATCTCCTCGCCGCCGTCCAGCGCGGTCGGGATGCCCTGGCCCCAGGCGACATGGCATGCCGCGTTCTCGTCGAAGAGCGTGTCGAGGAAGACGACCCCCGTCCTGCGAACGCGTGAGTCCCGGTCGACGAGCGCGACCTCGCCGACGTACGAGGCGCCCTCGTCCATCGTCATCTCCGCCAGTACCGCCTCGGCGCCGCTCTCGGCGCGCACGTCGACGACCTTCCCGGCCTCGAAGCGGAGCTCGAGGCCGCGCACGATCGTCCCCCCGAGCGCGAGGGGGAACGTCGAGCGCACCGTTCCCTCGGTGCGGGTGCGGTCCGGCGTCGTGTAGACCTCCTCGGTCGGGACGTTGACGACGTGCGGGACGCCCTCGACGCTGACCTCGGCGGCAGTCAGCCACCGATGCCGGTCGCAGAGGCCGACGAAGAGATCCGTGCCCGGGCCGCGGAAGCGGATCGCGTCGAAGCGACGCTCGTCCAGCAACGCGGCCCGCTCTCGCAGGCGGTCGAGATGCTCGTGCCAGGCGGTGACGGGGTCGGGCTCGTCGAGGCGCGTGGCGGTCGCGACCGCCTGCCAGAGCCGTTCGACGTCGGGCTCGCCGAACACCGCCGAGGCCCAGCCCTCGTTCGGATAGCCGACGATCGTCCACTGGATCAGGCGGCGGTTCTCGGCATCGAGCAGCCGCTCGGTCGCGAGGCGGGCCCGGGTGCGCTGTGCGCGCCGCTGGTCGACGTCGGCGAGAAGCTCCGGCTCGGACTCGCCGGTGATCGTGATCGTCGCCCCGCGCGTCTCGATCATGTGGTCGACCATCGCCAGCGTCCATGGCGGGCTCCAGTCGAGCGAGTCCTCGGGCGCGTGCTCCACACGCGCGCGGCGGACGTGCATGTCGCGGAACTGGGTCTCCACGTACCGCGCGCCGCGCTCGTACGCGACGCGGCCGATCGCGCGGACAAGGGGCAGGTGCTCCGGCTCGGCGGCGACGCGCAGGAACTGACCGGGCTGGAGGTTGACCGCAACCTCGACCGCCAGGCGCGCGTACCGTTCGAGCCGCTCGTCAGGAGTCACGCGCATCGAACCCTATTCGGTTTGCAGGGTGAACGCTCCCCCCGAGGGCCCCGGAACGAGCGTGGTAGCGTCCTCGCGATGCTCGTCGCGACGGTCACCAGCCTCGGTAAGACAGTCCTCCTCATCGTCGCGATCAGCTTCATCAGCTGGGCGATCATCACGGCGATCTTCGTCCCGAAGCGGAGCCCTGGCTTCCCGCGGCGGCTCGACGCGTACATCGTCGTCTCGGCCGTGTTCTTCCTCGCGCAGATGACCGCGGTCGTCTGGGTGAGCGAGACGCAGGAGACCGAGGAGGAGTCCGTTGCCGAGGTTCAGCCGCCGGGTGGCGGGGAAGGCGGGACACCGACGACTCCGACGACTCCTTCGGCTCCGGCCGGCGACGCGACCGCGGGGAAGCAGGTCTTCGAGACGGCGGGATGCACCTCGTGCCACACGCTCGCGGACGCCGGCGCGACGGGGACCGTCGGGCCGAATCTCGACGACGCGAAGCCCCCCGCCTCGCTGGTCGTCGACCGCGTGACGCACGGCAAGGGCGTGATGCCCTCGTTCTCGGGCCAGCTGTCGGAGCAGCAGATCCAGGACGTGGCGGCGTACGTCTCGTCGGTCGCCGGGTCCTCCTAGAACGATCGTCAAATCTCGGGCCACGCCGGCCTCTTCGTCGCGTGATCGCGCGCGTGCACCGGTTCTCCACGCATGGCGACCCGGGGGTCGTTTAGGATCGCGACTCCCCGTTCCACACGTCCGGCTCGTGGCGCGAGCGCTGAGTGTGAACGTCGCCGTCCGTCGGCGCCAGACTCGGCCCCCGTGGCGGCTCGACTGACCGGACGTGACGTCATACGGCGCTCAGCCGGAGGTGTCTGATGAAGGTTCTCCTCACTGCGGTCACTGCTGCGCTCGTTTTGGCTTCGACGGCGAGCTCGGCTTCCCACTTCACGCTTCGACCCGTCGCCAAGACCGGCAACACCGTCACGTTCTCGTGGGCGCGTCAACCCGGGGCGGACGGCTACGTGTTCCTTCGCAACGGCGTCCCGGTCGCGCGCACGTTGAGCCCCTCGACGACGACAGCGACGTTCTGGAAAGGCGCGCGGTACTCCGTCGCGGTCCTGCATCGTGCGCGGGGCGGCCGCTTCACGAAGGGCTCGAGCGCGGTGTTCGTCACACCCCGCTCGCACGTGCGTCCGACCCGGTCGAAGGGCCGGCTCGTGTTCGTGCCGGCGCCGAGTCCGCGGTTTGCGCTGCACGTCGTGGCGCGGACGCCAAAGACGGTCACGTTCGCGTGGAAGCCTCAGCCCGGTGCGGGCGGGTACCGCTTCGTCCGAAACGGCGCCGTCGTCGCGCGCACGATGAACCGCTCCGTCAACACGGCGACGTTCTGGAAGGGCTCGCGCTATGCGGTCGACGTCCTCGGCGGTGCGACGGCCGGCGTCGCCATGCCATTCCGACGCGCGGTCGCCTTCCTCCCGGCGCGCAACGCTCAGCAGGCCGGGCTCGTGTTCCGTCCGGCGCCTCGGATCGACTTCCGGCTGCGCGTCGTCGCGCAGACGAAGCGGACGATCACGTTCGGCTGGAAGCGACAGCCGGTCGCGGACGGGTACCGCTTCCTGCGAAACGGCGTCGCCGTTGCGCAGACCTTCGACCGGAGGACCAGGACTGCGACCTTCTGGAAGGGAAGCCGCTACGAAGTCCAGGTCCTGCGGATCGCGCCCGGCAAGCGCGTCACGGCTGTCATGCGGGCGCTGGCGTTCCGAACGCTGACATCCACCGGCAGCGCCGCGTCGGGGAAGAAGGCCGGGTCCGACACGGGCGGGGCCGGCTCTGCCGCGTCGTCCTCCCCCGCACCGGGCGCGCCGAAGGCGGCTCAGCCGCCGGCTCGGTCGGACGAGCCGTCCTCGCAGGCGCCGAAGCCTCCTGCCGAGGCTCCCAAGCCGCCGGCCCAGCAGCCGCAGCCGACGAGGCCGGCCCCGTCGCCGGCGCCGTCACCCTCACCGGCCCCGGCGCCGGCTCCTTCGCCGTCACCGCCCTCGGTGGGGCCGGGAGGCGTCGTCTCCCTCTCCGGGTCCTATTCGCCCAGCGCGTTCTTCCAGGCCGTCGCGGTCGCTCCGCCCGGGCCAGTGACGGTGCGCGGGTCGTTCACGATCACCGGCGACATCAACATCGATCGGCCCAACCTCCGAATCGAGGGCGCGACCATCCAGGGCAGCGTCGACTTCAACAAGGGTGGCTCCGGCAGCGCGCTGGTCAGCTCCAGCGCGAGTCACGTCGGGATCTGGAGTGCCGACAACGTCCTCTTGGAGGGCGACACCTTCGACGGGCAAGGACGCGTCAAGGACGGCATCACGATGTGGGATCAGCCGTCCGGCGACCCACCGAGCGGATGGGTGTTCCGGAACAACACGTTCCAGAACTTCTACATCGGCGAGGGCAGCGACGTTCACTCGCAGGCCATCTACGTCGGGTACTCGACGGACGGCGTGATCGAGGGCAACACGTTCACGAACAACGGGACGACCTCGCACATCTTCTTCACGTGGTTCGGCGGAGTCTCGGATCCGGGGTCGAGCTGGCCTCGGGACATCTGTGTGAGAGGCAACTCGTTCAACAACACGCACGGCGCGTACTACGACGTGAACTTCCGTGCGGAGATCCCCTCCAGCGCGCACATCGTGATCCAGCGCGATGCGAGCAGCACCAGCCCCCAGTTCTACGGAAGCTGCTAGCCGAGGTCAACGGGGGCGGGAGGAACATCGCGTTCCCCCGCCCCCGGCACGGAGAGGGCGGGATTTGAACCCGCGACGCAGCTTTCACCACGTACGCGATTTCCAGTCGCGCTCCTTCGGCCGCTCGGACACCTCTCCGAGGCGTCCAGCGTAGCCGCCCGGCCGCAGCCCCACCGTGCGGACAGTAGGCTCGGCCCGATGCCCGTCGACGCCATCACTCCATACATCCACGTGGCCGACGTGCAGCGGTCGATCGACTTCTACCGCCGCCTGGGCCTGGATGTGGCGAACGTCCACGAGGACGACGGCATGGTGGTTTGGGCCTTCCTGACGAGCCCCGCCGGCGATCCGAACCACGCGCGGGCGCGTCTCATGGTCGGACTGCACGAAGGACCGGCCGAGCGACGGCACCGGGGTCGATCCGGAGGTCATCCTGTTCTACTGCTGGTCGCCGGACCTTCGGGCGCTGCACGACGAGCTCGCGACCGCCGGTCTGGCCGTCGGTTCCATCGAGCACCCTTTCTACATGCGCTCCGGTGAGTTCCGGGTCGTCGACCCTGACGGCTACACGGTCGTCGTCGGTCAACTCGACGCGTCCTAGCCGCGTTCCTCTCGGCGCGAGGCCGCTGGAAGCGGTAGAGAACCCCGGCCAGTCGGGGGCCAGCGCGTCTCGAGTGGATGGAGCGGAGGGGGAGGGATTTGAACCCTCGAAGAGCTTGCACCCTTAACGGTTTTCGAGACCGCCCCGTTCGACCGCTCCGGCACCCCTCCGAGCCGCGTAAGGGTACCCGCGCCGTCGTGCGCGGGCCTTGCGGACGGAGAAGGAGGGATTCGAACCCTCGAGGCAGGGATTACCCCACCTAACGCCTTAGCAGGGCGCCGCCTTCAGCCACTCGGCCACTTCTCCGGAGCTGGAGAGGATATCGGCCGCTCCGGGTTACCCAACGTCGCTAGTCGTGCACGCGGGCGATGAGCTCGTCGCGCTTGACGACCTTGACCTCGATCCCGCCGAGCCGAACCTCGTAGCCCGCCTCGCGCGGGTAGAGCACCTTGTCGCCGGGCTCGACCCCGGTGACGTCCGAGCCCACAGCGGTGACGATCCCGGTGCGGCAGGCGGCGGCTGCGGCCGCCGAGGCGGGGAGGATCAGCCCGGCGCGCGTCTCCGTCTCGTCGCTCGTCGGCTGGATGACGAGGTACTCGTCGAGGGGCTCGAGCGACACGTCGACGCGATGCGGATCCTGGACCACGGTCAAACGATAACGAGCGGCTTTCCCTAAAGCCTTCCCGCTGCGACGATCCGCTGGAGGAACTGGCGCGTCCGCTCCTCCTTCGGCGCGGCGAAGATCTCCTCCGGCGTCCCCTGCTCGAGGATCCGGCCCTCGTGGATGAAGCACACGCGGCTGGCGACGTCGCGCGCGAAGCCCATCTCGTGCGTCGCGATGAGCATCGTCATACCGCCGGCGGCGAGCTCGCGGATGACGTCGAGCACCTCGGAGACGAGCTCGGGGTCGAGGGCGCTCGTGACCTCGTCGAGGAGCAGGAGCTGCGGGCGCATCGCGAGCGCTCGCACGATCGCGACGCGCTGCTGCTGACCGCCCGAGAGCCGGTCGGGATACTCGGCGCGCTTGTCGGCAAGGCCGAACCGCGCGAGCAGCCGGTCGGCCTCCTCCAGCGCCTCGGCCTTCGAGATCCCGAGCGCCTTGCGTGGCCCGAGGGTCACGTTCTCCAGCACCGTCATGTGCGGGAAGAGGTTGAACGCCTGGAAGACGATCCCGATGCCGCGGCGCACCCGGTTCACGTCGACACCCGGCGCGGTGACGTCCTTGCCGCCGACGACGATCCGTCCCGCGTCGATCGGCTCGAGCAGGTTGACGCAGCGCAGGAGCGTCGACTTCCCCGACCCGGATGCGCCGATCAGGCAGACGACGTCGTGCTCGGGGAGCGCGACGTCGATTCCGCGCAGAACCTCGAGCTTGCCGAACGACTTGTGCACGCCCTCGATTCGCAGCGCGTCGGTCGTCACGCCAGCCTCCCGGCCTGCGACCGCCGGCGGTCGCGCGCGATGAGCCAGTCGGTGAACCGGGCGAGCGGGATCGTGATCGCGACGAACAGCGTTCCGGCCACGAGGTAGTACGTCCCGTTGAACGTCGCCGCCTGGTCGATCTGCGCCTGGCGGAACGCCTCGACCACGCCCAGCGCGCCGACGAGCGCGGTGTCCTTCTGCAGGCCGATGAAGTCGTTGAGGAGCGGCGGGATCACACGCCGCACGGCCTGCGGGAGGACGACGTGACGGAGCGACTGGAGATGCGTGAGACCGAGCGAGCGGGCGGCAGCCTCCTGCGACGGATGCACCGACTCGATTCCCGCCCGGTAGACCTCGGAGACGTAGGCCGTGTAGACGAGGGAGAGCGCGACGACCGCCCAGAAGAACTGCGAGTCGGGGATCCAGCTCAGCCCGAGAGCGGGCATCCCGAACCCGAGCATGAAGATCACGAGGATCGTCGGGAGCCCGCGGAACAGGTCCGCGTAGACGATCGCGAGGGCGCGGATCGGGAAGAAGACGGGCCCCGGGAGGCTGCGCAGCACGGCCAGCAGGAGCGCGGCGGGCAGGATGATCACCTCGGCCGTGAGGAAGAGCTTCACGTTCACCCAGAACGCGTCGAGGATCTCCGGGAACGAGTCGCGGTAGTAGTCCCAGTTGAAGAAGTACGCCTTGAAGGCGTCCCAGCCGGGCGACCGCGTGACGACGACGACGATCGCGGCGATGAAGACGATCGTCGAGAGGAGGGCGATGGCGACCGTTCGCGACTCGCTCGAGCCGCGGCCGGTCGCGCCGCCGAGGATCCGGGAGCTCCGGTTCCCGTCCAGGGAGGGCTACTTGAGGTCGGGCGCCCCGGCGCGCGCGAGGTACACGCTCTGGAGCTTCTTGATCGTCCCGTTCCGCCACATGCGGTCGAGCGCCTTGTCGACACACCGCCGGAGCGAGTTGCCCTTCTGGAAGACCATCCCGAACCGCTCCTTCGAGCCGAAGGTCGGGAGCTTGCCGACGATCACGCCGTCGGGCACCTGCACGGCGGTCACGTAGAAGGCGGTCGGCAGGTCGACGACGATGCCGTCGATCTGTCCGTTCTTGAGCGCCTGCACGGCGGCGTCGTTGGTGTCGTACACGAGCGGGCTCGACGACGGCTTGATGCGGTCGACGATGTACGAGTAGCTCGTCGTCCCGACCTGCGCGCCGAGCTTGTAGTTTCGGAGGCCGGCGATCGAGCGAGTCTTCGCGATCGGCTGGCCCTTGCGCCCGACCACCGCCTGGTTGACGAAGTAGTACGACTTCGAGAAGTCGACTGCCTTCGCCCGGGCCGGGCTGAACGAGACCTGCGTGATGTAGAAGTCGAACGGCTTGTTCCCCGGCCGGAACGAGTTCGCGAACGGCACCACCGTCCATTTCACCGCAGACTTCGCGAACCCGAGCTGTCGCGCCACGGCGTACGCAACGGCCGACTCGTACCCCTTGCCGCTGTACGGGTCCGAGACCTTCCACGGCTTCGTCTTCTCCGCGCCGCCGAACCACGGCGGGAACGCCGGGTTGTCCGCTCCGATCGTGAGGACGCCGTCCTCGACGAGGTTCAGCGAGCCCGGGGCGCAGCCGGGGATGGCCGCCGCGGCCCCGGCGGTCGAGCGGGCGCCGAACGCCGTCGCGACGACGACGAGGCCGGCCGCGACGACGAGCACGAGGCTCGAGACGAAGAGCTTCCGCATGGTCGATCGACTCCTCACGAGGGGGACTTGACTCGCGCGCGAGGCTAGCACAGGTCTTGCCGATACTTCACTTTCGAAAGCGACTCGGTCGGGCCGGCGCGGACGCCGCCAGTAGGGTCCCCTGGATGGCCTCCCCCTTCGTCGAGCTCGAGATCGGCGAGCGTACCGTCAAGGTCACGAACCCGGACAAAGTCCTCTTCCCGGAGGCGGGGCACACGAAGCGCGACCTCGTCGACTACTACCTCTCGGTCGGCGACGGGATCGTCCGGGCGCTCCGCGACAGGCCGACGCAGCTCCGGCGGTTCCCCGACGGCATCGCGGGCGAGCAGATCTACCAGAAGCGCATTCCCGAGAAGCGCCCCGACTGGGTCGAGGCTGCGCGCGTGACGTTCCCGTCCGGACGGCACGCGGACGAGCTGTGCGTGACCGAGGTCGCGCAGGTCGTCTGGGCCGCGAACCTCGCGGTCGTCGACTTCCACCCATGGCCCTCACGGCGGACGGACGTCGACCGTCCCGACGAGCTGCGGATCGACGTCGACCCACAACCGGGGACGACCTTCGCGGACGGGAAGCGAGTCGCCGCGGTCGTGCGAGAGACGCTCGCGGAGATCGGCTACGTGGGCTGGCCGAAGACCTCGGGCAACCGCGGGATCCACATCGCGGTGCGGATCGAGCCGAAGTGGGAGTTCCCGGTCGTCCGCCGCTGCGCGCTCGCCTTCGCACGCGAGATCGAGCGTCGCGCGCCGGCGCTCGTGACCACGGCCTGGTGGAAGGAGGAGCGCGGCGAGAAGGTCTTCATCGACTACAACCAGAACGCGCGGGACCGGACGATCGCGTCAGCGTACTCCGTCCGCCCGCGCCCCGACGCGACGGTCTCTGCGCCGGTGACCTGGGACGAGCTGCCCGACGTCGAGACCGAGGACTTCACGCTCGTCTCGATGCAGGAGCGCTTCGGCCGGCTCGGCGACGTCCAGGCGGGGATCGACGACGTCGTCTGCGACCTCGAGGTGCTGCTCCAGTGGGTCGCGCGCGAAGAGGCAGAGGGGGCCGGGGAGGCGCCGTACCCGCCGAACTTCCCGAAGATGCCCGGCGAGCCGCCGCGCGTCCAGCCCTCGCGGGCGAAGAAGGCGAGCGACCCGGCGTAAGGGTTGCGTGTGACGTCTTGCCGTCCCGGCGGCGTAGGAGGAACATGGTGGCGAGATGAGGCACCGTGCGCTCGTCACGGGGATCGGCGCACTCGCTCTCGTCGTCTCGGTTGCCACGGGCGCCGACGCGGGCGGTGCGAGCCCGGCCCCCGGCCGCCTCGCGTCGTTCGCCGGCTGCTCGGCCTTCGGCGCGTACATGCGCGCCCATGCGACTCCTCTCGTCGGCCGTTACGGGCCCGACACGGGGATCGCAGCCGGCGCGGCGCCCGCGGCGCCCGGCAAGGCTGCCGGAGCGCGGGGAGCGACCGATCCGGAGTTCTCTGGCACGAACGTCCAGGAGGAGGGCGTCGACGAGCCGGACTTGGTGAAGACCGACGGGGGGACGCTGTTCGTCGCGGGGGCAGGGCAGGTGAGCGCCGTCGACGTGCGGTCGGGCAGCCCGAAGCCGATCGACACGCTGGCGCTCCGGCAGGGCGCCACGTACGAGCTCCTCCTGCGCGGCGACAGGCTGCTCGCCCTCTCCCGGCAGATGGCCGTGCTCCCGGGTCGCCCGACCGTCGCGTCGCCGATCCTGCCGGTGCCCGTCAGCTCCTCGCTCACCGAGATCGACGTGTCGGATCCCGGGTCGATGCGCGTCGTGCGCACGATGGAGCTCGAGGGCAGCTACCTCACGGCGCGGCTCGTCGGCTCGAGCGCGCGGATCGTCGTCGCATCGGCGCCGCTCGCCAAGCTTCCGCTGCTCCCTTCGGCCGGGGCCGGAGGCGAAGCCTCGAAGGCGGCGGAGCGGAATCGGGACGTGGTGAAGTCCGCCGGCGCGACGAGCTGGCTGCCCCGGTACACGGTGCGGGGTGCCCGGGGCGCCGTCACGCGGACGGGCCGGCTCGTCGGGTGCCGCGACGTGCTCAGGCCGAAAACGTTCTCGGGCGTCGGGCTCGTCACGATCCTGACCGTCGACCTCGCGCGCGGCCTGCAGCCCGTCGACTCCGATGCGCTCGCCGCGGATGCCGGCGCCGTCTACGCCTCGCCCCGGAGCCTCTACGTCGCGACGACCGAGCCCTGGTCTCCGAGCCCGCGCGGGCCGATGCCGTCCGGCGGCACGACGATCCACGTGTTCGACATCTCGAGCCCGCAGGAGACGCGCTACCGCGCGAGCGGACGCGTCCAGGGCGTGCTGCTCGACGAGTGGTCGCTCTCGGAGGAGAGCGGCATCCTCCGTGTGGCGAGCACCTCGCTACCCGTGACGACCGGCGGGGCGCAGAGCGAGAGCGAGACGTCGGTCACGACGTTCGCCGACCGGAACGGGACGCTCGTGCCGATCGGTCGCGTCGGCGGGCTCGGCAAGGGCGAGCGTGTCTACGCCGTGCGCTTCGCGGGTGACGTCGGCTACGTCGTCACGTTCCGGCAGATCGACCCGCTCTACGTCGTAGACCTGTCCGCTCCGGCCAAGCCCCGAGTTCGCGGCGAGCTCGAGCTTCGCGGGTATTCCGCATACCTCCATCCGCTCGGCGGCGGCCTCTTGCTCGGTGTGGGCCAGGACGCCACGACCGAAGGTCGGACGCTCGGCACGCTGGCGTCGCTGTTCGACGTCTCCGACCCGGAGCACCCCGAGCGGCTGGATTCATTCACCCTCGGCCAGACCCGCTCCGACGTCGAGTACGACCACCACGCGTTCCTCTGGTGGCCGCGCACACAGCTCGCGGTGCTGCCCGTGCAGACGTACTTCGACCGGCCGTTTCTCGGCGCGGTGGGGCTGCGGGTCCGGCGGGCGGGCATCGCCGAGGTCGGCCGAGTCGTGCACCCGGCGCAGCCGGGAGCCGAGCGTGCAGGCTCGCCGGGGGCGCCGATCAGCCGCGCGCTCGTCGTCGGCGACACGCTCTACACGGTCTCCGCCGCCGGGGTGAAGGGCTCGTCGTTGGCGACGTTCGCCGACCGGGGGTTCGCGCGCCTGCCGTCCGGCGACCTCGGCGGACCGCTCCCCGCGCCGAGCCTTCCGCCGATCCCGCCGACGCCCCCGAGCACCCGCTAGCCGAGCAGGCGCGCGAGCGTCGGGTCGCCCTCCTCGAGCGGCGGCCGCAGCTCGCGCCACGTGCACTGCGCGGGATCCTTGTCCGGGCGCAGGCGGAGCAGCTTCGTCCCGTGGCGGAAGCGGCGGCCCTGCACCTTGTCGTAGCGCACCTCGACCACGAGCTCCGGGCGCACGGCGGTCTCCTCGAGCTCGCCGCCGCCCCAGCGGTTCGGCTCCGAGAACCGGCGCTCGGGCGCGTTCCTCAGAAGCGGCGTCACCGCCGCCGTGACCTCGTCGTGCCGGGCCGGCGCGACGACGGCGGAGCCGACGTAGTCCAGCTCGCCGCCGTCGTCGAACAAGCCGAGCAGGAGCGTCGCGATCCGGCGTTCGCCGTCGGCCTTCCACCGGAGACCGGCGACGACGCAGTCCGCCGTCTTCTCCGGCTTCACCTTCGCGACCGCCTCGCGCGAGCCGGCCGCGTACGGCTTGTCGCGGCGCTTCGCGATCACGCCGTCGAGCCCGATCGCCTCGAACGACTCGAGCCACGAGAGCGCCTGGTTACGGTCACGCGTCAGCGGCGAGAGCGCGAGGTCGGTACCGACCTCCTCGAGCGTCGCCCTGCGCTCGGCGAGCGCCGCGCGCCAGTGCTCGGCGCCGTCCCAGACGAGCACGTCGAACGCGATGAAGCGGGCCGGGATCTCGGCGGACAGCTTTCGCACCCGGCTCTCGGCGGGGTGCAGCCGCATCTGCATCGCGTCGAAGTCCAGGACGCCGTCGCGGACGATCACGATCTCGCCGTCGATCGCCGAGCGGGGAGGAAGCGCGTCCCCGACGCGCGCGAGCTCGGGGAAGTAGCGGAGCAGCGGCCTCGCGTTCCGGGACCAGAGGCGCAGCTCGCCCGAGGCGTTCTCGAGCAGACCGCGGAAGCCGTCCCACTTCGGCTCGTACTGCCACTCCTCGCCCGACGGCAGCTCGCGGACGAGCTCCGCCTCCATCGGCGGGAACGGGATCGCAGGATCGAGGTCCGCGGGCCGCTCGACTGGCTCGGCGCTTCGGCGGGCGCGGGGCATGCGCGGAGTCTAGGTGCCCGACTTCCGCGGGCACCCGGTCGGTCGAGGCCCCGCAGGTCGCATCGTGTCGATGCGAAGTCCGACCCGAGGCGCCCAGTAGTCTCCGGAGCCAATGCGTCGCGTGGCGATCACCGGTCTCGGCGCGGTCACGCCGCTCGGCCTCGACGTGCCCGCGACCTGGGACGCCGCCGTCTCCGGCCGGAGCGGCGTCGGCTGGATCGAGGCGTTCGACCCGTCCGACTATCCCGTGCGGATCGCGGCCGAGGTGCGCGGCTTCGACCCCGGCGACCTCGTCCCCGCGAAGGAGGCGCGGCGGATGGACCGGAACGTCCTGCTCGCCGTCGCCGCCGCCCAGCAGGCGTGGGACGACTCGGGCCTGGACGGCGACGTCGATCGCGCGAGGGTCGGAATCCTCGTCGGCTCGGCGATCGGCGGGATCGCGACCATCGCCGAGCAGCAGCAGGTGCTCGCCGAGCGCGGTCACGACCGCGTCTCGCCGTTCTTCATCCCCTCCGTGCTCGTCGACACGGCGAGCGGCCAGATCGCAATCCAGCTCGGGATCACGGGACCGAACTACGCGCCCGTCTCGGCCTGCGCGACCGGCTCCACGGCGGTCGGCGAGGGCGCCGCGGCGATCCGGCGCGGACAGGCCGACGTCGTGCTCGCCGGCGGCACCGAGGCCGCGATCACTCCGCTGATCCTGGCCGGCTTCTGCGCCATGCGCGGCCTCGTCGCGGAGGAGAGCGACCCGAGTCTCGCGTCGCGGCCGTTCGACGCGACGCGGGCCGGCTTCGTGATGGGGGAGGGGGCGTGCATCCTCGTCCTCGAGGACCTCGAGGCGGCGCAGGCGCGAGGAGCCACGATCTACGCCGAGGTGGTCGGCTACGGCGCCTCGAACGACGCACACCATCTCGCGCAACCGGAGCCGGAGGCGACCGGCGTGGCGCACATGATCCGCTCGGCGCTCGACGCCGCGGGCGTCGCGCCCGAGCGCGTCGGCTACGTGAACGCGCACGGGACGTCGACCCCGCTCGGCGACCTCGCCGAGACGCGCGCGCTCAAGCAGGTCTTCGGCGACCACGCGTACCGGCTCGCCGTCTCCTCGACGAAGTCCGTCAGCGGCCACTGCTTCGGGGCGGCGGGAGCGCTCGAGGCGATGATGTGCGCGCTCGCGCTCCACGACGGCGTTCTGCCTCCGACGATCAACTACCGCACCCCCGACCCCGAGTGCGACCTCGACTATGTCCCGAACGAGGCGCGGCGCGCCGAGGTCGACGTCGCGCTCTCGAACGCGATGGGCCTCGGCGGGCACAACGCCTGCGTCCTGCTCGGCCGCGTGGGGTGAATCGAGCGGTCGTGACGGGTCAAGGGTCGACAGCAGAGCTTCGATAGAGAGAATGGAGGAGATGGCCGAGCCCCAGCCACTCACTGCCGTGCGCGAAGACTCCGTGCCCGGAGCAACCGTCTGCCGCCACTGCGCGGCGCCTCTCAGGCTGACGATGGTCGACCTGGGGAAGTCGCCGCTGTGCCAGACGGTGCTCACGGACGAGGAGCTCGAGCGCGGTGAGGCCTTCTACCCCTTGCACGTCCGCGTCTGCGAGCAGTGCTGGCTCGCGCAGATCCCGGAGCTCGCGGCCCCGGAGGAGATCTTCACCGAGTACGCCTACTTCTCGGCCTACTCCGACTCCTGGGTCGAGCACGCTCGCCGCTATGTCGACGAGATGTGCGACCGTCTTTCGCTCGGGCCGGACAGCCTCGTCGTCGAGCTCGCCTCGAACGACGGCTACCTGCTGCAGCACTTCCTGCCGAAGGGCGTGCCGGTGCTCGGGGTCGAGCCCGCCCTGAACGTCGCCGAGGCTGCGGTCGCCCGCGGCGTCGAGACGATCACGGAGTTCTTCGGTGCGGAGCTCGGCGCGCGCCTGGCGCAGGAGCGCGGGCACGCGGACCTCGTCCTCGGGAACAACGTGCTCGCCCAGGTGCCCGACATCAACGACTTCGCCGCGGGCGTCGCGGCGCTCCTCGGGCCCGATGGGACCGCGACGTTCGAGTTCCCGCATCTGGCGAAGCTCGTCGAGCACCTCGAGTACGACACGATCTACCACGAGCACTTCTCGTACTTCTCGCTCTACTCGATCCGCGCGATCTTCGGCGCCCAGGGCCTCGACCTCGTCGACGTGCAGGAGCTCGCGAGCCACGGCGGCTCGTTGCGCGTGTTCCTCCGGCACGCCGAAGTCGGCGACGAGCCGTCGGACGCGGTCCGCGACGTCCTCGCGCGCGAGGACGAGCAGGGCCTGCGCGACCCGGCCTCGTACGAACGCTTCGCGGAAGGCGTCCGCGAGTCGAAGCGCGCGCTGCTGGATCTGCTGATCGGGCTCCGTCGCGAGGGCAAGCAGGTCGTCGGCTACGGCGCTCCGGGCAAGGGCAACACGCTGCTCAACTACTGCGGGATCCGCACGGACTTCCTCGACTACACGGTCGACCGGAACCCGTACAAGCAGGGGAAGCACACCCCCGGGACGCACATCCCGATCCACCCGCCGGAGAAGATCGCCGAGACACGGCCGGACGTGATCGTGATCCTTCCCTGGAACCTCGCGCGCGAGATCGCGGAGCAGCTCGCGTACACCGCAGAGTGGGGCGCGCGACTCGTCGTGCCGGTGCCCACCGCGAGGTATCTCGACATCGGAGACGGGGCTTGACGCACCCGTCGGGGTCGGCCTTACTTCGTGGGGGACGAGGAGAGGACTGGGTGAATCGGGTGGGGTCGGAGCCGGCGGCGGCGCGATGAAGGTCGTGATCTTCTGCGGAGGGCTGGGCGTCCGCATGGGCGAGGAGACCCAGCGGATCCCGAAGCCGATGATCCGCATCGGCAACCGGCCGATCCTCTGGCACATCATGCGCTACTACGCGTCCTGGGGGCACAACGAGTTCGTGCTCTGCCTCGGCTACAAGGGCGACGTGATCAAGGAGTACTTCCTGAACCACAACGAGGCCCTCATGCACGACTTCGTGCTCGAGGGCTACGGCGCCGAGCCGGAGGTCGAGATCCTGAACCGGGACGGCGGGCCGTGGCGCATCACGTTCGCGGACACCGGCACGCGCTCGACGATCGGCGAGCGCCTGAAGCTGGTCGAGCCGTACCTCGCCGGCGACGAGATGTTCATGGCGACGTACGGGGACGGGCTCACCGATGTCGACCTGCCCACGCTCGTGCGCACCTTCGAGGCCTCGGGGAAGATGATCATGTTCGCGCTCGTCAAGCCGCACTTCCACGCGCACATCGTCGAGGCGGCCGACGACGGGACGGTGCAGGACGTCCGCGCGATGGATACCTCGGGCGTGCGGATCAACGGCGGCTTCTTCGTCATGCGGCGCGAGATCTTCGACTGGATCGCGCCGGGCGACGAGCTCGTCGAGGAGACCTTCGCGAAGCTGATACCCCGCGGCGACGTGGGCGCGTACACCCACGACGGGTTCTTCGGGCCGATGGACACGATCAAGGACCGGCAGTGGCTCGAGGGGCTGTTCGACTCGGGCCGCGCGCCCTGGCTCCGCGTCGGCCTCGATCCCGCCGAGTCGCCCGTCGGGTGATGCTGCCGCTCGGGTTCGCGGGCGGCTCGCCCCTCGGTCGGCTGCTCGCGATCGGCGCCCACTCCGACGACCTCGAGATCGGCTGCGGCGGGACGGTGCTCGCACTGACCCGCGCGAATCCCGGTCTGGCCGTCCACTGGGTCGTGCTCGCGGCGAACGGGGACCGGGCGGCCGAGGCGCGGAGGAGCGCGGAGACGCTCCTCGCGGACGCAGCCGAGCGGTCCGTCGAGGTGCACGAGTTTCGCGACGGATACCTCCCGCACACCGCGGCCGCGGTCAAGGACACGTTCGAGGACCTCAAGGCGCGCGTCGCGCCCGACCTCGTGCTCACGCACACTCGCGACGATCTCCACCAGGACCACCGACTCGTCTGCGAGCTGACGTGGAACACGTTCCGGGACAGCGTGATCCTCGAGTACGAGATCCCGAAGTGGGACGGCGACGTCGGTCGGCCGAACGTCTACGTCCCGCTCGAGGAGTCGGTGGTGCAGGAGAAGCTCGAACTGCTGGGCGGCCACTTCGACACGCAGCGCGGGAAGGACTGGTACGACGTCGAGGTGTTCCGCGGCTTGATGAGAATCCGGGGCATGGAGTGCCGGGCGCAGAGCGGCTACGCCGAGGCGTTCGTGGGGCGCAAGCTGAGCCTCCAGCCGGGACAAGGAGGTGCAGGCTCGTGAAGGTGCTCGTCACAGGGAGCGGCGGCTACGTCGGCTCCGTGCTCTGCCCCGTGTTCGAGGAGCACGGGCACGACGTCGTGGGGCTCGACACGGGCTACTACGACGGCTGCGACTTCGGCGCCTACGAGCCGGAGCGCCGGCGGCTCGGAGTCGACGTGCGCGACGTCGAGCCGCAGCACCTCGAGGGCTTCGACGCGATCGTGCACCTCGCCGCGCTGTCGAACGACCCGCTGGGCGACCTGAGCCCCGAGCTGACCCACGAGATCAACCACGAGGGGACCGTTCGGGTCGCGCGCGCGGCGAAGGACGCGGGCGTGCCCCGTTTCGTGTTCGCGTCGTCCTGCTCGATGTACGGCGCCTCCGACGCCGACGCGCTCCTCGCGGAGGACGCGCCGCTGCGGCCGATCACGCCCTACGCGGAGTCCAAGGTCCGCTCGGAGGAGGCGCTGCGCGAGCTGGACGGCGACGGGCTGACCACGGTGTCGATGCGGAACGCGACGGTGTACGGGGTGTCGCCGCGCCTCCGGCTCGACATCGTCCTCAACAACCTCGCCGCGTGGAGCCACGTGACGGGCCGGATCAGGCTCCTGAGCGACGGGATGTCGTGGCGCCCGCTCCTGCATGTGCGCGACCTCGCGAAGGTCGCGCTGCGGATGGTCGAGGCGCCGGCCGACCTGGTCGGCGGCAAGGCGTTCAACATCGGCTCCGGCCCGCAGAACTACCTCGTGCGCGACCTCGCCCAGATCCTGGCGGGCGTCACGGGCTGCGAGGTCGAGTTCGCGGGCGACGCCTCACCCGACCCGCGCTCGTACCGCGTCGACTTCTCGGCACTGGGGGCAGCGTTCCCCGATCTGACGCTCGACTGGGACGCGCAGCGTGGGGCGGAGGAGCTCGTCGACGCCTATCGCGCGATCGGGCTCACCGAGGACGACTTCGAGGGCCGCTCGTACGTGCGGCTGCGCCAGCTCCGCCACCTCCTCGACGAGCATCGCCTCGACGACGACCTGCGCTGGGCACGGGCCGCCTGACGTGCGCTTCGTCGAGACCGCGATCGCCGGGGTCGTCGTCGTGGAGCTCGAGGAGCACGTTGACGAACGTGGCTCGTTCGCCCGAACGTGGTGCCGCGACGAGATGGCCGAGGCCGGGCTCGCGAGCGGGCTTGCCCAGTGCAGCCTCTCCCGGAACACCAGTGCAGGAACGCTGCGGGGGCTCCACTTCCAGCGCGCTCCGCACGAGGAGGCGAAGCTCGTCCGCTGCACCAGGGGCGCGATCTTCGACGTCGCCGTCGACCTGCGTCCCGGCTCGTCGACGCGCGGACAGTGGTTCGGCGTGCGCCTCGACCCGGAGAGCGGCCGCGCGCTCTACGTGCCCGAGGGCTGCGCGCACGGCTTCCAGACGCTCGTCGACGAGAGCGACGTCGCCTACATGATCTCGACGCCATACGCGCCCGAGGCGTCGGCCGGCGTCCGCTGGGACGACCCGGTGCTCGCGATCGAGTGGCCGGCGTTCGACGGGGAGCGGACGATCAGCGACCGCGACAAGGCGCTGCCGCTTTACGAGCCGGACGCGGCCTGAGAGCCGTCGGCGGCGCGAAGCAGGCCGACGTCGAGCAACGCGTCCGCCGCGTCGCGGATCGTCTGGAAGGGCAGCCCGGAGCGCGCGGTGACGTCGAGCAGGCTCGCGTCGCCGTCGCAGAGCGAGAGAACCCAGAGAAGCGCCGCCTCCTCGCTCGAGCCGCCGCCGAGCGAGCGGTAGAGGCCGCGTCGGCCGAGCTGGGGCTCGCCGAAGGGCGACGTGTTGACGAGCGTCGCGTCCCGCTCGAGCGCATCGAGGATCCGGAGCGCCGCGTGCAGCGAGTCGCCGAGCGCCTCGGGACGCACGAGGTCGAGATCGTCGGCCGACGAGTGGTACTCGGGGAACGCGTCGGCCGGGGTGCGCGAGAACGCGCCGAACGGCAGGTCGAAGCCCGGCGAGCAGAACTGGCGCTCGTCGCCGCCGTAGGGCGACCACGGGCGCACCTTCGCATCGGGCAGGTCGCGCAGCACGATCTCGGCGGCCCGGTCGACGGCCGCGTTCTCGCGGCGGCTCCGCTTGTACGTCACCGGGCCCGGGTCGCCGACGCACGAGACTGCGAAGCCGTGGCGGACGCGTGTCACGAGGTCGGCGTTGGTATGGAGCCAGCACAGCGGCCCGATCGTGCCCGGGCTCCAGACGATCCTGAACGAGTGGCGAAGGTCGTCCTGCGCGGCGAGGATCCGGGCGAGGCCCCAGAGCAAGACGATCCCGGAGAGGTTGTCGTTCGCCAGGGCGGGGTGGCAGACGGTCGTCGTGAGCAGGACGACGTCGTCGCCCGCCCCCTCGAGCGCGACCTCCCCGTAGGTGACGTGCCCGTCGTCGAGCGTCGCGTCGATCCTCACTCGATAGTCGCCGTCGACGAGGCCGTCCACGACGCGCTGACTCGTGCAGAACCCCCAACGCTCCGCCCAGTAGGACGTCCGATAGGGCACCACGTCCCGGTCGCGCGGGTCGGTGTGGAGATGCTCGCGAAGCTCCGCGAGTCCCAGCGTCGCGTCGACGGGGACGCTGTATCCCAGGAGGTGGAGCGAGGAGTCCGCGACGTCGATCACGCGGGTGCCGTCCGGCGCCTCGACCCACGCCTCGCGGACGTTCCACTCGCGCGGGAGCGTCCAGTCGAAGACCTGCGTTCCGGTCGGGAGCTCGACCGCGTGGAGCGGGACGTCCCGGCCGAGGCGCGAGAGCGTCGCGCGGACGCCGTCGCCGGTCAGGCTTCGCGGGATCGGAAAAAGCTCCGCGATCAGCGCATGGAGCTCGCGGCCGACCGCGTCGGCCTCCGGAACGGTGGTCCAGTCGATGGGCATCGTGTGTCGGCGGGCGCGGCCCGGCGCGCCTCACCCTAGTCCACGAGTTCGCGGCTCGGCCTGGCCGGCTGCGGGTCTCACCACTACAGTGAGACGGTGGAGCTGGGGGAGCACACGGAGCGCGCGGAGCGTCCGAGCACGGCGCCCGCGCCGGATCTGTCGCGGTCGCGGGAGCTGAATGCGCGCCTGAGCGCGCTCGTGCCCGGCGGCTCACACACGTATGCGAAGGGGGACGACCAGTTTCCCGAGGACCTGGCGCCGATCATGGAGCGCGGCTCGGGCTGCCACGTCTGGGACGTC
>DASXAW010000102.1:0-35217 GCA_036406535.1 Gaiella sp.
CCAGGGGCTGATGATCGTGGTCGCGGCCATCATCTACAGCCAGGTGCGCCGGGGCGCGATGCGCTCGCCGGCCCGTCCGTGAGCCGACCCGGGAGCGATGATCCCCGTCCAGTGAAAGCGCGGCCCGCAGCAACCGGCATCCCCGACGCGCCGTCCGACCTCGGCCCGCGCCTCCGCGCGATCCGGCTCCGGCGGGGCGTCGGCCTGCGCGAGCTCGCCCGTCGGCTCGACCTCTCGCCGAGCTCGATCTCGCAGATCGAGACCGGCAAGATCCGCCCGTCCGTGCGGACGCTGTACGCGCTCGCGTCGGAGTTCGGCGTCACGGTGGACGAGGTGCTCTTCAGCGCGCCCCCGCCCGTGCGGGACGGCGGCGTGCCTCCGGCCGCGCTCGGCGCTTCGCGTGCTGTTGCCGAGCCGGGGCTCACGGTCCAGCGGGCCGCCGAAAGACCGGCGATCACGCTCAACTCCGGCGTCAAGTGGGAGCGGCTCATGTTCTGGGCCGACGAGGACGTCGAGTTCCTCGAGGCGGTGTACGAGCCCGGCGGCGCGTCGAGCCCCGACGACTCGTTCGTCCGCCACAACGGGCACGAGTTCGGCTTCGTCCTCAGCGGGACGCTCCGGGTCGTCGTCGGCTTCGACGAGTTCATCCTCGAGCCCGGAGACTCCATCACCTTCCCGTCGACGACCCCGCACCGCCTCAGCAACGACGGTACCGCGACCGTGCGCGCGGTCTGGGTGGTCCGCGGCCGCCGCGGCGCCGAGGCGGCGGCGGCCCCGGAGGCCGTCGAGCCGCCGAAGCCCGTCGCCGCGAACGGCAAGCGGAAGCGATGACGGGCCGCGCGCTCGTCGTCGGCGTCACGGGAATCAGCGGCGGGAACCTCACGCAGAGGCTGCTTGCCGACGGCTGGGAGGTGGCCGGGCTCTGCCGGCGCCCGCACGATCTCGACGAGCGCGTCACGCCGCTCGTCGCGGATCTCGAGGACGCCGGCGCCGTCGCCGCGGCCGTGCGCGGCACCGCGCCGACGCATGTCTTCTTCACGACCTGGTCGCGCCGAGCGACCGAAACGGAAAACTGCGACGTCAACGGTCGGATGCTCCAGAACCTGCTGGGCGCCGTCGCGGTAGAGAGGTCGGTCCGACACGTCGCGCTGGTCACCGGCCTCAAGCACTATCTCGGGCCGTTCGAGGCCTACGCGAAGGCACAGCCCGACACGCCGTTCTCGGAAGATCAGGCGCGACTCCCGTACGAGAACTTCTACTACGTCCAGGAGGACGTGCTGTTCGCGGCCGCGGCGCGGGACGGGTTCACGTGGAGCGTCCACCGTCCGCATACCCTGATCGGCTGGGCCCTCGGCAACGCGATGAACATGGGGGTGACGCTCGCGGTCTACGGGGCGATCTGTCGCGAAACGGGACGTGGGTTTCACTTCCCCGGCTCGCGCGAGCAGTGGGAGGCGGTGACCGACGTCACGGACGCTGGTCTCCTCGCAGACCATCTCGTCTGGGCAGCGACGACTCCGGCCGCCGCGAACGAGGCGCTCAACATCGTCAACGGCGACGTGTTCCGGTGGCGACGCATGTGGCCGCGTCTGGCCGAGGCGCTCGGCGTCGAGGCTGTTCCGTTCAACGGCGAACCGGCGCCCCTCGAGCAGCAGATGGCGGATGCCGGCGAGGTGTGGCCCGAGATCGTGCGCCGACACGGCCTTCGGGACACGAACGTCAACCGTCTTGCCTCGTGGTGGCACACAGACGCCGACCTCGGACGCACGATCGAGACGTTCACCGACATGGGCCGCAGCCGGCGACTCGGGTTTCTCGGCGTCCGGGACACGGAATCGTCTTTCACCGACCTTTTCGCGCGCCTGCGAGAGCAGCGGATCGTGCCGTGAGAGCGCTTCGGTTCCACGCTGCCCGCGACCTCCGCATCGAGGACGTCGCGGAGCCGTCCGACCCCGGCGACGGCGAGGTCGTCGTGCGCGTCACGTCGTGTGGCATCTGCGGCACGGACCTCCATGAGTACTTGGCAGGCCCGATCGTGACGCCTGTCGAGCCACATCCGCTCACGGGTGCTCAGAACCCGCAGATCCTCGGGCACGAGTTTGCCGGTGACGTGGTCGGTGTCGGTCCCGGCGTGACACGCGTGAACGAGGGCGACCGCGTGTCGATCATGCCCCTCGCGTACTGCGGCACTTGCCCGTACTGCCGCCGCGGCCTGCAGCACCTCTGCGCGACGATGGCATGCGTCGGGCTCTCGCACGCGTGGGGCGGCCTGGCGGAGTTCGCGACGGTCGCCGAATACCAGATCGTCCGTCTCCCGGACGACGTCAGCTACCACCAGGGCGCGCTGATCGAGCCGACCGCGGTCGCCGCGTACGGGGTCGAGCGGGCCGGCGTCGCCCCAGGGGACAGGGTGCTGGTCACCGGCGCCGGTCCGATCGGCGCGTTGGCGGCCATGTGCGCGCGCGCCGCCGGAGCATCGGCCGTGTACGTCTCCGAGCCAAACGTGGCACGCCGCGAGCGCGCAGAGACGCTCGGGGTGGCGACCGTCCTCGACCCGACGTCAGTCGACGTCCCATCGTTTCTCCACGAAGAGAACGACGGACTCGGAGTCGACGTGGCAATCGAGTGCTCCGGCCACCCGGCCGGCTTCTCCGCCGCGATCAACTCACTTCGGAGGCGCGGGACGCTTGCCCAGACGGGTCTTTTCGTCGGCGAAGCAACCGTCGAGCCGATGCTCTGGGCGCTCAACGACCTCACGATCGTCGGAACGTGGTGCTACTGGGTCCACGACTTCGATCGCATCGCAGCGCAGATCGCCGCCGGCAATCTCCCGGTCGAACGCGTCGTGACGAGCGAGGTCGACCTGGACGGAGCGCCGGATGCCTTCGAGCGCCTTGCTTCGGGTGCCGCGGACGAGATCAAGGTGCTGGTCGACCAATGAGGGAGGGAAGAGTCGCATGAAAGCGCTGGTCTTCGAGGAGCCTCGCCGGGCCGTCGTCTCCGACCACGAGATCCCGGCGATCGCGGCAGACGAAGTGCTCGTCCGCTCGCGCAACGTGGGCATCTGCCACTCCGATTTCGAGCTCTACGAGGGCCGATACATCATCCCGGTCTCGTATCCGATCATCCCCGGCCACGAGTGGGCCGGGGAGGTCTCGGAGGTCGGTGACGCCGTAACGACCCTGCAGCCCGGGGACCGGGTGGTCGGGGAGTGCGTCGTCAACAACGGCGACGATCACTTCGGGTTCTCGATCAGCGGTGCCAACGCCGAGTACTTCGTTGCCAAGGCGTCATGGCTTCATCGCATCCCCGACGAGCTGACGTACGAGCAAGGGGCCTTCGTCGAGCCCTTCTCGGTGGCGTATGCCGCGACCGTCGCCGCAGGAGGAATCGACGCGAGCGACGAGGTTGCGGTGATCGGCGGCGGCCCCATCGGTCTTCTCTGCGCCATGGCGGCGGCCACGATGGGCGGTGCGGTCACGCTTCTCGAGCCCCAGGCGCACCGTCGGGCATTGGGCCTCGAGATCGGAGCGACCCGGGTTCTTGATCCGACCTCGACACTCGTTGCCGACCAGGTGGCCGAGGTCACCGACGGTCGCGGCTTCGACGTGGTGATCGAGGCGGCCGGCGCACCGGCGGCCATGGCCAGCGCGTTCCCGATCGCCGGACTCGGCGCGCGGCTCGTGTTCGTCGGGATCGATGTCGGCGGAACAGCACCGGTCGAGATCGGGCTCGTCCAGTCGAAGGCGCTCCAGGTCAGAGGGATCATCGGCTCGGCAGGCCTCTGGCCGCGCACGATCCGGTTCATGGCGACGAGCGGGCTGGATCCCACGCCGCTGCTCACCGCCAGGTTCCCGCTCGAGGACGCGCCGGCGGCGCTCGAGGCCGCACGGGACACGAGTCGCAACGTGAAGGTTCAGATCGAGTGCTGAACCGATGAAGGCCGCCGTCTTCCATGGACCGCATGACGTCCGGATCGAAGAGGTCTCCGATCCCGGGTCCCCTCGCGTCGACGAGGTCGTGCTCGAGGTGATCCGCGCCGCGATCTGCGGGACGGACGCCGCGGAGTGGGACCACGGCCCCGTCCTCTGCCGACCCGGCGTCGTGCTCGGGCACGAGTTCGTCGGGCGTGTCGTCGATGTCGGAGCGGAGGTCACCGGGTTTCGGGTCGGCGATCGCGTCGTGTCCGGGGCAGGCATCTCGTGTGGGCGGTGTCGCTGGTGCCTCCTGGATCGCACGAATCTCTGCGCCGAGTACCGCACGCTGGGTCTGCAGATCGACGGTGGACTTGCGGAGTACGTGACCACGCCGGCGGCGATCTGCCACGCGGTTCCAGCGGAGTGCGACGACGACGCTGCCGTCATGACGCAGCCTCTGGCTGTTGCTCTGCACGCGCTGTCACGCGTTGCGCAAGACCCCGACGAGTCGGTCGCGGTGATCGGCGTCGGCGGGATCGGCTCTTTCATCGTCGCCGGCGCCGCGCGCCGAACCGTCAACGGACGCGTCGTGGCCATCGACATCGATCCGGACAGGCTTTCCACCGCCGCAGCCTTGGGCGCCGGCGAGGTGGTGGACGCTACCGGCCAGGACCTCGCCGAGCTTCTCCTCGACCTCACCGCCGGTGTCGGGTTCGACGTCGTGATCGAGGCAAGCGGTGCGCCGCATGCGCCGGCTGCCGCGACCATCGGGGTCCGCCGTGGGGGTCGCGTCCTCCTCGTCGGCCTTCACGCCGCCCCTCGCGAGATCGACCTCACGCGCATGATCGTGCGCGAGGTCGACATCTTCACCTCGGTCGCCCACATCTGCGACACCGACATTCCCGCTGCGCTTCGGTTGCTTGCCGACAGCAACGTCGCTGCCGTCACGGCGGGACCGCGGATTCCACTGGACGTGCTCGTGGACGACGGCCTGCGGCCGCTCGTCGAGGGGCGAGCAGCCGGAAAGATCCTCATCGCTCCGGGGTCGGACGGCGACCACTCCTCCCGCGCCCCCGGAACGATGGCCGGAACCACGTAGCTCTCAGCTTTCGCGAGGCCTCTGGTCTAGCAGCGAATGACCTTGCAGGTGGGTCGGCCGTCCGTCCCCCCACGCCGCCAGTGGCCGGGCACGAACGTTCCGTCGTCTCGGAGGTACGAGCGCACGTACTGGTTCTTCATCGCACCGGCGGCGTTTGCCTCACCGAAGCCCTCTGCTGTGTAGTTCGGGACGGAGCTGCTCTTGCCGGTCTGCCGCCAGTATGCGACCGAGAGGACGAGCGAGAAGTGCGAGTCGATGTGCTCGTAGTGCCGGACGCGAACTGTCGTCTTCGAGGGGGGCGGCGCTTCGCTCTTGTCGATGTCGAAGCATCGTTCCGGCACGGTGTAACCGGGGATCGTCACCGCCGGAATGGTGACCGCGGGGATCGTGATGGCGGGAATGGTGAGCGTCGGCAGCGTCGGCGCCTTCGAGCAGATGTCGCCGATGCAGAGAGGCGGAACCACCGGGAGCGGAAGCTCCCTCGCCGGGATCTCCTTGGCCGGAATCGTCAGGGCAGGCAGCTCGACGGGGGGCACCCTGACGCCAGGCCAGCACACCTGCCCAGCGCTCGCCGCCGCGGGCCAGGCCGCGAGGACAGCGAGCGCGGCGATCGTCAGCGTCAGCGTGCGTGTTCGTGGACCCATCACTATGAGAGTGCTGGTTTCGCCCGATTTTTATTCATGGAATGACGGGCTGACCGCGAACCGGACTCGATTGCGGCCCGCGCTTTCGGCGGCGCGAGGCGCGCTCATGGGATCTCGATCTCTCTGACCTCGATCGGCACCGTGCGTCGCGCCACGAAGAGCGGGAGCAGCGCCAGCGCAGCGGACGCGTCCTCGGCCTGCACGCGCCACCAGAGCGCATGGCCGCCGGTCAGGCAGGTCGACGCGGCCGAACTGTGTCGCAGCGGGCTTTGGAACCCTGTCCAAGCCGCGAAGGCGGCTGCGCACTCGGCCGGGGCGTGTCGGTGCTGGAGAAGGAAGTACGGCATGCGTTCAGCATGCGTCAGTCGACCCTGCGATACATCCGGGACTCCCCCTTAACCGGGGCCCAATCGCGCAGTAGGGTCGAACCGTGTCGTTCGAGTCGAGGGCCGGGCCGACCGTCGGGCGCGAGTCAGCGCTGGAGCAGTTCGACGCGACGCTGGACGCCGTCGAGGCAGGGGAGTCCCGCTCCATCGCGCTCGACGGCGAGCCGGGGATCGGCAAGACACACCTGCTGACCGAGCTGAAGCGCCGGGCGGAGGAGCGCGGGTTCCTCGTTCTCGGCGGCTCTGCGACGGAGTTCGAGCGTGATCTGCCGTTCGGCGTCTGGGCCGACGCGCTGGACGCCTACGTCGCCTCGCAGGAGCTGGAATTCGGTGAACCGTGGAGCGCGGAGAACGCACAGGAGCTGGCCGAGATCCTTCCGTCGCTGGGGCGTCCCGCCGAGAGCCAGGGCCGCTCCGTTCCCGACGAGCGGTATCGCGTCCACCGAGCCTCGCGAAAGCTGCTCGAGCTCCTCGCGCGGGATCGCCCGCTGGTCGTCGTCCTCGACGACCTCCATTGGGCCGACGACGCATCGATCGAACTGCTGGCCGCGCTCCTGCGGCGCGGACCGGCGGCGCGGGTCCTCCTCGCGCTCGCCTTCCGGCGCGGACAGGCTCCCGTGCGCCTCTCCGCGGCTCTGGCGAGTCCCACCATCGGTCCGATCTCCCTCGAGCCCCTCACCGAAGCAGAGGTGAGCGACCTGCTCGCCGGCGTCGAGCCGCGAACGGCCGCAACGATCTACCGCCACGGGGGCGGAAACCCGTTCTACCTCCACCAGCTCAGAAGGGTCGGCGAGGAGGGCGGTCTGGACGCCGTGCTGAACGAGGCTGGCGCCGAGGCCGCCGCGTCCGGGATCCCTGTGCCGCCCGCGGTCGCGGCTTCGCTGGCCAAGGAGCTCGCCTCCCTGCCGGTCGAGCAACTCGTGCTGCTCCGTGCGGCGGCCGTCGCAGGGGAGCCGTTCGAGCCGGATCTCGCAGCCGCGATCGCCGAGCTGCCTCTATCGGACGGCCTCGATGGTCTGGACGCCCTGTTGGCGCGCGATCTGCTTCGCCCGACGGCGGTACCACGGCGGTTCATCTTCCGTCACCCGCTCGTGCGACGCGCCGTCTACGAGGCGGTGCCCCCCGGGTGGAGGCTGGGAGCGCATGCGCGTGCGGCCGATGCGCTCGCGCCGCGCGGGGCTCCAGCGGCCGAGCGCGCTCACCACGTCGAGCAGTACGCAGGCCAGGGCGACCAGGAGGCAATCGGTCTCATGCTGGAGGCCGGAGTGGCGGCAGCCGAGAGGGCGCCCGCAGCGGCGGCGCGCTGGTTCGAGGCGGCGCTGCGCCTGTTGCCGGACGGGGACGCGCGCCAGGTCGACGTCCGCGTGGCCCTTGCTTCGTCGCTGCGTTCTCTCGGGGAGCTCGACCGTTGCCGGGCCGCCTTGCTCGGGGCCCATGATCGCCTTCCGGCGGACGAGGTGGAACGCAGGGTCGAGCTCACGGCCCACTGCGCCGCGGTCGAGCACTGGCTCGGCCGTCACGACGAAGCGCACCGACGCCTGTCAGGCGCGTGGCAGGAGCTTCCGGATCGGACGACGGTCGAGGCTGCGGTGCTCGAGATCGAGCTCGCGGTGGATGGTCTCTACGAGCTGGACTTCGCCCAGGCAGTGGAGATGGGTGAGCGTGCGTTGGCGACGGCGAGCGAGGTCGGCGATCGACCGCTCATCGCCGCTGCTGCTGCGGCGCTCTGTCTCGCGGAGACGACGGCAGGGCATGTCGCAGACGCTGGCGAGCACCGCCGCGAGGCGCGAGCCGCGGTCGACGCTCTCGCGGACGCCGAGCTCGCGCCGCGGCTCGAGGCGCTCTACTACCTCGCCTGGGCCGAGACGTATCTCGAGCACTACGACGACGCGGTCGCTCACGCCGAGCGAGGCATCGTGATCGCGCGCGCCTTCGGCCAGGGCCGGTTGCTCGTGCCGCTCTCGCTCGCCAGGAACTTCCCCTTCGAGATGCAGGGTCGCCTGCGGGAGGCGATAGAGCTCTGCGAGTCGGCCCTCGAGGCGGCGCGGCTCTCGGCGAGCGCGCACGAGCTCTATCGCGCGCTCTTCGAGTTGGGCTGGACGCTGTATTACGCCGGTGACCTCGACGGCGCGCTCGCAGCGCACGAGGAAAGCTCCCGCGTCGACCCGCGGCTGGCAGGTGGCACGATCCCGAACGGCGGCGGCGGCCCGGGCTGGGGTCTTGGTGTCGCATGGCTCGAGTCGGGGGAGATCGAACGGGGCCGAGCGATGCTGCTCGAGCTCGGTGGGGAGAGTGTCGCCCGCACGATGCCCGTCGAGCGCTGCTTCGACTGGGAGAGCCTCGCGCTCGCCGAGCTCGCCGTCGGCGATCTCGACTCGGCCGACGCCTACGCACGGCGTGCGGAGCGGGACGCCGCGCAGCTGGCGCTGAAGCTCCCGACTGCGCTCGCCGGCAGGGCGCGAGCGGCCGTGGTGCTCGCACGCGGGGATCCGCTTGCGGCGGCCCGCCTCGCGCACGGGTCGGCGGAGGCTGCCGCCTCGGTCGGAGCCAACCTCCAGGCGGCGTTCTCCCGAGGGCTGGAGGGCCGTGCGCTGGCGGCGGGCGGCGAGCGGATCGGGGCGGTCGCCACGCTCCGCCAGGCGGAGCGCGAGCTCGACGCCTGCGGCTCCGTCCGCGTGCGCGACGAGATGCGGCGCGAGCTGCGGCGCCTCGGTGCACGCGCCGAGCCTCGTGGCCCGGCCGCGTCGGGGGACAGCGGCGTCGACGCGCTGAGCAAGCGCGAGCTCGAGATCGCGCACCTCGTCACCGATCGCCTCACGAACCGTGAGATCGCCGCCGCGCTGTTTCTCAGCGACAAGACGGTCGAATCGCACCTGCGCAACATCTTCCACAAGCTCGGCGTGACGTCGCGGGTCGAGGTCGCGCGAGCCGTCGAGCGGGAGCGGGCCGCGTCTGCGAGCGTGCAGGCGTGACCTCGCTCGCGCGACCAGCGGATCCCGACGCCGCGCGGCTCGAGGAGCTCGGGTACCGACAGGAGCTGGCGCGGGGGCTCCGACTCGTCGACAACGCCGCGATCGGATTCGCCGGCATCTCACCCGTCGTGGGCCTGTACGCAGTGGCGCTCGTCGGCTTGGCCGTTGCGGGGCCCACGTGGGTCTGGGTCCTGCCCGTAGCGTTGGTGGGCCAGTGCCTGTTGCTGGCCGTGTATGCGGAGCTGGCCTCGGAGTTCCCGATCGCCGGCGGCGCATACCAATGGAGCCGACGGCTGATGGGCGGCGCGTACGGGTGGCTCAGCGGGTGGGTGGCGATCTGCGCCTACTGCGCCGCGAACACGACGGTCGCCTACCTCGGTGCGCCGTGGGCGCTCACGCTCGCGGGCATCGAGGCCACGCCGAACGCGATCGTGGTCACCGGCATGGTCCTCGTCGCAGTCTGCGGGCTCGTGGGCGCATCGAGCGTCGACGTGCTCGGGCGCGTGATCAAGGCGGGGATCGCCGCCGAGATCATCGCCTCCGTGGGAATCGGGCTTGCGCTCCTGCTCGTCTTTCGGACTCAGGACGTGTCGATTCTCGGCGACACGCTCGGCGCAGAGGCCCTCTCCGGCGGCTCGGTCGGCATGGGGATGCTCGCGGCCTTGGCCGTCGCGGGCTGGGTGTTCATCGGCTTCGACTGCTGCGTCGGCGCATCCGAGGAAACGACGCGGGCAGCGCGCCACGTCCCATTGGCGATCTGGCTCGCGCTGCTGAGCGTCGGCGTCCTCGTGATCCTGAACGCGTTCGCGGTGACGCTGGCGCACCCCGACCTCGCCGGGGTCGTGGCCGGAGATGACTCCGACCCGGTTGCCACCTCGGTCGGGGCGTCGTTCGGCTCGTGGTCGGCGAAGCCCTTCGCCGCGATCGTGCTCGTGGCGTTCCTCGCCTGCGGAATGGCCGCGCAGAGCGTGACCGCGCGGACGATGTACTCGGTCGCCCGCGACGACGTGCTCCCAGGGTCGCGGTTCCTGCGCCGCGTCGACCGTCGCCGTGCGCCCATCGGCGCGATCGTGACGACCGCTGTTGCCGCCTGCCTCGGCCTGCTGCTCGGCCTGCACTCCGCGGCCGTCGGGAGCCTCATCACGTTCGGCACGGCGGGGATCTACGTCGCCTTCCTGCTGGTCGCCCTCGCCGCGCTCATCGCCCGCGTTCGGGGGACCTGGAAGCCTGCGGGGCATGTGCGGCTCGGCCCAGCCGGCGTCGTCGTCAACGCCCTGGCCGTAGCGTGGCTCTCGTTCGAGACCGTCAACATCGCCTGGCCCCGGACGTCGCTCGCTCCGCCGGGAGCGCCCGCCTACCAGGTCTGGGCGGCGCCGATCCTTCTCGGGTTGATCGGCGCCGCAGGCGTCACGTACCTCGTCCTGGCGCGGCCGCAGCGCAAGCTGCCCCGCCGCTAGCTCTTCCGCGTCCGGCTCGCCTCAGGCGTCCCCGCGCAGGGTGCGATCGAAGAACGCCACGATCCGCCGCTCGTACTCCTCCGGCTGCTCTTCGATGCCTTGCATGTGGCCGGAGCCCGGGACCTCCCAGATCTCCTTTGTCGGGCTGGGCGTGGCGCGGTAGAAGCCGATATTCGCTCCCTCTTCGGCCGGCTGGCCGTTCTCGCCGTAGATGAAGAACGCGGCGGCGGACATCTTCGGGACGAGGCTCTCGAGTGGAGTAGGGACGACGTTGTCGGTGAAGAGAGCGGTCGCCGCGGTCAAGACGCCGGTGCTCACGAGCTCGTCCCACGAACCGCCTCCGTTGGTGCTCACGTCGCGGACGGAGCGACCGCTTGCACCTTCGGTGACGATTGCCTTCAGCGCTGTCGACTCGGCCGCAGCCTCGATCATCATCTCTCCGCCGACCGAGAGGCCGACGCCGCCGATGCGTTCGGGATCGACGTCCGGGCGGGTCTGCAGGTAGGCGACTGCTGCGTGGATGTCGCGTTCTCCCTGCCAGCCGAGCAGGTTCGGGTCGCCTTCACTCTCGCCCTCGCCGCGACGGTCGAAGAGGAGGACGCCGTAGCCGTGATCCGCGAGTATCCTGGCGCGGCTCTGCGAGCCCGCGCGGCCCGGGAACGAGATCACGGCGGCACCGTTCTCGGACCTGATGTACCAGCCCTTCAGCTCGAGGCCGTCGCTCGTCCGGAACTCCACGTTCTCGTAGGGAGCCCCGAGGTTCGCCGCGGGCACGTGGGCACGAAGGGCGTGCGTCACGACATAGGCGATCGAGACCGGGAAGAGCACGAAGCCGGCGATCACGGCGGTGGTGCCCGCGAGAAGGAGACGTCGCGGATAGCGCCACCAGCGGGAGTCGTCGCGCCGGCGCGACACCCACAGCGTTCGGACGCCGATACCGACGAGCAGGAGACAGGCGGGAATGCACAGCAGGCCCGTGTAGTCGTCGCCGGAAGGGCCGATCGCGCGCGTGTAGTGGATCGCTTCCGTGCTGACGAGGCCGGCCAGGAATGCGCCGCTCAGCGCGATCGTCGCGCGCAGCCCCGCCCGGACGCGTGGGTAGAAGGCGATCGCGGCGACGAGAAGCAGGAGCGGTACGAGGCCGCCGAGCACGTGGTCGCCGGCGGTCGTTCCGGGGTTCGGCTGGAGCCAGCTGTCGTCCGCTACATGCAGGGCGACGACTCCGAGTGCCGCGCGGACGAGTGCCGCTTCGGTGAGCATCACCGCGGCCGCAGTCGCAAGGCGGGAACGGTGAAAGGGAGGTGTGGCGATTGCGGTCATGACGAGCTCCTTTCATGCGCCGTGGACAGGCGGAGGTGGAGTCGGGAGATGCGCCCCGGCCTCGCCGAGGAGAGGCCGGGGCGCGGTTGGAACGGGATTTACGCCGGCTCCGGGGCCGGCTCGGCCGTCGGCTCCGGCGAGCGCTCGTGCTCGAGCCTAGGCAGCCACTCGAGCCAGCGCGGGAGGTACCAGTTGGCGCTCCCGAGCAGCTTCATCGTGGCGGGCAGGAGCACGGCGCGGACGAGCGTCGCGTCGATCAGGACGGCGACCGCGAGGCCGATGCCCATCTCCTTGAGGTCGACGAGCGGAAGCATCGTGAAGACGAGGAAGACCCCGACCATCACGACTGCGGCGCTCGTGACCACGCCTGCCGTCGACTTGATCCCGTGCGAGATCGCGTCATCGGTGGAGAGCCCACGGTCGTAGGCCTCACGGATCCGGCTCAGGATGAACACGTGGTAGTCCATCGAGAGCCCGAACAGGATCACGAACATGAACAACGGAAGCCAGTTCGCGATCCCGCCGTTGGACTGGAAGTCGAGGAGGTTCTCGCCCCAGCCCCACTGGAAGATCGCGACCAGCACGCCATACGCGGCCGCGACCGAGAGCAGGTTCAGGGCAACTGCCTTCGCTGCGATCACAATCGAGCGGAACGAGACGAGGAGCAGCCCGAATGCGAACAGGAGCACGAAGCCGAACACCTTCGGCGCCGAGCTAGTCAGGGACCGGTTGAAGTCCTGCGAGTTCGCGGTCTGTCCTGTGACGGCGTACTCGACGCCGTCGACCTCGCCCACCGTCGCCGGCAGCAGGTCGTCGCGCAGGGTCGCGAGCGCCTCGTTCGAGGCGTCGTCGGTGCCGTTCCCGACAAGCGGGATCTCGACCCGCGTGACGGTTCCGGCGCGGTTTGTCTCGACCTCGATCGGCGCGTTCATCTCACCCGTCGCGAGCGCCTTCTGCTCCAGCTCGGACACGGCCCGGCGGATCTCCGGTGTCGAGACGTCGTCTGCCTCGATCGCGACGACGGCGGGGTCGGGCGTTCCCGGGAACGCCGCGGCCAGCCGCTCGAACGGCTCGACCGACGGGCTGGAGAAGCCCTCGATACCCGTCTGCGTCGTATGCAGCTGGAGCGTCGGCAGTGCCAGTGCCACCAGCACAGCGCCTGCCGCGAGCGCGGAGACGAGCGGCCGTCGGAGGACACGGTCGAGCACCGCGCCCCAGAGACGGCTCTCGCGCCGCTCGCGACGACGGCCGAGGAACGGGATGCGGCCCTTCTCGACCCGATCGCCGAGCTTGGACAGCAGGGCGGGCAGGACCGTGAGCGAGCCGAGCATCGCCACGCCCACGACGATCATCGTCCCCACCGAGAACGACATGAACGTCTTGTCGCCCGAGAGGAACATGCCGGCCATCGCGATGAGGACGGTCATCCCCGACACGAGGACGGCCCGCCCCGACGTCGCCGCGGCGGCCTCGAGAGCGGCGCTCTCGGTGCGGCCCGCGGCCCGCTCCTGCCGTTCCCGCCGCATGTAGAACAGGGCGTAGTCCACGCCCACGGCGAGGCCGATCAGCAGGACGACCTCCATGATGTTCTCGCTGGCGGGGACGCCCTTGCTCGAGAGCGCGAGTAGCCCCGTCGTGGCGACGACGGACGTGATCCCCAGGAACAGCGGGATCAAGGCCGCCACGAGCGAGCCCAGCACGACCATCAGGATGATGATCGTCAGCGGGATCGAGATCAGCCCGGCCTTGGCCAGGCCGCCCTGGATCTCCGCGTCTATTGCCTTGTCGCTCGAGACGCCGAGCGAGTCCATCGTGATCCCGGGGTGACGGGCCTCGGCCTCGTCGACCGCGGCGACGATCGAGTCGATGTAGAGAACCGCCTCTTCGTACGTGCCCTGCGGAGCGAACTGCACCATCGCCGAGTGGCCGTCTCGGGAGACGAGCGATGCGTGGGCCGGGTCGAGCGGCGACTTCACCTTCCGGGCTTCCGGGAACGATCGGACGGTCCTGACGGCATCGTCGATCGCGGACCGGAACGCCGGATCCTGCACCGTCAGCGTCGTCGACTGCAGGAGCACCATCTCGCCCTGCTCGTCGATGCTCTCGCCGTTCGCGGCGACGGTGAACCCGGCGCGTTGGATGATCTGGTCGGCCTTGCGCGACTCGCCGACGTTGGCGTCGTGCTCGTCGATGGACGTGGTCCCGAGCTGCATGCCGAGGAACACGGACGCGACGACGAAGGCCAGCCAGCCGAAGACGGCGGTCTTCCAGTGGTTGGCGCTCCAGCGGCCCATCCGGGCCGCCAGGCTCTGCGAATGCTTCAGCGGTGACATCGCGATCTCTCCTTTCAGCTCTGCGTCTGCAGATGGAATGAGTCGCGCAGCGGGTCGGCAATGGCGATGCCATGGCCGGCCGCGTACGCGAAGGGGTGGTGGAACGCCGCGAGCGCTTCTGCGCCCGCGATGTGCAGCTCGAACTCGTCGTCGAGCCTCGAGTCGGCGACGGTGACCTTCACCCGGTCGGCCGCCTTGCTCCAGAGGAGGGTGATCGCGAGGCCGTCGCCTTCCCGGCTTGCGAGCTCCCGCCAATCGTCGATCGGGGTGAGTGCTCCGTTGGTGATGGAATGCGATGCGCTCATGGCTCCTCCAGCTCGGTGGCCTGCCCGCTCGGTCTCGGTGTTTCGACCTCGCTGACTCATGCGGCCAGCCTGCGCCGATCGCGCCCTGCGGACATCGGGGCACGACCCTGAGCCCACACCCTGATTTCTCGCTCTGTGCCCCTGAGGGGCCGCTCAAACGGGGCTCTCCCGGGGAGTCCTGGAGAGCCATCCTTGTTCTCCCGTGATTCTCTGACTAAGGTCAGAGAATCACGGACGAGCAGATCGCCCAGGTTCGGCGGTTCAACCGCATCGTCACGCAGCGGGTCGGCGCGCTCGACGAGGCATTCCTCGCGCGTGGCCGGCCACTCGGCCAGGCTCGCGTGCTCTGGGAGATCGGGCCGGACGGCGCGGAGGTCCGCGCCCTGCGGGCGCGGCTCGGCCTCGACTCCGGCTACCTGAGCCGCGTCCTGTCGGCTCTCGCCTCGGACGGGATGGTGAATGTCGGCCCGAGCGAGGCGGACGGACGGGTGCGGACGGCGCGCCTGACGCGAGCGGGCCTCGAGGAGCGCGCCGAGCTCGATCGGCGGAACGACACCGTCGCCTCGTCGATCCTCGACCCGCTCGGAGTCACGCAGCGGGGGCGGCTCGTCGGAGCGATGGCGGAGGTCGAGCGGCTCCTCTCGGCATCGATGGTCGAGATCGACGCGTGCGACCCGGAGCACGCTCATGCACGCTCGAGCCTCGACTCCTATTTCGACGAGCTCGCCGCGCGGTTCGAGCACGGCTTCGACGTCGAGCGGGCGAACCCCGACGCTTCTGCGGACCTCGTTCCGCCGAACGGGCTGCTCCTCGTCGCGACCCTCGCGGGTGAACCGGTCGGATGCGGCGTGCTGCGCCACCACGACCTGCGCGCGGGCGTTCCGGGATGGAGCGAGATCAAGCGGCTGTGGGTCTCGCCGTCCGTCCGCGGGATCGGGCTCGGCCGACGCCTGCTCGCCGCGCTCGAGCAGCGCGCGATGGTCACCGGCACCCCGAGCGTACGGCTCGACACGAACCGGGTGCTGACCGAGGCGATCGCCATGTACCGGGCCGGGGGGTATCGCGAGATCGCGCCGTTCAACGACAACCCCTATGCGCACCACTGGTTCGAGAAGAAGCTCGCCGGAGCCACGGTCCGCCGGCGAGGAGGCGCCGAGTCCTAGTCAGCTCCGGCGGCAGCCGCCGTCTCGGGGCCGACTCTCAGCTCGCTCGTAGAGATTTCCCAGGCGGCCGGCGGACGCTGTGCGCGTGTTCTTCGTTCGCTACACGTGGAGCGAGCTCGTGCGGCGGCGCGGGCGTACGCTCGTGACCGTCTCGGGGCTCGCGCTCGGGGTCGCGCTGGTCATCGTCATCGTCGCGCTCGCACGCGGTCTCGACGACGCCCAGGCGACGGCCCTCGATCCGCTCTCGGGGATCGGCACCGACCTGACCGTCACGCGTGCGCCGACGGAGGACGCGGGCGGCTTCGGGCCCGGCGGTGGCTCGCGCGACGTGGTCGACGCGAACAGCTCGGTGATCACCGACCTGTCGAAGCTCGGCAAGCCCGGAGACCGGTTCGAGCACACGTTCTTCCTTCCCGGAACGCAGCTGACGTTCTCACAGAGCCAGGCCGCGCAGGTCGCGAGGGTCGACGGCGTCGACGCAGTGTCGTCCGGCCTGATCCTGACCGCCGTGCACCAGTCGGGCACGGTGCCGAAGATCGTCGCGAAGCTCGAGGCGGGCGGCCAGCAGGTGCGAGTCGACCGCGCGATCGCTCGGCCGACGCCGGCCGAGTTCAAGGAGATGCAGGCCTGCCTGCGGAAGGCGGGAATCGAGGTCGGTCCCGTGGGCGGCGGACCACGGTCGGGCGTCGCACCGTCGCGGAGCGGCGGCGGCCTCGGCGGCGCGACGACCGGTGGAGGCAACCGGGACGCCTTCGCCAAATGCCTCCCCGAGCGTCTCCGCCGCTTCCGCGCCACGATCACGACACCGGAGCAGACGCTGCGCCAGGTCGTCGACCCTCCGCAGACGAACATCGCCAGCTCGACCTACACGATCGGCGGCGTCGACCCGTCGCAGACGGAGATCGGGATCGTGACGCCGTCGCAGGTGACGAAGGGCCGGTTCCTCCGCCAGGCCGACGAGGCCCTCGTCTCTACGACCTACGCGAGCCGGCAGAAGCTGAAGGTCGGCTCGACGATCCACCTGAACGGGACGAGCGCCCGGGTGGTCGGACTGGTGCGCGCGCCGCTCGGCGGGCAGACCGCGGACGTCTACATCCCGCTCTCGCAGCTGCAGCAGCTCGCGGGCCAGCGAGGCCTGGTCAACGTGGTCCTCGTCCGCGCATCGAGCGGCGACGACGTCGCGGACGTCCAGCGCCGGATCGAGACGACGTTCACGAGCGCGCAGGTGGCCGGTGCGAAGGACGTCGCGGACCAGATCTCCGGGTCGTTGGTCGACGCCTCGAACCTCTCGCGGCGCCTCGGCACGGCCCTCGCGGTGCTCGCCGCGCTCACGGCGTTCCTCATCGCCGCGCTCCTCACCCTCTCCTCGGTGGGCAAGCGTGTCCGCGAGATCGGAACGCTCAAGGCGCTCGGCTGGAAGCAGCGCGTCGTCGTGCGCCAAGTCGTCGGAGAGTCGCTGGCACAGGGGGTCGCCGGCGGGGCCGCGGGGATCGTGCTCGGGATCGCGGCGGCCGCGATCATCGGAGCGGTCGGCCCGACGCTCACCGCGAGCTCGTCCACGGGCGGTGAAACCGACGTGTTCGGGCTCGGCGCGGCCACGGCACGGACGGTCACCGACCACGTCAGCCTCACGACGCCGGTCGCGGTCTCCGTGGTGGTCCTCGGTTTCCTGGTCGCCGTGCTCGGCGGTCTCGTCGCGGGCGCCGCCGGGGGCTGGCGTGCCGCACGGATGCGCCCCGCCGACGCACTGAGGCAGGTCGAGTGATGTCGGACACGGCTCTCTACACGGTCAGCTCGGCGTCACGCTTCTTCCGGCGCGGCCCGAGCACGGTGCGGGCGCTCGACGGCGTCGACCTCGAGGTCGACGCGGGCGAGTTCGTCGCGCTGGTCGGGCCCAGCGGCTCCGGGAAGACGACGCTCCTCCAGCTGCTCGGCGCTCTCGACCGGCCGAGCGAGGGAACGGTGCGGTTCGAAGGGCAGGATCTCGGGACACTCGGCGACGGCGCCCTCGCGGAGCTGCGCCTCCGGACGTTCGGCTTCGTCTTCCAGCAGTTCAATCTGATCCCGACCTTGACCGCGCTCGACAACGTCGAGGCGAGCATCGCCCCGACCGGTGTCGACGACGGCGAAGCACGGGAGCGCTCACTCGCGCTGCTCGAGGAGGTCGGCCTCCTCGACCGCGCGCAGCATCTTCCGGCCCAGCTCTCCGGCGGCGAGCAGCAGCGTGTTGCGATCGCACGTGCCCTCGTGAAGGAGCCGCGGGTCGTCCTCGCCGACGAGCCGACCGGCAACCTCGACACCAAGACCGGCGCCGACGTGATCGCGCTGCTCTCGGGTCTCGCGTCGGCGCATGGCGCCACGGTCCTCGTGGCAACGCACGACGAGGGCCTCGCCGGAATGGCCCCACGGCGTCTCAGCGTCCGCGACGGACGTGTCGGCGAGGACCCGCGTTCACCGCAGGAGGAAGGAGCGAGGCCCCTCCCTCCTGCCCGTGGTGTCGCTACGGCGTGAAGCTGTAGACGCTCCCGGTGAGGTCGCCGACGTACAGCTTGCCGCCGTGCGCGGCGAGCGCGACGACCGGCGCGACGAAGCCGACCAGAGCCGGTGTGTACTTCCCGCCCCCGAGCGGCATGGAGACGACCTCGGGTCCCTTGCCGGTCCCGCCGAACAGCGCGACGTAGAGCTTGCCGCCCTGCGCGCCGAGCCCCATCGGCGAGGAATGCGGTGGAAACACCGCGAGCGGCTTGTCGTACTTCGAGCACGTGGCGGGCTTCGCCGGGCACGAGGGGAAGCCGAAGTCGGCGCCCTGGCCCGCCTCGACGACGCGGTCGATAGGTCGTTTCTTCCCCAGGTTCTCCTGGCCGAGGTCGGCGATGAGCGGGCCCTTGTGGCCGGCGACGAAGATCGGCTGCCACGGCTGCCGCACGCCGGTGGCGACGACGCTGACGTCGCCGGAGTCGGGATCGATGGAGACGATGTCGTTCGCGTACAGCGTCGAGCCCTTGCTGAAGTCATCCGTCTTCTTGTCGCCGAGGCTGACACCGGCGTAGAGCTTCCCGTCCGGCCCCATCGCGAGGCCGTTGAACGCGGTGAAGCCCCTGCGCGGCGCGAAGACGACGCGCGACTTCGCGAACCGCGTGCCGTTCCAGCCGCTCCAGGCGTAGATGCCGCCGCTCCTCACCCCGCCGCTCACGTACAGCGTGCCGTTCCTGAAGGCGAGGCCGAAGACGTGAGGCGGGGAGCCCGGGACCTTCACCGGCTTCCCGCCCTTGAGCACGAACACGCCGCCGGTGACCTTCGGGTTCTGCTCGTCGCCGAAGCCGGCGACGAAGATCTGCCCGGCGCCGAAGGCGAACGTCGTCGGCGTCGGCACGCCACGGGCGACGACGGCGACCGCGTGGCCGTTCACCGCTTTCGGGGGCGGGGGCGGGCCTTGCGCCGCGCTTGCCGCCGTCACCGTTCCGAGGGCCGCGATCAGAGCGACCAGAGCGACCCGAGCCGCATGTCGGGTGTACATGTGAGACCTCCTTATCTGCCTGGAGTCAACGATTCTGGACTCGGGAGGGAGTATCTGCCTACCGACCTCGACCTGTCACGTCCTCGACCGCCGGTGCGCGGGTGAGCCATCCCCGTGCTTCCGTCTCGGAACGTTGGCGGGACGACGCCCGCCACGGCCGGAATACCCGGGGCGGCAGTCATGTTGGAATGAGGCGACGATGGCTGCTCGGAAGAAGATCGGCTTCCTCTCGTTCGGCGCCTGGCACCCGGACGGCGGGCTCACGCACACGGCGCGCGACGCGCTCGGGCAGACGGTCGAGCTCGCGGTCGCCGCCGAGGAGATCGGAATCGACGGAGCCTTCGTCCGCGTCCATCACTTCGCGCGTCAGCTCTCCTCGCCGTTCCCGCTCCTCGCGGCGATCGGCGTGAAGACGAGCCGGATCGAGATCGGCACCGGCGTGATCGACATGCGCTACGAGAACCCGCTCTACATGGCCGAGACCGCGGCGGCGGCAGACCTGCTCAGCGGCGGGCGGCTGCAGCTCGGCGTCAGCCGCGGCTCACCCGAGCCCGCCTGGCAGGGCGCGGAGTCGTTCGGCTACTCGGTCGATCCCGACGAGGCACGCGACAAGACGGCCCTCTTCCGCGCCGCCATCGCCGGCGCCGGCGTCGTCCCCGCCGACATCGGCGGGAGGCCGAGCGAGGCGAGGCTCGCCGTCCAGCCGCAGTCCCCCGGGCTCGCCGACCGGATCTGGTGGGGCTCCGGCTCTCGCGACACGGCCGTCTGGGCGGGTGAGCAAGGCATGAACCTGATGAGCTCCACGCTCCTCCTCGAGGACACCCACGTGCCGTTCGACCAGCTCCAGGCCGAGCAGATCGAGCTGTTCCGCGAGGCATGGGCCAACGCGGGCCACGCTCGCGAGCCGCGCGTCTCGGTCAGCCGCAGCCTCATCCCGATCACGTCGGACCTCGACCGGCGCCTCTTCGGCGGCGACGCGAACGAGGACCAGGTCGGCTGGCTCGACGGGGCGATCAGTCGCTTCGGACGCAGCTACACCGGAGAGCCCGACCGCATCGCAGACGAGCTCGCGAGAGACGAAGCCGTGCGAGTCGCCGACACGCTCCTCCTGACCGTTCCGAGCCAGCTCGGCGTGGAGTACAACGCCGCGATGCTCCAGACGATCGCCCAGCACGTCGCGCCCGCGGTCGGCTGGGCGCCCGGCCACGCCGCCCGGTCCGTGGGCTAGCGGCGCCGGCCCCCGAGCTCAGGCGTCGATCGGCCGGTCCGCCGTCTCCGCGGCGCGGCCGTGGCGGCGAAGCAGGTCGGCCACCGCGTCCTCGGCGAAGCGCAGCCCGTCGTGCATCCCGAGCCGGTAGGGCGCGGTCCCCTTCGCGTCGTTGAAGGCGATCTCCTCGGTGATCCGCGCCAGCAGCGCCTCCAGCCCTTCTGCGAGGTCGTCGCCCGGCTCCGCCACCCGCTCGCCCTGCGCGGCGGCCAGCGAGTTCCCCGGCGGCTCGATCACCCCGCCGCCCGGTACGCCTGAACCAGCCCGTCGAGCGCGGTCGGGTCGAAGCCGACGATGTGGACGTCGCCCCAGAACAGCTGAGGCACGACCATGGCCGCCGAGCGCTGCGCGAGCTCCGCCCGGGCGTCCTCGCTCTGCCGGATGTTGCGGTCCTCGAACGGGACGTCGTTGTCGGAGAGAAACTCCCTCACGCGGCAGCACTCCTGTCAGGTCGGCGTCCGCGCGTCGGTGTTCAGCGTGTAGAGGACGACGGCCGACCGCATCAGGCGCCGAACGCTATCACCGGGCCGACCGACCGAACCCCGACCCGGGCAGCTCAGAAGGTCGGCTTCGCGGCCATGTTGACCACGATCAGCAGGAGCAGCGCGGTGTCGAAGCGGAAGATCATGAACAGCCGCCTCACGCGCATCGCGACCTCGGGCGAGTCGGGGCCGTGCGTGCGCGCCGCCTCGTCGATGTGGCCGAGCTCCGGGCCGACGAAGCCGACGCCGACGACCGCCGCGATCGTCCACCCGACGAGCGCGAAGATCACCCAGAACTGTCCCCAGTCGAAGTTGCCCTTCTCCATGAGGACGATCCCGAAGACGAGCGTGACGACGAGCGTCGGCGTGTAGACGCGCGTCCCGATCCAGGCACCCATCCTGCCGAGCGCGCCGAGCGTCTCTCCCTCGCCCCGCCGCTCGAACACGATCCCGAGCACCGTGAGCGTCACGTCGCCGCCGACCCAGATCACGGCGGAGAGGACGTGGATCGCGAGGTAGGCGTAATACGCAGAGGGAGCGAGCGAGAGGAAGAGGATCGCCCCGGCGAAGAGCAGGGCGCCGGCGAGAATCGTGTCGACGCCGAACCCTCCGAACGGACGCTTCGCGGGCGCCGCCGCACCGCTGTCCCGATCCATGGCGAGCAAGTAAACGGCATTGCGCCAAGCGGATCAACGCCCGTGGGCATGGGCATCGACGACGTCGTTGTACGCTCCGTTCGCGATGAAGGGCCTGAGGACAGGCCGTGACGCCCGCCTGCTCGAGCTGGACGAGGTCGAGCGGCGGCTCAAGCCGTTCGGGCGCCGGTACCTGGGCGTGCGGCAGGTCCCGCTCGACGCGCTCGTCGGCACCGACGGCCGGGCGAGCTCGTTCACCCGTGACTTCCGCCCGCTCTATGCCTTCAGCCGCGACCGGCTGCGCTCCCTCCAGGCCGCGTTCGCGGACGGCGCCTTCCCGCCGATCGTCACGGCGAAGCTCGGGGAGACCTACTTCGTGATCGACGGGCACCACCGCGTCGCCCTCGCACGGCGCGCGGGCGCAGAGATGATCGACGCCGATGTGACGGAGCTCGTCGCGCGCGTCCCACTCCCGGCCGCCGCCGACATGCTGGAGGTCGTCCTCCGAGAGCTGGAGCGGATCTTCCTCGAGGACAGCGGGCTCGCCGAGGGTCGCCCAGGAGCGCGAGTCGCGGTGAGCCGTCCGGCGCACTACCTCGAGCTGCTGGAGAACATCCAGGTGCACGGCTACCACATGATGCGAGCTCGCGGACGCGTGGTCGACGACGCGGAGATCGCGGCGAACTGGTACGACGCGATCTACACGCAGACGCTCGCCGCGATCGAGCAGCTTCGGCTCGCCCGCGTGTATCGCGACGCGCCGCCGGGCGACCTGTTCCTCGTTCTCCACCGGCACCGGCGCGATGCGTTCCCCTCCACCGGCTGTCCGCACCTCGCTCAGACCGTCGTCTCCGTGATCGGTGACGGCGGGCGGCGCCGCCGGTTGCGGCTGCCGGGCCGCGGCGACCGCTCGCCGGCCTAGCTCCCCTCGAGCGCTGCAAGACGCGATGCCGCGTGCCGGGCTGCCCGCCATGCGAACGTGATCGCGATGCCGATGGTGGCTCCGCCGGCCCAGTACGCACGCCCGGACGGGAAGCCGGCGCAGTTGCCTGCTGCATAGAGCCCGTCGATCGGCTTCCCGGAGGCCGTCAGGACGCGACCGAACGAGTCTGTCGCCGGACCGCCCTTCGTATCGAGCGACGCCGGCGCGAGGATGATCGCGTAGTACGGCCCCTCGGTGGCGAACGGGTAGAGCGCGGGATTCTTGTCGTTCCCCGCGCGCGCGGGCCCGTTGCGAAACAGCTCGATCGCCGACGAGCCACGCGCGAAGTCGGGGTCGACTCCGTTCACGGCTCCGGCGTTGAATCGGTCGATCGTCAGGCGGAGGGATTCGGAGAATCCCGCGGCGAGCCGCACCCCGGCATTGACCTCCGGCGCGCTCGTGGCCAGCCGCTCCGCCAGGCGGGAGCCGAGCTCGTCGAGCGTCGCGCCCGCGACGACGTGGTCGGCGCGCTCGACATCGAGCGGCAGCGGATTCCCGCTCTTGCCGTCCGCGAACAGTCGTCTCGTGTGCTCGTCGAAGACCATGAAGAGGCGGAGATTCGGATAGCTCGCCGTGGACGGATCCCAGCGCAGGAACACCGACGCGAGCTCGTGGTAGGGAAGCTTCTCGTTCGCCACGCGGCGACCGCTTCCGGCGACGAGGATCATGCTGTCGCCGCGCAGCGCGAAGATGTTCGTGGTGAACGCGGTCGGGTTCAGGACGTAGGGCTCGATCGGGATGGGCGCCAGCCACACCTCTCCCATGTTCCGCAGCTGGGCGCCGAGGCTCGTCGCGATCCGGACGAAGTCGCCCTCGGATCCGGCCGCTGCGCCCGTCGCGTCAAGCGGTGCAGGGACGAACCGCGCCATGAGATCCCTGTTCCGAGCGAAGCCGCCGGTGGCGAACACCGCCCCTGCGCGCGCCTCGATCCGCCTGTCGCCGCAGACGACGCCCTCGACACGGCCGTCGGAGGCGAGCACGTCGGTCACGGCCACGCCCGTCGCGATCCGCACGCCGAGCCGCCGCGCCGACTCTGCGAAGTCGGCCACGACCTCGGCCCCCGTCAGCTGATCCGGCCGTTCGCGGCCGCGCGAGACGACGACCCTGCCGTAGGGAGCCCGGTTCTCCGGCAGCTCGGCGAAGTAGTCCGGCGCGTCGGCTCGCAGCACCGGGTCGATTGCGCCGGCCGCGGCGAGCTCGTCGAGCGCCGACGCGGCGTGGTCGTAGAACGCCGCGAGCATCTCGTGCTCGTCGGGCGGAAGGCCGAGGGTGGGGTGGTCGGCGACGTACCGGTCGGGACGCGCCAGTCGGGCCATGTAGCGCAGCGCGTCGGCGCGCGCATCGGCGAGCCCGCTGTCGCGCATCAGGCGGTTGTTGGGGATCCAGATCCACGTTCCCGACCGGACCGTCGTGCCGCCGAGCTCGGGCTGCTTCTCGAGGAGCACGACATCGAGCCCGGCGCGTCTCGCCGTGATCGCCGCCGCAAAGCCGGCTGCGCCGCTCCCCGCGACGACGAGATCGGTCACGTCCGACGGGCCGGGCATCAGCTGGCGGCGTCCGGCAGGCCGAGCAGCCGAGCGGCGTTCCGCCAGAGGAGGCGCTCGCGCGTCTCGTCGCTCAGCGGGAGCGCCCCGAAGTTTTCGAGCGCCTGGTGGAGCGAGCGGGTCGGGAAGCAGGACGAGTACAGCATCCGGTGCGAGAGAAACCCGTTCGCCGCGTCGATGTACTCGCGGGCGCCGGGCATGCCGTCGACGTACATGTAGAACTCGGGCATCAGATAGACGTTGTGGCAGCGCGCCGCGAGGGCGCAGGCCTGAACCGTCCACGGCCAGCACGCATGCCCGACGATCAGCGTCAGGTCCGGATACGCCAGGGCCACTCGCTGCAGGTACTCGGGCATCGCGAAGCTCATGTCCGGCCCGATGACGTGGCTGCTTGTGACGACGACCGGGACGTCGAGCTCGATCGCCGCCTCGTACAGCGGGAACACGAGCGGATCGTCGTCGTGGAGCGGCGGCTCGCTCCAGCCCGGGAGCAGGGAGATCCCACGGCACCCGAGCTCCTCGATCGAGCGGCGGATCTCGCCGACGCCGTCCGGGTCGTGCGCGTCGACGCCCGCGAACCCGACGAACCGGCCCGGGTACCGGCCGGCAAGCTCCGCGATGTCCGCGTTGTCGACGCTTCCCCAGACCGGGGCGGACCGTTGGCCCATGATCACCGCCACGTCCACGCCGAGCTCGTCCATCTCCTCGACGAAGAGCTCGGCCGACCGGGCGTCGAACGAGGGGCTGTTGACCCGGCCCAGCTCGTACTGCGTGACCTTCAGCGGATCCGGCGAGCTCGGACGGGGGCGATAGAAGTAGATGTCGAGGAAGCTGCGGAAGGGCGGCTGGACCCGAAAGTCGATGATCACTCTGTCCTCCGGTCTCGAGCGGCTGGCGGAACGGGCACACGCGGCAGTATCGACGAGTTTCGAACATCGATCATCAGGTGCGCCGCTTCGCGAGGCGCATGCGTACTGCGGTCAGTCGCGGCTCACCCGACGACACGCGCCCTGTCGTCCAGCACCCGCGACCTGAGCGCGTCGGCGAACGGCGAGTCGCAGACGATCTCCTCGAGCTCGATCTCCTCGGAGTCCAGCAGCTGGAGCCGGAGGTGGTCGTGGCCGTCGGCTCCGTGGAGGACCAGGCCCGCCGCGAAGAAGCCGAGCTCGTTCAGCTCGGCGGTCGCGTCGTCGACCTCGTCCACCGTGACGAGGTCGAGGTCGCCGTAGACGACGTCCACGTGAGAAGACAGCAGGTGCCGGACCGCGCCGTGCAGCGCGGTGCGAGCCTCGCCGTCCCAGCGCCGCAGGCGCAGGAAGCCGAGCGAGCGCGACACGTCGACGTCCGTCGTGACCGACTCGCCCTCGACGGCGTCCGGCTCGGTGCGTCCTGCGACCGCGAGGCCGACGTTGGCGTAGACGTCCTCGAGCAACTCGCGGTACGCGGCCGGCAGCGCCACCGGGCCGGCGCGTTCCTCGAGGGGCCGGTACGAGCGGAGCGTCGCCGTCCGTCGTCTCGCCCCTTTGCCGCCGAACCCGCGCATCGTCGTCCGCGCCGGGAGCATCCCGAGCTGGAGCGCGGTCTCGCGGTAGCCATGGGAGCGCTCCGCGCGCTGGCTGTACGGGTGGAGCGTCACGGCGTCGCCGAAGACCGAGGCGAGGCGGTGCTCGGTCGCCGCGTCGAGCGTGTGCTCGAACAGGCGACCGAAGACGCCGAGCCCGCGATACGCGGAGTGGACGACCGCGGCGCCCGTCTCGGCGGACGGGACACCGGGGAGCGGCATCATCGCGTGATGCCCGATCACCCGCTCCTCGTGGAGGGCGATCGTGGACACCAGCGCACCGGAGGCGAGGGACTCCGTCAGGTACCGCGGCCTGTAGAAGTCCGCGTGCACGTAGCTCAGGTGGTAACTCTCGTAGAGGAGCTGGGCGATCTCCTCGGTGTCCTCGGCCGTCGCCGCCCTCACCGCGATCGCCTCCGGCGTCTCCGCCTCCGTTCGCGCGCGCCGGGGAGCGGCTGCGATGTGGTGGCGGTGCGCCGGGGCGAGGCCGTCCGAATGGACGGGAACCTCGGCGGCGAGCCGCTTTCCGTTGGAGCCGAGGTTGAGGAGCTGCATGTTGCGGGTGTCCGGCTCGAGCACGGCGAGTGGCTCCGGCAGCGGCCCCAGCTCGCCGCCGGCGCTCCTCAGCGGGAGGCCCCAGTCGTGGACGGCGACCTCGACGAAACCATCGTTCGCGTCGAGCGTCACCTCGACCTCGCCGAGATCGTCGTCCGGGTAGGCATTGTCGAGGGTGAAACGGAGGAGGCCTTCGACGACGGCGCGGAGGCGCTCTGCGTCCTCGGTGGCGATCCCGGCGGACGCGACGAACGGAGGAAGGAGCGCCGCCACCAGCGACGACGCGCTCGCGTCGCTGAGGACGGTGACCTTCACGCGCGACACGAGAGCCGATGCTAGTGCCCTCGCGGGCACGGTCAACCACGCGTGAGGCTCAGGTGCCCCAGCCGTCGTGCGGGGCGTGGTCGCCCGGCTCGAAGAGCCAAGCTTCGCGGAGATCCTCGCAGCGGCCGTCCTCCGCGAACCGCAGGAACAGGATGCCGACCAGCGTCACCTCGGCGCCGCCGTTCAGCATCCTCACCCAGAACTCGACGGCTGCTCGGCGCCCGTCCGCCGACTCCACGGGCCGTCCCATCCGGACGTCGACGCGGTCCTGCGCCGAGGTGACGTTCGCCCAGTACGCGCGAACGCCCTTCGCGCCGCGGTGCGGTTCCTGGAGGGGGTGCTCCCGGTAGAGGCCGTCCTCGGAGAACAGCGCCGCGGCCGCGTCCGGATCCCGGTCGCGCCAGGCCTGCGCATACGCGTCGACCCACTCCTGGACGGTCATGAGCGGACCCTACTGTGGCCGCTCAGCCGCTGTGCAGCGCTCGAGGAGGCCGTCCCTCCGTGTAACACTCCCGAGCCGTGCCACCCATCGATCTCGAGCGCCTGGCGCGGGCCTTCTTCGGCGCGTACGGCGAAGGCGACCTCGAAACCGTCCGAGCGCTGCTCGCGGAGGACGCGGTCGTCTACGTCACGAACGCGGAAGGCGGTGTCGACCGCGTCGCGGGTCGGGACCGGGCGATGGCGCGGCTCCCGGATCTCACCGGCGCGGAGTGGAGCACCCAGATCACACAGGTCGCGGTCGTCGACGAGGAGCGCGTGATGACCATGATCGAGGTCCGCGCCGCGCGAAAGGGCAAGGAGCTCCACAACTACGCGGCCTTCCTCGCCCGCGTCTCGGCGGAACGGATCAGCGATCTCTGGATGGTCGAGGCCCTACCCGCGTACAGCGACGAGTTCTGGTCCTGAGTCGAGAGGCGGTCGCAGCCGTCAGGCGACGATCACCGCGCTGCCGAGCTCGCGCTCGACCGCGGCAGCGACGTCCGACCCGAAGAGCCCGGCAAGGAACCCGTGGTGGTGCTCGCCCAGGACGACGGTGTCGACCTTCGCGTCCCGCGCAGCTTCGACGATCGCGTTGCCAGGCTCGCCGGCGGCCCACATGAAGTCGGCGTGGAGCCCTGCCTCCTCGACCTCGTCGCGCGCCTGCGAGAGCAGGCCGACGAGCTCGGGGGGCGGTGAGATCGGCTTGCCCTCCCAGTCGGCGATGTCGTCGAGCGTGCCGAAGAACCGGTCGACCTGCGGGTCGAGCGGCACCTCGAAGACCGAGAGCACGATGAGACGGGCTTTGCGCGCCTGCGCCTCGGCGATCCCACGGTCGAGCGCACGGCGCGCCGCCGCCGAGTCGTCGAATCCGACGAGCACCCCGCTCACGGGCCGCAGTCTACGTAGCGCCGGGCCCGCAGACGCGACTCAGTAGTAGCTCGTGCGCCCGCGCGCCGCACGCGCGCTGTAGGACGCGATGTCGAGCGCCAGGCCGACAGCGACGAGAAGCCACTCCGCGCCTTCCACGCCGCCGATCGGCGACCAGACGATCACGTACATGAGCGTCGTCCACGGCAGGAAGAGCAAGCCGAGCAACGGCCAGATCCAGGAGCCGAACGCGAGGTCGACGCGGTCGCCGAAGATCCACCAGAACGCAAGCGCGATCCGCGGGCCGAGCCCGAACAGGACGAGTGCGAAGCAGCACATGGGCGCCGCACCCTGTCACAACGCCGGCCGCGCGTCAACGGCGAGGGCTAGCCGGAGATCTGCGCGCGGATGAGGGGGACGACGTCGTCCGGGTCCGGGTAGCGGCCGAGCATCGACTTCGTGAAGACGAGCGCCCCGTCGACGTGGACGTCGAAGACGCCGTTGTCGCCGGTGACGACCTCGATCGCGGCTATGTCGTCCTCGAGCTCCCCGAGCAGCCGCGCCACCAGACCGGTGGCGTTCGTCGCCGCGCCTCAGGGGACGCAGTACTCGATCCGAATGTGGTGGAGCGCGGCCATCCGTCGATTCTGTCAGTCGGCTCTCACGAGGGGCGGGGCGATGCGCGGTTGCAGAGGCCTGTGGCCGTGGTGGATGATCCTCGGCGACCGTCGGACTTCCCCTACCCGACCGCCCACTCGGAGGGCACCAATGAGCGCACGCCCGTCTCGCGCGACGGAGGTTGCGGCGCTGATGCCTCGGCTGAAGGAGGCTCTGGCGCGGCTCGTGTCGATCCCCTCCGTGTCCGAGTGGGGGTTTCCCGAGCACACGCGCCCGGCTCTGCTCGAGGCGCACGGGGCGGTCGTGCAGCTCCTGGGCGACGCGGGTGTCGAGACCCTCGGCTCGATCGAGCTCGAGGGCACCGCTCCCGTGATCATCGGCGAGATCCCGGCGCCGGACGGGGCGCCGACCGTGCTGCTCTACGGCCACTACGACGTGGTGGCTGCCGGCGACGAGTCGGAGTGGACGACCCCGCCGTTCGAGGCAACGGAGCGAGACGGCGCGATCTACGCGCGTGGCGCGGCCGACTCGAAGGCGAACATCCTCGTCCACGTCGGCGCCTTGCGCGCCTGGAAGGGTAGGCCGCCGGTCGGGATCAAGGTCCTGATCGAGGGCCAGGAGGAGGTCGGAAGCCCGCTCGAGGAGGGATATCCGTCGGCGCACCCCGAGGCGTTCCGGGCGGACGCGATCCTCGTCGCCGACGGCGGCTCGATTCGAGCAGGGCAGCCCTCGCTCACCGTCTCCCTCCGTGGCGACGCGCGCATCACGGTCCAGGTGCGGACGTTGGCGAGCAACAAGCACTCGGGACAGTACGGCGGCGCGGCCCCCGATGCGCTCACCGCGCTCGTGCGTGCGCTCGCGTCGCTCTGGGACGAGCACGGCGATGTGGCGGTCGAGGGTCTTCGCCGCGAGGAGTGGACCGGCGAGTCCTACACGGACGACGAGTTCCGCAGGCTTGCCGAGATCGAGGACGGGATCCCGATCGTCGGCAGCGGCGGCCTCGGGTCGAGGATCTGGAGCGGTCCGAGCATCACGGTCATCGGGATCGACTGCCCTGCGGTCGACGGCGCAGCCGCCTCGGTCCAGTCGTACGCGCGAGCCCAGCTCAACGTTCGCGTCCATCCGGAGCAGCCGGCGGCGGAGGCGCAGGCGGCGGTGATGAGGCACCTCGAGGCACAGCGTCCGTTCGGCGTGCCGCTCGAGCTGACCGCCGGCGCGACCGGGGACGGCTTCAGGGCGAGGTCGAGCGGTCCCGCCTGGGACGCCATGGTCGCGGCGATGGGCGCGGCCTGGAGCGCCGAGACCGTCGAGATCGCCACCGGCGGCGCGATCCCGCTCGTCAAGGCGATCAGCGACGGGGTCCCCGACGCGGCGATCTTCGTCTTCGGCTGCACGGACAGCTTCGCGAACATCCACGGGCCCGACGAGCGTCTGCTCGTGGACGAGTGGGAGAAGGCCGTGCTCGCCGAGACCCTGTTCTTCGAGGAGCTCGCAGACCGAGCGAAAGGATCGAGATGAGCGACACGGAGCACGACGGAGCACCGGTTGGCGACGCCGCCGGCGAGCCGGAGCCCGAGAAGAAGGGCTTTCAGTTCCCGAGCACCATGACGGTGCTCGTCATCGTCACGTTCCTCGTCTGGCTCGCGGCGTTCCTGATCCCCTCGGGCACCTACCAGCACGACGAGAACGGCGTCCCGCAGCCGGGCTCGTACCGGCAGATCGACTCCCCACAGGACTTCGGCGAGCGCGTCGGCGACTTCTTCAAGGCCCCCGTCAACGGCCTCTACGGCCTCCAGGACCCCGAGACCGGCATCGTGCGGCCGTTCGGCGTCGGCCGCCTGTTCGGGGCGGTCGGCGTGTTCGCGTTCGTCCTCGCGATCGGCGCGTTCATGACGATGGTGCTGGCGACCGGTGCGCTCGACGTCGCGATCGGAAGGCTCGCCCACGCTGTGCGGGGGAGACCCTGGCTCGTGATCGTCGCCGTCATGACGCTCTTCTCACTGCTCGGGACCACGATGGGGTGGGCGGACGAGACACTCGGGTTCTACGCACTGCTGATTCCCCTGCTCCTTGCGCTCGGATACGACCGCATGGCCGTGGCCGGGATGATCATCGCGTCGGCCACCGTCGGCGCGATGGCCTCGACGGTCAATCCGTTCTCGATCGGCGTGGCGAGCGAGTTCGCGAACACCGGGATCGGCGACGGTATCGGGCTCCGCTGGGTCGGTTGGGCGGTGCTCACGGCCCTCACGATCGCGTACGTCGTCCGCTATGCGGAGCGGGCGAAGGCCGATCCCGACCGATCCCTCGTCGGCTTCCTGCCCGAGGACGAGGAGCTCGTGAAGAAGGAGGAGTCCGCCTCCCACCTCGTGCTCACGGGGCGCCAGAAGATCATCCTCGCGATCACGACGTTCACGTTCGTCCTGCTCGTCTTCTCGGTCATCCCCTGGGACTCGATCTTCCACCTCGAGGAGAACGTCGATCCCGTCACGCACGTGCCTCTGCCGAACGACCCGTGGTGGAACCTCGGCTGGTGGTTCCCCGAGCTGATCGCGATGTTCCTCGTCGCCTCGGTGGTCGTCGGTCTCGTGGCGGGGTTCAGCGAGAAGCAGATCACGGGGAATATCGCTCGCGGCTTCGGCGACTTCATCGGCGCCGGCGTGGCGGTGGTGCTCGCCCGCGGTGTGACTGTGATCCTCAACAACACGCAGACGATCGACACGATTCTCAGCTGGATGGAGAACGCCGTGAGCGGGACATCGGCAGTCAGCTTCATCGGCCTCGTCTTCATCATCAACACGGGGATCGCGTTCATCATCCCGTCGTCGTCCGGCCACGCCACGCTCGCGATGCCGCTCCTCGCCCCCCTCGGGGACTTCGCGGACGTGTCACGCCCGCTCGTCGTCACGGGCTGGAGCTGGGGTGCCGGGCTCGCGCGGTTCGTCACCCCGACCAGCGCCGTGGTGATGGCGGGCATCGCGCTCGCAGGTGTGCGGTACGACAAGTGGATCCGGTTCATGCTCCCGCTGATGGGGATCCTCCTCGTGGCCTCGCTCGTGATGCTCGGCATCGCAGCGGCGCTGGAGTGAGCCTCGCGCCGCGCCCGCGCGTCGCACGCAAGCCGGCAGCGCCTCGGCCGAGATGAGCGACTCGACGATCACGTTCCTCGTGGTCGGCGTGACCGTCGCCGTCTTCGTCTGGGACCGGCTGCCGGTCGGCGTCGTGGCATTCGGCGTCGCCCTCTCGCTGTGGGCGACGGGTGTGCTGACGCTCGACCAGTCGCTCGCCGGCTTCGGCGACCCGACGGTGATCTTCATCGCGTCGCTGTTCATCGTCAGCGAGGCGCTCGACTCGACGGGTGTGACCGCGTGGGCCGGGGAGCAGCTGATCGCCGGCGCCGGGGCGTCGCAGACAAAGCTGATGGTGCTGATGCTGGGCACGGTCGCGATGCTCACCGCCCTGATCAGCGTCAACGGGTCGGTCGCCGCGCTGCTGCCGGTGATGGCCGTGACGGCCGTCCGGCTGCGCCTGTCGCCCTCTCAGCTGCTGATCCCGCTCGCGTTCGGCGCGCACGCGGGCTCGCTGCTCGCACTGACCGGCTCGCCGGTCAACGTGATCGTCTCCCAGTACGCGGCCGACGCCGGCGTCGGCCGCTTCGGCTTCTTCTCGTTCGCGCTCGTCGGGCTGCCGCTCCTCGTGGGGACTGCCGCGATCGTCGTGCTCCTCGGCGAGCGCCTCCTGCCGACCCGCACGCCGCGCGCGATGGGACGCGACCTGGGCGGCCTCGCGCAGACGCTCGTCGAGGAGTACGCGCTCACGCACGATCCGGAGGAGCTCGTCAGCCGCGGCTCCGGCGTCGCCGAGGTCCTCATCCCGCCCCGGTCGGGGCTGATCGGCTCGACCATGTTTCCCGGGATGACGACGGAGAGCGGCGATCTCGTCGTCGTCGCGATCCAGCGCAAGGGCGAGGACCTCCCTGGAGAGACGCAGCTCGCGGTCGGCGACGTCCTCGTGCTCCAGGGGGAGTGGCACCACCTCGAGTACCACCTCGACGATCCGGACGTGCTCGTCGTCGACGATCCCGCGCTCATCCGCCGCCAGGCGGTGCCGCTCGGCCCCGGCGCGCCGCAGGTGCTGGTGATCGTCGCCGGGATGGTGGTCCTCCTCGTTGCCGGGCTCGTCCCCCCGGCGGTCGCCGGGCTGCTCGCGGCGGGTGCGATCGTCCTCTCCCGCGTCCTCACGGTGGAGCAGGCCTACCGCGGGATCGCCTGGACGACGGTGGTCCTCGTCGCCGGGATGATCCCGCTCTCGACGGCGATGGTCTCGACGGGCGCCGCCAACACGCTCGCCGAGCGGCTCGTCGACGTCGTCGGCGACTCGGGCCCGCACGCGCTCCTGCTCGGGCTCGTGCTCCTCACCTTCGCGCTCGGCCAGCTGATCTCGAACATGGCGACCGCGCTGATCGTGATCCCGATCGCGGTGTCCGCTGCTGGGGAGCTCGACGTCTCGCCCAAGCCGCTCCTGATGGGCGTCTGCGTCGCGTCCGCGGCCGCGTTCCTCACGCCTGTGGCGACCCCTGCCAACCTGATGGTGATGGGCCCGGGCGGGTATCGCTTCGGCGACTACTGGAAGCTCGGCCTCCCCCTCCTCGTCCTGTTCGGCGCGGTCGCCGTGCTCCTCGTGCCCGTGTTCTGGTCGTTCTGAGGCCGCCGCGCCGCTCCTCGGGCCGGACCGTGTTGACTGACCCCGTGAGCACGGGCGCGGCGATCCCCTTCGACCCGACGTCGCCCGAGCAGCGGGAGAACCCCTTCGACGTCCTCGCCCTGGCGCGGCGCGAGCAGCCGGTCTTCCATGCGCCGGCGCTCGACCTCTGGGTGGTGACGCGGCACGACGACGTCCTCACCGTGCTCAAGGACCACCACACCTTCTCCTCGACCGGTGCGCTCAAGTCCTCGTCGGCGTCGCTCCCGGACGGCGTGCTCGCGGTGCTCGCCGAGGGATACCCGGAGATGCCGTACATCATCGAGCTCGACCCCCCTTTGCACGACCGCATCCGGGGGCTCGTCGCGCGCGCGTTCACGCCGCGCCGGATCGACGAGCTCGAGCCGCGGATCGTGGAGATCGCGTCCGAGCTGATCGACGGGCTGGCGCCGCTGGGGCACGCGGATATCGTCGAGGCGTTCGCCTGGCCCCTGCCGCTCCGGGTGCTGGGCGAGCTGTTCGGGTTCCCGCGTGCCGATCTGGAGCAGATCCACCTCTGGGGGCTCGACTGGCTGCTCCTGCAGCAGGAGCAGCCGCTCGAAGAGCAGCTCGGCCACGCGAGAGGCCTCGTCCAGCTGCAGCGATACTGCGTCGCGGCGGTCGAGGAGCGACGGGAGAACTCGACCGACGACCTCCTCGGCGCAATGGTCGCGGCGAACGACGGCGCGGACGAGCCGCTGAGCGCAGTCGAGATCGCCGGGCTCCCGCTCGACCTGATGGTGGCCGGGCACGTGACGGTCACGCGCGCGATCGGGAGCGTGCTGCACCGCATGTTCGCGGAGCCCGTGCTGCGCGAGCACCTGCTCGATTCCGCGCTCTGCGCGAAGGCGATCGAGGAGATCCTCCGGCTCGAGTCGCCGGCCCAGGGGCTCTTCCGCGTGACCACGCGAGAGGTCGAGCTCGGCGGGGCCGTCCTGCCCGAGGGCGCGCGCGTGATGGCGCACTTCGCGTCTGCCAACCGCGACGCGTGCGTGTTCGGCGAGGCCGACGCATACCGCCACGAGCGCGAGGACGTCGGCGCGCACCTCGCGTTCGGGAAGGGGATCCACTTCTGCATCGGGGCGCCCCTCGGGCGGCTCGAGCTCCGCGTTGCCCTTCCGATGCTGATTCGGAGGCTTACGAATCTCCGGCCGGGGTCGGGACGTGCGGAACGAGAGGCGGTGTTCTTCGCCCGCGGCTTCACCTCGCTCGACGTCGAGTGGGACCCGTGAGCGACGTCGTGATCGTCACCGGCGCCGCCTCCGGGCTGGGCGCCGTCTACTGTCGCGAGCTCGCCGCGGCGGGCTACACGGTCGTCGGCGCCGATCTCGCGGCGGTCGAAGGCGTGGATCTCGCCATCGAGGTCGACGTGACGGATCGCGCGTCGACCGAGCGGCTCGCCGCGCAGGTCGTCGAGCGCCTCGGACGTATCGACGCGCTCGTCAACAACGCAGCCGTCTACAGCACGATCGTGAAGAAGCCGTTCGAGGAGATCTCCGACGAAGAGTGGGACAGCGTGCTCGCGGTGAACGTGAAGGGAGCCTGGCTCTGCACGCGCGCGGTCGCGCCCGCCATGCGGCGACAGGGGCGCGGCAAGGTCGTGAACGTCTCGTCGATGACCGTCCCGACGGCGCCGCCGGGCTTCGCGCACTACGTCGCCTCCAAGGCAGCCGTCGTCGGCCTCACGCGCGCGCTCGCCCGTGAGCTCGGCTCCGACGGGATCTGCGTCAACACGCTGACGCCGGACTACGTCGCCTTCGACCGCGACTACGACAACCGGCAGCCGGACATGGCGCCGACGCTCGCGGCGCAGAGGATCTTCGCGCGCGAGCAGGCGCCCGAGGACCTGGTCGGCGCCCTCCTCTTCCTCGTCGGTCCCGGCTCCGACTTCGTCACGGGCCAGAACATCTGGGTCAACGGGGGCCGCGCGTTCAACTAGCCGGGCTCGCCGGCCCCCGCTCCAACCCAACGGTCGTGCCTGCACTGCACCTTCGGCGGGGGTGCGACCGGCGGGCGACGGCTACCGTGCGTCCGTTCGGTCAGCGTCGT